>NZ_JBVKCZ010000055.1:0-44063 GCF_055634335.1 Streptomyces sp. NPDC111802 | reverse complement strand
GCCAGCACCAAGCCCGCATCAGCCACTACAAACGACGCGGACACAGTCCCTGAAACTGCCCAGCAATCAGAACAAGCACCGTTGCAGTACTAGCCGTCGAACGGCTCCTCGCTCCACCGGAACCACGCCCTGTCGCCCTGGATGTGCAGCAGGAACTCGGCGACGGGGCCGTCCGGCGAGGACAGTGAGAGGCGTCTTCGGATCTCGTCGTACGCGGCCTCCCATTCCTCCCAGAGCTCGGCGTCGTCGCGCTCCAGCAGGGCCAGTTCACGGGCGAACAGGTCGCGGACCGCGTCGTATCCCGGGCCGGGCGTGAAGTGGCCGGACAGCCAGGGGAAGTCGGCCTCGTCGATGCGGATCTCCCCCACCGGCTCCTCGCCGCCGCGCACCTGCCAGACCTCGCCGTCGAACCCCATGCCGTCCCTCCGTCGCCCGCCGTCGATCACTGTCGACAAGCTTGCCACCCGGCACTGACAGGCGGCCCGGACCTCATGTCGAGGACCGGGCCGCCCTCCATCACCGGGCTTTGTCCCTACCGCTCGTTACGCCTGGTCCACCGGGTGGAAGTTGATGCGTTCCTTCACGACGGGGTAGCCCGCCTTGGTGAAGTTCGCGGCCATGGGGAAGTTGCCGTGGTCCGTCGCGGCTGTGACGACCTCCGCGCCCTGCTGGACGAGGAAGTGGGTGCACTCGGCGAGGAGATCGTAGGCGTAACCGTGGCCGCGCTGTTCAGGGACGACCCCGATGAAGCCGATGGTCGGGCCGGAGGGGTTGTGGGCCGGGATGTGGATGCCGACCAGGTCGCCCTCCGGGGAGTGCGCGACCTGCCACCACTCCCGTGGGGAGGGGCACCAGTGGAAGAAGTCGAGCTCCGCCTGGGCGGCCTTGTCGAGGCCGCCCTCCTCGATGTCCCGCAGCGCGTGCGCGTCCAGGGTGACGGAGTGGATGCGGCGCAGGGCGTCGAAGAACACCGCGTCGTCGGGCTCGGCACGAAAGCTCAGCCGTCCCGGCCGCTCGGGCAGGCCGGGGTCCGGGGTCCAGCGGTACAGGAAGCGCTCCACCAGGAGTTCGTAGCCGGCCGCTCGTGCTGCGCCGAAGCGAGCCTCGGCAGCAGCCGTCAAGACGGGCTCGTCCCGCCAGCCGCCGGGCAGGTTGATCTCCAGTTCGACCTTCCAGGGTGCGGAGCGCAGGAGTTCGGCGCCGGCCGCCTCCTCGCCCTCGGCCACGTCGAACCAGTTGATGTTGAGGGGCTCCGAGTCGACGGGGCCGCCCCACCAGGCGCCACGGGCGACGACCGTGCCGTCGCGCAGGGCCACCCGCTTCCACTCGGGGCGGAACCGGGTCCGCCGGTGGCCCTCACGGGCGTCCAGCGGGTCGGGGTGTGCGTCGAAGAGATGGGCGTCGCTCGCGGAGAGCGTGCGGATGACCAGATCGGTCACGGATTCCTCCGGGATACAGGCTGCTTGGAGCGCTCCCGGTCAGATCGTGAACGGCACGCCGGGACAGCGGGGAAGGGAGCGCTGGAGAGATGTGAACTGCACGGCACTCGCCTCCTTCCGTCCGTCTCAAGGCGTGGAGCCACACGGTACGTGATCTTCGGCAGGGTCGTCCACGGTTTTTTCGCTCCTCTGGAAGACCGTCGCCGAAGCGGCCGAGAGCGCTCTCACACCGCCCAACAGGCTTAAGCCAGCCTTAGGCGAGGGTTAAGCGGATGTGGCCATTCCGTGGTCTTTCAAGTTCCCGCAGTTCAGGGAGATTTGGACCTGGTGCAGACCTGTTGGACGACACGGGGGCCGTGCGTACCATCGGGGCTCATCGGCGGCGCCCGCAGTCGGTTCCAGGACGCTTCGAGAGCGCTCTCAGAGTGTGTCCTTTCACGACTCTCTCGGGACTGCTGTGCGACGCCCCGCCGCGGCCCACGCACCCCCACGAGCACTCCGGGAGACCCCCCACATGACACCCCGCCACCAGCGCCCACTCGGTCGACGCAGGCTTCTCTTCGCCCTCGGCGGTGCGGCGGTGGCCGTTCCCGCCGCCGCCACCCTGGCCCCGTACGCCCTCGCGGGCACGTCCGCGGCCGGCGACGCGTCCATAGCGGCGGGTCCGCTGCCGCTGACGATCGTCAACGACAGCGGCTCCTTCGGCAACGCGAGCGTCCACGTCTACATCGTCGGCAACCAGGACGGCAGGCAGGTCCGTGTCACGCCCGACGGCACCCTCGCGCCGATCGCGCTGTCGGACAACGGCTCCGACGGCTTCACCGACTACGCCATCTCCCTGGCCGGCAGCGGCGAGACCCGGCTGTCCCTCCCCTACATGTCCGGCCGGATCTATGTGTCGCTCGGCGAGAAGCTCAAGTTCAAGGCCGTGACCGACGGCAACGGCAACGCCGCTCTGCGGTACCCGGCGGGCTGGGTGACATCCGACCCCAACTACCCGGTCCTGCACGACTGTGCCGAGTTCACGTACAACGCCTCGGGCATGTTCTGCAACACCACCATGGTCGACATGTTCAGTGTGCCGCTGAGCATCCGGCTGACCGGCGCCAAGGTCCAGTCGACGGGCCGGCTGCGGGCCGGCGGACGGGCGGCCGCGTTCGCCGCGGTCCGCCAGGTCGAGCAGTTCGCCCCGCTCGTCGTGGACGACAGGCGCCTCATCGCCCCCGGCCACGGTCTGGACGCCGGATTGTTCGCCAAGGACTACCTCGCGCCGTACATCGACGAGGTGTGGAGCACGTACACCGGGCGTGACCTCACCGTCACCACCAACGCGGGGACGTTCACCGGGAGGGTTCGCGGCGATCGGTTCACCTTCGACGGGCCCGCCCAGGTGTCCTTCGCCAAGCCTTCGACGCGGGACGTGCTGTTCTGCGACGGCAATCTCGCCGCCCCCAACGACGGCACGACCGGCCCCGTCGCCGCTGTGCTCGGCGCCGGCTTCAACCGCTCGACGCTGCTCAGCCATCCCTCCCAGCCCACGACCGACGCCGGCACCTTCTACCGGACCGACCTGACCAACCACTACGCCAAGGCGATGCACGCGGCCACCGCGGACGGCAAGGCGTACGGTTTCGCCTTCGACGACGTGGCCGACTTCGCCTCGTACATCCAGGACACGGCGCCGACGGGGATCACGCTGACGCTCACGCCCTTCGAGGGCTGAAGCGGCGCGGGAGGGGGCGGGGTGCCGGCGCCTCCGGATGCAGGGTTCGCTCAGGCGTTGAATGGTGTTAACAGACCCGATGACCGCACCGGGCCCGAAGTAGTCATCCGGATCCGAGGAGCACAGATGATGCCGACGTCCCAGCCCGAAGCGTCCGGGCCGTCCAGGGAGCGCACCACCCCGGACGACCTGCTCCACGCCCGCACCGGCACCGAGGTGTCCGCCGAGGACATCGTGCTTGCCTCAGGCAAGGACCTCACCCCACGCAATCTGGAATGGGCGGAGCGCAAGCTGGCGGCCGAGGGGCCGTCCGCTCTCGACAAGCTGCTGCCCTAGCCGCACCCGCCCCGGGTGCGCACGGCCGCCCGGGGCAACCACGTGTTCACTTTCCCGTGCACACCAGCGTGACGCGGGTGGTGACCGGCGGGAACGTCCGCAGGGCGGCCAGCCGGCCGGTGCGGCGGGTGCACCGCGGGCGCGGCGATGCGGAGGCACAACTTCCGTACGGGACCGGGCACTTCGGTCGGGCAATCGTTGACGGTTCGCCCTTTCGAAAGGGGCCCTCCGGCTGTCAGACTCCGGAGGGTGCCCGACCTCGACATGCTCGTCATCGGATCAGGACCCGGTGGCCAGAAGGCCGCCATCGCCGCGGCCAAGCTGGGCCGCCGCGTCGCCGTCGTCGATCGCCCCGACATGGTCGGCGGCGTCTCCATCCACACCGGCACCATCCCCTCCAAGACCCTGCGCGAGGCGGTGCTGTACCTGACCGGTCTCACCCAGCGCGATCTGTACGGGCAGAGCTACCGGCTCAAGGAGGACATCACCGTCACCGACCTGACCGCCCGCACCCAGCACGTGGTCGGCCGTGAGGTGGACGTCATCCGCAGCCAGCTGTCCCGCAACCACGTCGCCCTGCACGCCGGGACCGGTCGCTTCGTCGATCCGCACACCGTCGCCCTCAAGGAGGTCACCGGCCATGAACGGCTGCTGACCGCAGAGCACATCGTGATCGCCACCGGCACCCGGCCCGCCCGGCCCGGCAGCGTGGAGTTCGACGGCCGGACGATCCTGGACTCGGACAACGTCCTGGCGTTGGAGCGGGTGCCGCGTTCCATGGTCATCGTCGGTGCCGGGGTGATCGGCATGGAGTACGCCAGCATGTTCGCCGCGCTCGGCAGCAAGATCACCGTGGTGGAGAAGCGCGCCGGGATGCTCGACATGTGCGACGTCGAGGTGATCGAGTCGCTCAAGTACCACCTGCGGGACCTCGCCGTCACGTTCCGTTTCGGGGAGACCGTCGCCGCGGTCGAGCGGCATCCGCGCGGGACGCTGACCATCCTGGAGAGCGGCAAGAAGATCCCCGCCGACGCGGTGATGTACTCGGCCGGCCGGCAGGGGCTCACCGAGGAGCTGGACCTGGACAAGGCGGGGCTGGCAGCGGACGCCCGCGGCCGGATCAAGGTCGACGAGCACTACCGCACCGAGGTGCCGCACATCTACGCCGTCGGTGACGTCATCGGCTTCCCGGCGCTGGCCGCGACCTCGATGGAGCAGGGGCGGGCGGCGGCGTACCACGCCTGCGGGGAGCCCGTCGGCCGGATGCACAACCTCCAGCCGATCGGCATCTACACCATCCCGGAGATCAGCTTCGTGGGCCGGACCGAGGACCAGCTCACCGAGGACCGGGTGCCCTTCGAGGTCGGCATATCCCGCTACCGTGAGCTGGCCCGCGGGCAGATCATCGGCGACTCGCACGGCATGCTGAAGCTGCTGGTCTCCCCCGAGGACCGCACACTGCTGGGGGTGCACTGCTTCGGTACGGGGGCGACCGAGCTCATCCACATCGGGCAGTCGGTGATGGGGTGCGGCGGTACGGTCGACTACCTGGTCGACGCGGTGTTCAACTACCCGACCCTCGCCGAGTCCTACAAGGTCGCCGCCCTGGACGCCACGAACAGACTTCGGCAGATCGACCACATCGGGGACTGAGCCCCTCCGGTCAGGTCTCCCCGCCCTCCCGCAGGCTGTCGTCGTCGACCACGTGCATCGCGGCCTCCTCGGCGCCGGCCGCGCCGCCGTCGATGCCCCGGTCGGCGGCGATCTCCTCCTTCGTGGTGTCGGCGTGGGCTCCCTCGTCCGGGGCGACCAGACGGCCCGCGCGGTCGGCGCCCGCCTCTGGATCGACGGGCTCACCGTCGCCGCCGGGCAGGTCGCCCACGTCGTCGCCGGCGGACTCGGTCACGTCGGGGACCTCCTGGGCGAGCCGTTCGTCGAGGGTCTCGCCGTCGTGCTGTTCGGCTGCCGTGGTGCCGGGCTTGGTCACCCCGAGCGGCTTCTCCGGCGGGGAGTAGCCCTCGTCGAGGGTGTCGTCGTAGGTCCGCTCGTCCACGGCGTCCTGAAGGTCGAGCGGCGCGGCGTCCTCCTGCTCCTCGTTGGTTCCGGTGGGCTGGTACGCGTCATCCCCCATCGGCTCGGAGGGCGTGTGTTCGGTGGGGCCCATGGCTGCCTCCCTCGCTCGCGGGCATCGCCTCGTTCGGCTTGTGCATGTCCTGAACCGCGTTTCCCGTAGCGCGGTCTCCAACCCCGGAAGATCCGCCGGCTCTTGAACCCTCAAAGAGTATGGCTATCATCACTCGCACACAGGGCGTGACTGCACGACGACGCAACGGCGTACAGTGTCCGCCACCCTTCTTTCGCCGCCCCTGACCCGAGGTCACCCCTCTCCGGTTCGTGGCGTTGTCCGACCCACCCCCCTCTATGGCGTCGGGGCCGGTTCGCCCTGGCGTCGTGCAAGACGGAAAGCGGCGCGCATGAGCAACAACAGGGGCAGAGGGCTGCAAGCCAATGTCCTCGGAACGTTCGACACGGTGGTGATGGCGGTCGCGGGCAGCGCCCCGGCGTACTCGATCGCCGCGACCACGGCGGTCCTCGTCGGCGCGGTGGGCCTGGCCAGCCCGGCCGCGCTGCTGTACTGCGCGATACCGATGCTGGGCATCGCGCTGGCCTTCAGCCGCCTGAGCCGGATCGATGTGAACGCGGGCGCCAGTTACTCCTGGGTCGGGCGGACGCTGCACCCGTTCCTGGGCTTCGTCAGCGGCTGGGCGCTGGTGGTGTCGACGACCATCTTCATGGTGGCGGGTTCGCTGCCCGCCGGATCGATGACGCTCGCCCTGTTCGACGAGGAACTCGCGGAGAGCACCGCGCTGTCCACGCTGGTCGGTGCCTGCTGGTTCCTGGTCATGCTGCTCGTGGTGCTGGGCGGGGCCCGGCTGACCGTGCGGGCGCAGATCGCGATGTCCGGCATCGAGCTGGTGATACTCGCCCTGTTCGCCGTACTGGCGCTCTTCCACTCGGGAAGTGCCCGCGCGTTCGACTGGTCCTGGCTCGGCTTCGGGCACTTCGACGGCGTGACCGGATTCGCCTCGGGCGCGCTGATCGCCGCGTTCTACTACTGGGGCTGGGACGTCACCAGCAACCTCAGCGAGGAGACCCGCAACAGCCGCCGTACGACAGGGCTCGCGGGGCTCATCGGCGTCGGCGTCGTCTTCCTGCTGTTCGAGGTGTTCACGATCGCGGTGAACGTCATCCTCTCCTCCCGGCAGGTCCAGGAGAACGACGCCAATGTGCTGGCGGTGCTCGGCGAGGAGGTATGGCCGGGCTGGGGCGGCAAGTTGCTGATCGTGGCCGTGATGCTGTCCACCATCGCCACGCTGGAGACCACGCTCATCCAGGTCACCCGCTCGCTGTTCGCGATGGGCCGGGACCGTACGATGCCGGCCGCGCTGGGCTTGGTGCACCGGCGGTGGAACACGCCGTGGGTGGCGGTCGCGGTGGTCGGCGCGGTGGCGCTGGCGATGTTCATCGCCTCCAACTCCCTTGGCACGGTGGGTGACATCCTCTCCGACGCCATCTCGGCGATCGGCTTGCAGATCGCCGTCTACTACGGGCTGACGGGGCTCGCGGCGGTCGTCGCCTACCGCAAGATGCTGCTGACATCGGTCGGGGACTTCGTGTTCGGCGGACTGTGGCCGCTGTTCGGGGCCCTGTTCATGTTCTGGATCCTCGTCGAGTCGCTGGGCGAGCTGAGCCGCTCGGCGATCGTGATCGGCATCGGCGGTCTCGCGGCCGGGCTGATCCCGATGCTCTGGTACTGGCGGCAGGGCAGCGACTACTACCGGCCGGCCAAGCTCGACGCCACCCAGACCGTCGAGGCGGACTACGTCCCGGCCGGCGGCGGCAGCAACCCCCTCGTCCACGAGGGTCTTCCGACCGACTTCTGAGGGAGACCCCGATGGCGCGAGGCCATTCCAAGCGCGACTTCGATCCCGACTTCGACCCGGACTGCGGCGACGCTGCCCTCACCTGTGCCCGCCAGGACATCGTGATCGGCCGGTGGCGGGGGCTTCGGGAGCTGCTGCGGGTCACCGGGGCCGACTGGCAGGCCCGGGGCCACCGGGTCCGGTCGCTCGCACAGGCCTGCGCGAGCAGTTCGACGGTGGAGACCTGGCTGGCGGCCGAGCCGCACAGCGGTGACGCGCTGGTGCTGCGGGCGGCGACGGAGACGGCCCGGGCGTTCAATGTGGCCATCGCCGCGGGCCGGGGCATGCCGATCGACCAGCAGCGGATCGACACCGCGGTGCTGTCGTGCCTCAGGGCCGCCGACTCCTGTCCGGACGATCCGACGCCCTGGATCTCCCTGATCTCCGTCGCCCGGCTGTATCAGCAGGGCGTACGGCGGCAGGAACTGGCGCGCTGGTGGGACGAGTTGCACGGGCGGGACCCGTACAGCGTGGAGGGACACCTCCAGGTGCTGCACTACTACTCCTCCCGCTGGCACGGCACCCACGGCCTGATGTACGACTTCGCCCGCGACGCGGCCGGAGTGGCACCGCCCGGCTGTCCGCTGCCGGTGCTCGTGCAGTACGCCCGGGTCGAGGAGTTCCGTTACGCCCTCGACGCGGCCAAGGGCCGGCACAGCTCGATGGGGATCGGACAGCACTGGAGCAACGACGGCGCCGTCAGCGACGTACGCCGCACCTGGGAGCGCTGGATCATGGGCCGCGCCGACCGCGACGTGGCCCCCGGCGAACTGCGCGACTTCAACTACCTGGCCCACGCGGCCTGCCACGCGGGAGCCCACGACATCGCCGCCGCCCTGTTCCGCATACTGGGCCGGCGCGCCACGCGGGCGCCGTGGGCGTACATCGGCGATCCCGACAAGCAGCTCGTCAGATGGCGCAAGGAGGTGGGGGTGCGGAACTGACCGGCTCGGTGCCGTCGAGGGCGACCCGGTTGTCGGCGAGGTGTCAGGGCGCGGCGTTCGGCCCGTCCGGTCGGCTTCGGCGCTGCTGAACCATCTCGTGGCTCAGTTCCTGCGTCTCGGACTCCGGCAGCCGCTCGAAGCCGTCCTGCGTGATCACCGAGACGCTGGGAAAGATCCGTCGGCTGATGTCCGGTCCGCCGGTCGCCGAGTCGTCGTCCGCCGCGTCGTACAGCGCGTGCAGCGCGGCGAGCGCCGCCTCGTGCCGCGACATCGCCGGACGGAACAGCTTCTTCAGCGCCCCTCGCGCATAAGGCGAGCCGGAGCCCTCGGCGTGGAAGTCGTACTTCTCGTACGGCCCTCCGGTGACCTCGAAGTCGAAGATGCGTCCACGCACCCCCTCGGGCGCCTTCATGTCATAGCCCGCGAGGAGCGGTACGACGGCGAGGCCCTGCATGGCCTGGCCGAGGTTCTGACGGATCATCGCGGCGAGACGGGTCGCCTTCGCCTGGAGCGACATGGTCACGCCCTCGATCTTCTCGAAGTGCTTCAGCTCGACCTGGTAGAGCTTCACCATGTCCAGCGCGAGGCCGACGGTTCCCGCGAAGGCGACGGCGGTGTGGTCGTCGGCGGGGTGCACCTTCTCCAGGTCGCGCTGGGCGATGAGGTTGCCCATGGTGGCCCTGCGGTCGCCGGCGATCAGCACACCGTCGCGGTAGGTGAGGGCCAGCACCGTGGTGCCGTGCGGGAACCGGTCGGATGCGGCGCGGACGCCGTCGGGGAAGGGGCGGCGCGTCGGCAGCAGAGCGGGACGGTGTGCGGCCAGGAACTCGGTGAAGGACGATGTCCCCGGAGTGAAGAACTCCTCCCCCAACCGCCCGTCGTGCTCAGTGCTCGCCATGGCACTCCCCCTCCTGAGTCCGGCCGACAACCGAACTCCTACCTGAACCGGACGGGCGGGAAACGCCCTCGGCGCTCACAGGGCCCCGCGCCGGAGGAGCACCGCGAGCACCACCAGCCCGGTAACCAGCGGCAGCCACACCGTCAGCGTCGAGGGAGCCGAGGTCGCCCGGCGTGGGCAGCAGCGCGGCCGCGCTGCTCGCGGCGACGTAGAGCAGCGCCACCCGGGCCGGCGGCAGGGGCAGGGCGACCGCCCGGGTGACGGCGGTCAGTACGGCGCAGTGCAGGACGACGAAGGCCGGCGAGCCGCCCCACAGCGCCACCGCCCGCGCCGGTCGCGCGTGGACGGCGCGGATGTACGCGCTCACGGTCACCAGAGCCCGCCAGCACCGGGGCCACAGTGGGCCGAGCAGGAAGCGCAGGTTCACCGCGCCGGCGCCGAGACCGGCGGGCAGCACCTGGTTGGCGGCCGAGGCGGCGAACTGCCCCGCCACCAGCCGTCCGGGCGGTAACCGCAGGAGCACCGCGCCCTGTTGGGCGAGCGCCGCGCACGGCCAGGTCACCAGGGTCGCCGCGGCGGCGACCAGCAGCCAGCCCTGGTCGGCGCCGGCCTCCAGCGCCGGCCAGTGGCGGCGGGCCAGCAGGAGCAGGGCGAACAGAACGGCGAGGGTGAGGGCGGTGTGCCAGTAGGCGTGTCCGCGCCGGGGCCCGGCGAGGACCTGCTCAGGCGTCATGCCATGTCGTCCGCACCCGGCGCCGGGGCGATGCGGACCACCAGACCGTCGAGGCGGTGGAGCTCCCAGTCACTCGCGTACCGGGGCGGTTTGCGGCCGGGTACGGAGAGCACGCCGACCGGGACCCTGCGGGCGGTCCGCAGGATGTCGGCCCTGGTGGTGTTGGCGTTGTGGCCGCGGATCGCGCCGGAGCCGCAACCGGCGTAGTAGGCGACGGGGATGGCGTGGTGCCCGGTGAGCAGACAGGGCGGGCGCACACCCAGGCGGTGCAGTTCGGCGGCGGAGCGGGACCAGTCGAGGCGGGCGGCGGTGGTGCGGTCCACGGTGCGGTCCAGGACCACGTACTGCACGGCCAGATGCCCGGCCAGGCCGAACGCGACGACGGCCGCGACCGCCGGGCGCAGCCGGCCGTTCGGCGCGGTGACCAGATGGCGCAGCGCGTCGGCGACCGGGAGGGCGAGAAGGGCGTAGGCGGGCAGGAGGAAGCGGGGTGCGGCGTATCCGATCAGGAACAGGTACGGGAAGGCCGCCGTCGTGGCGCAGGTCAGCGGGAGCAGTGTGCGGGCGGTGCGTCCGGACCGGACCGCGACCGCGAGACCGTAGGCGGCGAGCAGGGGGAGCACGAGCCACCAGGCGAAGACGGCCGGGTGGGGGGTCGCCACGTCGCACGGCCGGCACAGGGCGTTGCCGACGAGGGCGCGCAGTTGGTCGTCGACGGCGAGGTTCCAGCCGAGGTCGCCCTGGATACGGGATGCCTCGTTCAGCCGCTCGCGCAGGCCGCCGTAGCCGACGTACGCCTCGATCACCCATGGGACGCCGCCGGCCACCAGGCCCATGGCGAGCGCGCCCCCGAGCCGCCGGTGCCGCGCCGCCACGGCGACGGCGAGCAGCGGCAGCGTGACCCAGACGGCGTCGGTGGGCCGCATCCACGCCATCAGCGCGGCGCCGGCCAGGACGCCCCACAGGGCCCGCTCGTCGAAGCGGTCGGCGCGGGCGCGCAGGAAGCAGCCGACGCAGAACAGTGCGCCGAGGGCGACCCAGAGGTTGGGCATGGCCTGCGGGCCGTAGAAGAGGGTCACCCACAGGGTGGCGAACAGGGCGCCCGCGCCGGCCAGGATGCGGGCCGGGAACAGTCCGCGCCAGGCGCGCAGGGCCAGGTACAGGCCGAGTCCGCTCAGGACGGCGAGATAGACCCGCAGCAGTGCCGTGGACGAGGACCAGGAGGCGATGGGCCACACCAGCAGCGTGACGCCACGCGCGCGTGGTGCGCTGAAGAACGCGGCCGGCGCGTCGGTGGCGACCTGGCTGACGTACACCACCTCGTCCCAGCCGAGGCCCATCGAGGGCCCCACGAGGAGGAGTTGGGCGAGGGTGAAAGCGCCGGCCACCGCCGCGAGCAGGCCGTCGCCGCGCGCCCGCAGTGACCTGCCGGACACGAGCGCCTCGTCGAGCCGCCCCGCACCGACGAGCATGGGCTGCGTGCCCTGGGTCATCGTCCACCCTTCACCCCTACGAGCCGTAGGGCTACTGAGCCCCACGGCCCGGCGAGTTGGGCAGCGGGGAGCTTGAAATCACCGAAAACACGGACAAAATAACCCTTAAGGGGTGAGTGTGCAGTGCATGTTCCGCCAGGTGAATGACACCGGTCCGTGGCTGCCGCTCGATCGGAAGCCGGGGCACACCCCCGGAGCTCGCCCCGGTCCGGGTGCCACACTCTGCTGTGTGACCCTGACCTTCGACGACCTCCTCGCCCGCGCCCGGTCCCTCCCGCGTGACGGCCGTCGGGCCGTCCTCGGCATCGCCGGCAGCCCCGGAGCCGGCAAGACGACGCTCGCCGAACGCCTGGTGCGGGAGCTGAACGGCGCCGGGGAGCCGTGGGTCGCGCATGTGCCGATGGACGGCTTCCACCTCGCCGACGTCGAGCTGGAGCGGCTCGGCCGAAGGGACCGCAAGGGCGCGCCCGACACCTTCGACGCGGCCGGATACGCGGCACTGCTGCGGCGCCTGCACGAGGACGCCGACGGCGGCATCGTGTACGCGCCCGGCTTCGAGCGGGTTCTGGAGCAGCCGATCGCGGGGGCCGTCCCGGTGGAGCCGACGGCCCGGCTGGTGGTGACCGAGGGCAACTACCTGCTGCTGGACACGGGTGCCTGGGCCCGGGTCCGGCCGCAGCTGGACGAGGTGTGGTTCTGCGAGCTGGACGAGCCGGAGCGGCTGCGGCGGCTGATCGCCCGGCACGAGGAGTTCGGCAAGTCGCACGACGAGGCGGTGGCCTGGGTACAGCGCTCGGACCAGCCCAACGCGGAACTGGTCGCCGCGACCCGGGACCGCGCCGACCTGCTGGTGCCGGTCATGGCACTGCCCGTCCCGCACGAGCCGCCGACGGCTCGTGCGGGGGCGTGAGGTTCCGGCCTACACAGCCCGCAGGGACAGCTCGGGCTCTCCCCGCGCGTCGCCCGCCGGCTCGCCGATCACGGCGATGAAGGCCTCCGTGCGGACCGTCAGGCCGGAGCCGTCGGATGTGAAGGTGGGCGCGTGGGGGCCCGCCGGTCCGTGGCGTACGGCGAAGACGTGCACGTCCTCCGGAGCGCCGGGGGCCGGTTCGGCCTCCAGTGCCGTGGAGCTGACGAGGTGGCTCCAGCCCAGGTCGGGGTTGCCGTAGCCGCGGGGGTCGGCTGCCAGGGCGAAGGCCGCCTCTTCCTGGGTCCGGTCCGCGCGGGCGTCGAAGTGGTCCACGCCCTCCGACTCCGGGTGGGTGAGGCGGAGAACACCGGCGGAGGTGACCAGGCCCTCAGCGACCCTGCGCACGCGGTCACCGTCGTCCATGGCGTACGGCATCCCGGCGAGCAGATACGGCGTTCCGGGCAGCCGTTGCACCGCGACCGTCGTCCACAGGCTCGTGCCGTCGGTGACGTACAGGGACCGCACATGGCGCAGGACGTGGTCGCGGCCGACGACCGGCTTCGTGACCAGCTTCGCGGTGAGGCCGTCCGCGCGGACGTCCCGGACGCGGACCTCGCCCATCGGGCGGCAGTGCAGGAAGCCGTCCGTCACCGGCCCGAAGCCGTGCTGCCGGTTCACCGCCGCGGGGAGGTAGTAGGTGCCCGCCGCCTCGACCAGCGACGGGGTCATCCGGTCGTCGAAGGCTACCGAGACGGTGCCCGCACGGAGCTGGTGGCGAGCCGGGGTCGTGGACGGCGTGCGGTGCCAGCGCGTGGTGTCCTGGGTCTGCCAGATGAGCATCCAGGCGAAGTGGCCGTCGACTCCGCCGTCCGCCTTGACGGCGTGCCGGCCCCAGCGGGTGTCGCCCCGGTAGCGGCCGAGGTCGGAGGCGATCCGGGCGCTGAAGTAGCGCAGGCCGAGGACCGACTCGAAGCCGCTGTGCTGCTCGCTGTAGCGCGGGCCGCCGTTGTCGAAGCCGCCCGAGGGCAGACGGGCGTCGATGTAGCGGGCGAGCGCGTCGCCGTCCTCGGCGAAGACCTCCTCGCCGCTGATCCGGTGGGCCTGGGCGAGGAAGGAAAGGGAGATCGGGCCGTAGTTGTTGTCGTACGCGCCACCGTGCTCGGGCGGAAGCAGGGCGCCCCGGTCGCGCACGCGGTGGGCGCGGATCTCCTCCTCGTACACGCGCAGGGCACGCTCCCGCACGGCGTCGCCGTCCGGGGCGGGCAGGTGCCGGGCCAGCATCAGCCCGCCGACGACACAGCCGATCGCCTGGTTGCCGGCTTCCTGCGGGTTGAAGAAGGTGGCCTCGGTCAGCCAGCGCCAGTATCCGTGCGCCACGCTCAGGAGTTCGGCGCGCTGCTCGTCCTCGACGAGCCCCTCCGCGAGATCCAGCATGTCGACCGCCTGGAGCAGCGCCCACACCGTGCTGGGCCAGTCCCCGATGGGGTGCGCGCCCGCCGCGAGGGTGTACCGGGCGTACGGAAGGCCGGACCCGCGCACCTTCAGGTTCGGGTAGCCGGGGTTGTCCTCGGTGTACACGCGCTCGCGCAGATGGAAGGCGAGGCTGCGGCGGACCGCCTCCGGCAGGCGCGGGTCCTTGCCGCGCTGCCAGGCGAGGGCGAGGAGCGAGGTGACGCCGAGTGAGGTGTCGCCGATGTCGTCGACGCAGTCCGGGTGTTCGAGGTTGCCCTCCGGCGTGAGCCGGGCCAGGGCCTGTTCGGCGACACCGGCGAGGACGGTGTCGTAGGCCTCCGGGGTGTCGAGGAGGTCGTGCAGGGCGCCGAGCTGGCGAGGGAGGTGCACGGGTGGTCAGCCCTTCATGCCGGAGGTGGCCATGCCTTCCACCAGTCTCTTCTGGAAGATCAGGAAGCAGATGAGTGTGGGCAGGAGCGCGAGCGTCGACATGGCGAACATCGCTCCGTAGGAGGAACCGCTCGTCTGGTCCATGAACAGGGTCAGGCCGAGGGGGACGGTGAACTTGTCGTTCTGCTGGAGGTAGACGAGCTGGTGGAGGAAGTCGTCGTAGGTCCAGATGAAGGTGAAGATCGTGGTGGTGATCAGCGCCGGCTTCATCAGCGGCAGGATGATCTTCCAGTAGATCTTCCACGGGTTGGCACCGTCCACCATGGCCGCCTGGTCCAGCTCGCGCGGGATGGAGCGGATGAACTGCACCATCAGGAAGATGAAGAAGGCGTCCACCGCGAGGAACTTCGGCACGATCAGCGGCAGGAAGGTGTTGATCCAGGTCAGGTTGTAGAAGATCGTGTACTGCGGGATCAGGACGGCCTGCGTGGGCAGCATCAGCGTGCCGAGCATCAGACCGAACCAGATCTTCTTGCCGCGGAACTCGAAGCGCGCGAAGGCGTAGGCGGCCAGCGAGCAGGAGATGACGTTGCCGATCACCGCGCCGATCGTGACGATCAGCGAGTTGGTGATGTAGAGGGAGAAGGAGTTGCCGGAGCCGCTCCAGCCCTCGGAGTAGTTCTCGGGGCGCACCTCGTTCGGGATGAGCCCGGGCTGGGTGAAGATCTCGGTGTCGGGCTTGAGGGAACTGCTCAGCATCCACATCAGCGGATAGAGCATGACGACGGCGACGCCGATGAGCAGGGTGTGCGCGAAGATGCGGCGCGGGCCGGGGAGCGAGCGGAGCTTGTGCAGCGGTGACTTCGACGGCTGGGCCGAGGTGATGGCGGACATGGGTGAAGGACTCCTCGCTCAGTCGTCGTAGTGGACCCAGAAGCGGCTGGCGATGAAGTTGACCGCCGTGAACAGTGCGATGACCAGGAACAGCACCCAGGCCAGCGCCGAGGCGTACCCCATCTGAAGGTCGGTGAAGCCCTTCTTGTACAGGTACAGGGAGTACAGCATGGTCGAGTTGAGCGGTCCGCCGGAGCCGTTGCTGATCACGAACGCCGGGGTGAAGGTCTTGAAGGCGTCGATGATCTGCAGCACCACGTTGAAGAAAACGATGGGCGTGAGCAGCGGCAGGGTGATCTTGAAGAAGCGGGTGACGGGGCCTGCGCCGTCGATCGCGGCCGCCTCGTACACGTCCTTCGGCAGCTGCTTCAGACCGGCGAGGAAGATGACCATCGGGGTGCCGAACTGCCAGACGGCCAGCAGGACGAGCGTGTAGAGCGCGGTGTCGGGGCTGGAGATCCAGTCCTGGTGGGTGTTCAGCCCGAACCAGCCGAGGAAGTCGTTGAACAGTCCGTCACCGCCGAAGACCTGCCGCCACACGATGGCGATGGCCACCGCCCCGCCGAGCAGCGAGGGCAGGTAGAAGGCGGCCCGGTACAGGCCGATGCCCCTGAGGTTCCGGTTGAGCAGCATCGCCACGGCCAGGGCGAGGGCGAGCTTCAGGGGCACGGAGACGAGGACGTACACGAGGGTGGCGTGCACCGAGTCCCAGAAGACCGGGTCGTCGGTGAACATCCGGTCGTAGTTGTCCATGCCGACCCACTGCGCGGGGGTGAGCAGGTCGAAGTCGGTGAAGGACAGATACAGCGAGTCGAGCATCGGGTAGATCGTCAGCCCGAACAGGCCGACGAACCAGGGGGCCAGGAAGAGGTACGGCCACCAGCCCCCGCCCCGCCGTCTGGCGAGGCGGCGCCGCATACGGTCGCGCTCCCGCTGTTCGGACGGAGTCGCCGGAGCCGACGGCCCCTTGACGACCGCGTCGGTCCGCGCGGTGGTCATACTCATCTCTCCCTGCCCCTCTCCCGGTACTTCGGACGTGCCGTGCTCTGGAGCGCCTCAAAGGGGCGCGGGGCTGCGTCCATGTGCGGCTCCGCCGCGTGGGCGCGACCAGCCACGACGCGCACGCAGACGCAGAACGACACGTCGCGCCAAGCCCCCTTGGGCGCTACCCCCCGAGAATCCCGGCCGCCTGGTCGAAGAACTCACCCAGCTGCGCCTTGATCGACTTCTTGCCGAAGGCCACCGCGAGGTTCGACTCGAACAGCAGGTCCCAGATCTGGTCGGCGCCCTGCGGCGGCGGCACCGGCGCGGGCAGCGCGTTGGCCGCCTTGGAGACGCGCTGGGAGATGTAGTCGGCGTTCTCCATGTTCAGCTTGTCCGTCTCGGTCAGGCCCGAGGCGATCAGGTCGCGGGCCTTCTCCGTCGGCGGGATGCCGCGGTACAGCTGCATGTCCTTGATCGCGGTGTCGTCCTGGGCGAAGAAGTTCATGATCTTCACCGAGTCGGCGACCCGCTTGCTCGCCTTGGTGGCGCTCAGCAGCACACCGCCGTTGACGAAGTTGCCCTCGCGGGCGCCGGAGAAGTCGCCCTGCGGGGTCGGCAGGAAGTCCAGCTGCGCGTCGGTGATGGAGCCGCCCGCGCCGTAGACACCGGAGTCGAAGGTGAACAGGGCCTTGCCGATGACGACCGCGTTCTTGGTGAGGTCGTTGTGCGCGGCGGAGGTGACGGCGGGCGGCGGGGAGGCGTTGGTCTCCCGCATCTCGGCCCAGTACTCCCACCACTCCTGCAGCGTGTCGGAGGTGAAGCCGAGCTTCTTGCCGTCGTCGGAGAAGAAGGTCTGGCCCTTCTCGCGGGCGAACACCTCGAAGCACTGGAGGGTGGAGCCGCCGCCGTCGTCGACGCCGTAGGTCTTGCCGCCGCTCTTCTTGTAGACGTCCTGGGCGATCTTCTTCAGGTCGCCCCACGTCCACTCGCGGTCCGGCAGCTTCAGGCCGAGCTTCTCCAGGCCGCTGCGGTTGACGGTGAGCTGGTTGACGCCGATGCCGGAGGGCACACCGTAGAGCTTGCCGTCGACGGTGCCGGCGGCCAGGAGGGTCTTGGAGAAGCCGGTGAGGTCCAAGCTCTTGCCGACGTAGGAGTCCAGCGGGGCCAGGACGCCCTTGCGCGCGTACTGCGCGACCAGGGCGGTGTCCATCTGGAGCAGGTCGGGGGCGCTGCCGCCGGCGATGTTGGTGTTGAACTTGTCGAAGTAGCCGTCGTAGCCCTGGTAGGTCTCGCGGATCTTTATCTTCGAGTTCTGCTTCTGGAAGTAGGTCAGCGCCTTCTTGTAGGCGTTGTGCCGGTCGTCGCTGCCCCACCAGGTCATGGTCAGGTCGCTGCTGGTGCTGCCGGCGCCGGTGCCGCCGGCGCAGGCGCTGAGCGAGCTGCCGAGCGCGCCGGCGACGGCCAGTCCGCTCGCGGTGCGGAAGAGAGTTCTGCGCGAGATCTGGTGACCCACCGGGTCCTCCCTGGATGTGCGTGACGGATGGCCCGGCCCGTGCCGCGGCTCGGATCCTTCTGTGGATGCGCCTCCCGGCCCGCGACCTCGCCCGGTCGCACCGCCGTGTCGGACGAGGGTCCACGGCCGTTGTCCGGGCCGTGACCGTGCGAGCACGCCCTCGCACGGCTCGCCGTACGTGTCGTACGGCGCAGTACCTCGTCCCGAGCCGGGTCCCGCCGGCTCAGAAAGCGCTTGTCCGGACATTGGCAGAAGCGGATGGAGTCCGTCAATGCCTCACCTGGACCGCCCCGGTCACGGTTTGGATTCCATGCGCCACGGCCAGGCGGGTGGCCCCCACCACGGTGCCGCTGCCTGCGAGCGCGCTACTGACCACCTCGGTCGGCCAGCTCAGCCGGGCGAGTTCGGCCCGGACGCCGGGCACCAGCTGCGGGTTCGAGCCGACGGCGCCGCCGAGGACGATCAGCCCGGGGTCCAGGACGGCGGCCACGGCGGCGGCCAGCCGCCCGATGTCGGCGGCGTGCCGGCCGACCAGGGCGCCGGCCGTGGCGTGGCCTTCGCCGGCGAGCGCGAAGAGCCGCTCGGCGGTGTCGGGGCAGGGCCCGTCGGTGTCCCGCCACGCCTCGGCCGTACGGCGCAGCAGGGCCCTTACGCCGATGTGCTCCTCCAGCGCCTCGTGGCGCGGTTCGCGGCCCCCGTCCCAGGGATACGGCAGCCGGGCCACCTCACCGGCGGCGCCGTTCGCCCCGCGCAGCACCCGGCCGCCCACGACGATGCCGAGGCCGATACCGACGCCGATCCGCAGGTATCCGAACGTCTCACGTCCCAGTGCGGCGCCCTCGTGCAGTTCGGCCAGGGCGGCGCAGTTGACGTTGTTCTCCAGGTGGACGGGGACGCCGGGGGGCAGCGCGACGGCCATGGCGTCGAAGACGGGGCCGGCTTTGGCGGTCGCGGGCCGCATCGCGGCGCCGTCCCGGTCCCAGGTGGTGACGTCGCCGACCGCCACGACGACGGCACGCAGCGGGGCGTCCGCGGGCAGCGCGGCCAGCGCCCCGCGCACGGTGTCGGCGGCCTCGGCCCGCGAGCCGGTGCCCTCGGCGAGCGGGGTGCCGTCCAGGGCGCAGCCGCGGACCCGGGTCTGGGCGGGGCCGAGGTCGACGGCGAGCACGGCGCCGGAGGCAGGCCCGAGCCGGTAGACGGCGGCGGAGCGGCCGGTGGCGCCGGAGGCAGTGCCGGAGTGGGCGGCGAGGCCCGCGGCTTCGAGCTCGGCCACGGCGGCGGAGACGGTCGGCTTGGACAGGCCCGCGCCGGCCGCCAACTGGGGGCGGGTGGCAGTGCCCGCCGCGGCCAGCACCGCGAACACCGCACGCGCGCTCTCGCTCAGCTCCATGCTCTCCCCAGGTCGTGCTGTGGCGGACGGACCGCCGAAATGATCGTTCGGCGACGGGAGTTCCGCGCCTCTTGACGCACCCTACTTCGTTAGTTAACTTCCTAACGAACTAATGCGGTACTCGCCTGCCGCACTCGATCCGAGGCCCGTCCCGGGGCTTCCCGACGCCCGCCGGAGCGGTCCGGCTGAGTCGACTGCGGTTCGGCCGCGCCCCAAAGGGGCGCGGGGAACTGCGCGACCAGCCACACGGACTCGCAGATGACCAACGGCCCAATGCGGCACATCCCGCGAAGCGCCCCGCACGGTTCGCCCGCCGTCGCTGTCCGCAGCGCAACGACGAAAGAGGATCCGTGCAGGACACCCCCCACTCGTTCCCTCTCGTGGTCGGTATCGACGTGGGCGGCACCAAGACGCATCTCCGTGCCTTCGCGGGGGACGACCTGGTCGCCGATCACGTCCGCACAAGCAGCGGCTGGCGGCCGCACGACCCGGTGACCGCGGCCGGCTGGCTGGCCACGCTGGTCGCCGGCGCCCTGCCGACGGGCGTACGCCCCGCCGCACTCGCCGTCGGCGGACACGCCTGCGAGACACCCCGCCAGTGCGCCCAGATCCGCACCGCGCTCCAACTCCACTTCGACGCACCCGCGTCGGTGATGGGCGACGCCGAACTCCTCGTCCCCGCCGCCGGGTTGGACAAGGGGGTCGGCCTGGTCGCCGGTACCGGGTCCGTCGCGGTCGGCCGGCTGGCCGACGGCAGCCCGGTCCAGGTCGGCGGCTGGGGAGCGGTCCTCGGCGACGAGGGCGGCTCGGCCGGTCTCGTGCGCGAGGCCGTACGGGCCGTATGGGCGGCGCACGACCTCGGCGACGAGCCCGACGCACTCGCGCGCGGGCTCGTCGACGCGTTCGGGGTGGCCGAAGTGCCCGCGCTCGGCGGGGCGTTGGAGAGCGCGAAGAACATCTCGGCGGAGTGGGGCCGGCACGCACCAGTGGTGTTCGCGGCCGCCGAGGCCGGTTCGCCGCTCGCGCGCGCGGTGATCGACGAGGGCGGCCGGTCGCTGGCCGCGCTGGTCGAGCAACTCGCCGAACGTGGAGTCCCGGTGGACGACGTCGTGGTGGCCGGCAGCACGATTCTCGCCCAGTCCGTTCTGTACGAGGCCTTCGCCGCCGCTCTCGCCGACAGCGTGCCCGGGGCCAGGCCGCGGGTCCTGCGCGTGCCGCCGGTCGAGGGCGCCGTGACGCTGGCTCGTTCACTCGTGTGACATCTGCCGGACGCCGGGTGCTCCCGGGTCCGACACAACTCGCCCGTAGATCTTCGCTCGTACGACTCGATTCCCTGCGCCTTGTGTGTCTCCCGCGCTCCAGCCGGTCGAGTCGATCATTCGATCTCTTTCCGGCCACAGCGCCGTAGAACTTCGAGAGAGGCACGCATGCCGTCACCCGCCGGGGGCCACGCCATCCCGTCCATGAACAGAAGGCGCTTTCTGGCGGCCTCCGTCGGAGGCGGGGTGGCCCTGCTGGCCGTCCCCGCCGTCGACGCCAAGGCCGCCACGAACGCAGCCGCGTTCGTCGACGACTACAAGACCAACGTCGCCACGAACCTGACGCCCGAGACCAACGCGGTGGTCCGGATCCTGGGCGGTTTCGCGCAGGTGTGGAAGACCGGTGGCGCCTGGAACACCGGCATGCCGCTGATGCCCGAGGTGCTGCGCGCCAACATGCGTTACTGCGCCCGGATCACCGCCGCGCGCACGGACGCGCAGGCGAAGGAATCGTTCATCATCGACCGTCAGCACCAGAGCTACTCGGTGATCGCCGGGCTCGGTCCGCTGGCCGACCTGTACAAGTCGGGCGCCAGGGCGGTCACATCGATCACCAGCGCGCCCGACGGCACCCCCGCCGGGAAGATCAGCGACGCCCTGCCGGCCGACGCGCCGGCCGGATCAGCGATCGGCGCGGGGTCGTACGACTCGGAACTGGGCAAGGTGGCCAAACTGGTCGACACCGTGCGCGGTCCCTTCGCCTCCGGCAACCCGGCCAAGTTCGCCTTCCAGTACCCGCGTCCGTGGCGGATGAACGAGGACAGCGAGGTCGTCGACACCGGGCGGAAGGACGCGTTCGGCTTCCCCGTCTACGAGTCCGACGTGGTCGTCGCCCCGCAACTGCTGCGTCAGCGCGGTGAGACGGCGGCCGAGGACGGCGGCTTCCCCAGCGGGCACACCAACGCCCTGCACCTGGCGGCGCTGGCGTACGCCTACGCCGTACCCGAGCGCTTCCAGGAGCTGGTGACCCGGGCCTTCGAGCTCAGCCACACCCGCATCGTGGCCGGCATGCACTCCACGGTCGACGTCCTCGGTGGCCGAGTCATGGCCACGGCCCTGGCCGCCGCCGCCCTCGTCGACCCGGCCAACGCCGAACTCAAGGCGGCCGCCCGCGCCCAGGCCCTGGCGTACTTCGAGCAGCGCACCGGCACCACCGCCGACACGCTGTACGCCTACGCCCACTCTGCCGGTACCGACCAGGACCCGTACGCCGACCGGAACGCCAACGCCCATACGGTGCGGCCCAAGCTGACCTACGTCCTGACCCGGCACGGCCGCGATGTGCCGCTGACCGTGCCGAAGGGCGCCGAGGTGCTGCTGGAGACGCGCCAGCCGTATCTGACCGCGGCCCAGCGCCGCGAGGTGCTGCGCACGACGGCGCTGCCCGGCGGGTACGTCCTGCTGGACGGCTTCGAGCAGTGGGGCCGGCTCGACCTGTTCACGGCGGCGGACGGTTACGGCGCCTTCGACTCGGACGTGACGGTCACGCTCGACGCGGCGGCCGGCGGCTTCGGCGCGGCGGACAGCTGGCGCAACGACATCCGTGGCGAGGGCGGCCTGACCAAGCGCGGCACCGGCACGCTCACCCTGACGGGGCACAACCGGTACCACGGCGGCACGGCCGTCGAGGGCGGCGTGCTGGTCGCGGCGTCCGCCAACGCCCTCGGCCAGGGCGATGTGCGGGTGGTGGGCGGCACGCTCCGCGCCGACAAGGTGCTGCGGGTGCGCGGTTCGTACGTCCAGGAGGGCGACGCTCGGCTGGAGCTGGCGCTGCGCAAGGACCACGGTCCGGCGCTGGAGGTGTCCGGCCGGGTCGTGCTGGGGCGGGGCAGCGTGCTGTCGCTGCGCCTGGACGCCGAGTGCCCGCCGGTCGCGGGGACCACGGTTGACGTCATCGAGGCACGGCGGCTGCGCGGCCGGTTCGACCGGGTGGAGCTGAACTCGGACACGCTGCGGGCCGTACCCGTCTACACGACGGAAGGTCTGTCGGTACGACTCCTGAGGCGGTGACGCGGTCCCCGGCGGAAGCTGATGCACAGTAGGCCCATGGGCCGGCTCTGGATCAACTTCCGCCACCGTGGGGCCGAGGGCGCCGCGGAGCGGATGATGGCGCTCGAACAGCACGCTGCCCCGGCCCCGGAGACACTCTCCCACCCGCCGGGCGCGCGGCCCTCGCGGCCGTCCGTCCGGCGGTGGCTCGTGCCGCTCCTCGTGGTGGTCCTGCTGGGCCAGATGGCCGTCGCGATGGTGACGGCCGCCGTCCAGCAGACCCCGACGATCGACGAGCCCGTGTACGTGGGCACGGCGGCCGAGTACCTCCATGAGCACCGGGTGGTCCACAACCCCGAGCATCCGCCGCTGGGAAAGCTGGTCGTCGCGGTCGGGGTGGCGCTCGCCGATCCGCACGTCGATTCCGCCTTCACCGGGGATCAGGGCCGGTTGGGACGGCATCTGCTGTACGGGTCGGGGAACGACCCGTGGCGCCTGATGCTGTTCGCCCGGCTCCCGGTGATCGCTCTGACGCTGGCGTTCGGGCTGGTGGTGTTCGCCTTCGCCCGTGAACTCGCCGGTCCGGCCGGGGGTTTGGCGGCGCTCGGGCTGTACGCCTTCTCCCCCGACGTCATCGCGCACGGCTCGCTCGCGACGCTGGACGTTCCGGCGGCCGGCTTCGTGCTGACGTCGGTCTGGCTGCTGTGGCGGGCCCGGCGCGGGCCCCGCCGCCATGTCCCGCCGGCCGGGCTGGCGCTGGGTGCGGCGCTGGCGACGAAGATGAGCATGCTGGCCGCGGTTCCGGTGCTCGTGGCGCTCGCCGGGGTGTCGGTGTGGTGTGCGACAGAACCCTCGGAGTCCCGACGACGGGCACTCGGGCGGGCGGCCGCGGGCGCGGCTGTCGTGGCGGTGGCCGCCGTCGCCGTCGTATGGGCGTCGTATCTGGTGGTCGATCCGCGGTTGCGGTGGGCGCCGGAGCAACCCGTTCCCGTGGTGCACGGGTTGCGGGGGCTCGCCGTGGACCTGCTGCCGTTCCCGGAGGCGTACCGGGACGGGATGCGGGTCCAGTTCGACTTCGAGGAGTATCCGTGGGAGGGCTTCCTGTTCGGCCGGCTCTACACGGGCTCGCTCTGGTACTACCTGCCGGCCGCGCTGCTGGTGAAGGCGCCGCTCGGCATGCTCGCCCTGTGGGCGGCGGGCGCCGTCACCCTGGTGGCGGTACCGCGGCTGCGGCCGGCGGCGCCGTATCTGCTGGTCCCCACCGCCGTGCTGCTCGGCGCGGCCATGCTCGGGTCGCGGGACTTCGGCACCCGGTACGCCGTCTTCGTGCCCATGTTCCTGGCGGTGGCGGCCGGTTGTGTGCTCGCGGTGCGATGGCGGTGGGCGCCGGTCACGGCCGGGGCGCTGGTGCTGTTCGTCGCGGTCAGTTCGCTGCGGACCTTCCCCTACTATCTGCCGTACTCCAACGAGGCGTTCGGCGGTCCGGCGAGGACACATCTGCGGCTGCACGACTCGAACGTGGACTGGGGCCAGGATCTGGGGAGACTGGCCGACCGGCTGCGCGAGCGGTACCGGGGCGAGCGGATCTGGCTCGTGTACAAGGGCAGCGGAGTGCCGTCGTACTACGGCATCCGCGCCGCCGATCCGCGCAAGGTGCCCGCCCGTGAGGTGCGCGGGCTGCTGGTCGTGTCGGACTCCTCGGTGGCCAAGGCGACCGGACGGCTGGCCGAACTGATCGACAGCAGTCGGCCGATCGACACGGTCGGTCATTCGATCACGATCTACCGGCGATGAGTGCGGGGCCACGGAGCGGCCCAGGTCGCCACGGTGTGTGAGCTATGTTGAGGCACTGTGGGAGACAAAAGAGGCGCACCGGTGCCATCGCCTCAGCAGGCACGCGCTCAGGCATCCGCCATCACCTCGGGAAAATCGGTCCCGGAGACCGAGGCATCACCGACTTCCCAGCTCAGGACGCTCTTCGACCAGCCCCGGCTCTCCCCCGGGCAGCGGCGCATCGCCCAGTATCTGATCGAGCACATCACCGAGGCGGCTTTCCTCTCGATCACCGATCTCGCCGAGCGGGTCGGTGTCAGCCAGCCCTCCGTGACCCGTTTCGCCGGGGCGGTCGGCTTCAGCGGTTACCCCGCGCTACGGGAGAAGCTCCAGGCGATCGCCCTCGGGGCCCTCGCCGGGGGTCCGGCGGCGGCCGAGGAGAACGGCGCCAACGAGCTTCAGGCCGCCGTGGACGCCGAGATCGAGAACCTGGAGAACCTGCGGCGCGACTTCGCCGACCCCGACCAGGTCATCGACATCGGCCGCAAGCTGTCGCAGTCGACTCCGCTGACCATCCTCGGGCTGCGCATCTCCGCGTCCCTCGCCGAGTACTTCGCCTACGCCGCTCGCCGTATCCACCCCGACGTCCGACTGGTGACCCGGGGCGGCAGTGTCGCCTACGACGCGCTGCTCCAGTCGCGGGAGGCCGGCGGGACGTGGGTGCTGGCGTTCTCCATGCCCCGGCACGCGCAGGAGACGCTCACCGCGGTGCGGGTGGCACGCCGCGCCGGGCTGCGGGTCGCCCTGGTCACCGACCTGGCGCTCGGACCGGTGGCCGACACGGCCGACGTCGTCTTCTCGACGGGTACCGGATCGCGGCTGGTCTTCGATTCCTACGCGGCGCCCGGCGTGATGGCCTCCGCGCTGCTCCAGGCCATGACCGACGCGGACCCGGAGCGGACGCAGGCGCGGCTGGAGGACTACGAGCACATCTCCGACGAGCACCAGTTCTTCCTCCGGGACTGATCGCGTCGGACGCCCTCACGGGCAACACCTCCGCACTTCGGCGAAACCGGAGCACAGGGGCATCATTCACCTCAAATCACGCATGAATGTTTTCATACGTCTTGCAAACCAGACGGCATATATAAATACTTCACACGCACCATCCGCCCGCCGAAAGCAGCCGGTCCGTTCATGCGCACGTCACCCCATCCGTCGTGCGACCGCCGTCTGCCTTTCCGGGCTCCACTGCGAGCAGCCGTGGCCGCCGTCTCCTACCCGCGTCGGCGCTCGGGCTGTTCGGTCGGGCATCGCCTGCGCGAGCGCCCGTGGCGGCGGCCCCGGTCATCCCCTAGACCGGGGCCGCCCCGACGCCGTCGGACACCCCAGACGACGCCGCACACCCGGAAGCGATGACCATGCCCCTGACGACCACGCGCATCAGCCCCGACTGGCCGTGCCAGGTCAAGTCCCCCGGTTCCTACGACTGGGAACGCTCCGCCGCCAAGTGGCTGCGCGAGCTGGTGCCATCCCGCTACGCCAGCTACCCGGCGCTGATCCGCCACCCCGTGCTGCTCGCCCGGCATGCGCAGATCCAGGTCCAGAACGAGATCCGGGTCGCGCGCACCGCGTTGCAGACCGCACGGGCCGACCTGCCCGCGCTCGGCATGCCCGAGTCGGTCATCGAGCACACCATCAAGATGTACGCGGCGGAGGTCATGCAGCTTCAGCACATCGCCCGCAGTGTGCGCGCGGTGTCCCAGGCGCTGGTGGACCGCGGACGCTGAGCCGTCGCCCGCACCTGCGGCCCCCGCGTCAGGAAGCGTCGGCCGTCGCCGCACAGGTGACCGTCGCCGAGGGTTGTCCGATCTTGTCGGAAGTGGCGGCGAGGAAGCCGAAGGTGACGCTCGCGCCGGGCGCCAGGGTGCCGTTCCACGACGCGTTGGAGACGGTCGCCCTGCCGTCCTGGGTCGTGGCGAGGGTGCCGTCCCAGACCTGGGTCAGGCGGGCGCCGGCGGGCGGTACGACCGTCGCGGTCCAGCCGGAGGCCGAGGACGCGGGCGCGTTGGTCACCGTCACCTCGCCCTGGAAGCCGCCCTGCCAGCTGTTGACGGTCCTGAAGGACGCGGTGCAGTCGGGGTCACCGGCCTCGCCCTCGCCGGGTCCGGCGGGCGCATCCGGGGTGGGCTCGGCCGATGCGGTGGCGGTCGCGGACGGAGCCGGATCCCGGGCCGCCGTGTCGTCGTCACCGCCGGACAGCAGGAGAGCGCCGCCGAAGCCGACGACGGCCGCCGCGGTCACGGCGACCGCGACGGCGGTGCGGCGGAACCCGGGGCCGGAGGCCTCCGAACCGAGGTGTGCGCCGCCGCGCGGTGCGATTCTCGTCTCCTCGGCGACGGCCGGAAGTTCCTGGGTCGCGTCCTCGTTGCCGGGCAGGGACCCGGGCACGGCCACGGTCTCGTAGCCGCCCTTTTCCTCCTCCCACTCCCTGAACAGCTCCGCGAGGGCGTCGGTGCGGCGTGGGCGCAGGACTCGGATCGGTTCCAGGACCGGGCCTTCGTCCGGCTCCTCGGGGTCGGGCCGTGTGGGCACGCCGCTCTCCTTCCGTCCCCGTCCGTACGGGGCATCGCCAATCCCCGAGGAGTGATACGGGGTTGGCGTCCCGCCGGTTCAGCGATCCGGGGCGAGCGTGCGGACGTGGTCAGGCGTGCGCGGCGAGGAAACCGTGCAGGGACGCCCTCAGCGCGGTGACGAAGGCGTCCCGCCCCGCCTCGTCCAGCGCGTCCAACGACAGATAGGGGTTGAGGTCCTCCAGCTCGACCAGCAGGAGCTCACCTCCGGGGGCGCGGCAGGCGTCCACCCGCTGGATGCCGTGATCCAGGCCGTTCCACTCGATGAAGCGCCGGGCGAACTCCACGTCCTGCTCGGTGGGTTCGTACGGCTCCAGCTGCCAGCGCCGGTCGGTGTGCGGCGCGTACAGGGCGTACTGGAAGTCGTGGTCGACGAAGTAGAAAGACACCTCGTAGGCGAAGTCGACGCACGGCTGGACGAGGACGTCCCCGTCGATCGACGCGCGCAGGTCCTCGGCCGGCACGATCCGCAACCCCATGGAGTCGGCGCCCAGCCTGGGCTTGACGACATAGCGGTCGGTCTCGGGCAGTCGGTCCAGGTCCCCCGCGCGGTCCACGGTGGGGATGACGGGATATCCGGCGGCGGTCAGGTCGAGCAGATACTGCTTGCCGGCCATGTCCGCCTTGCCGGACAGCGGGTTGTACACGCGGGTCCCGGCGGCGACCGCGCGTCGGCGGAAGTCGTCGTACGCGTCCTGGTACGTCAGGACCGGACCGCTGTTGCGGACGACGACCGCGTCGAAGGCGTCCATGAGCGCGGCCGCGTCGCGGGGGTGGCACAGGGCGAGGTCGAACGCGTCGCGCAGCCGGGAGGTGAGGAAGATGTC
Organism: Streptomyces sp. NPDC111802; assembly: GCF_055634335.1. Lineage (NCBI taxonomy): Bacteria > Bacillati > Actinomycetota > Actinomycetes > Kitasatosporales > Streptomycetaceae > Streptomyces > Streptomyces sp. NPDC111802. The sequence continues at coordinate 16,440 of NZ_JBVKCZ010000055.1, read as the reverse complement.
CTCGTCGCAGTAGCGGCGCCCGCGCGCCGGGTAGGCCAGGTCGGTGACGTACAGGATGCGCGGTCGGGCGGGTGGCATGCGGTGGCTCCTCGGCTGGGGCGGCAGACGATCGTAGACAGACCCGCGCACGCCGGACAAACGTCGGATCGGCCGGGAGGTGGAGCACTCAGTTCCCTCCCGGCATTGCACTGAGTGCCATTGGTGCGTCTCTGGGTGCTACGTTCCGTCCATGAGCTCCAGCAGCGCGGCGTCCGGCCGTGGCCGGCGGCCCGAGAAGCCGGACCGTGCCGATACCGCGGACACCGCAGTCACCAAACCCCCGATGCGGGACGCCCTGGTCGCGGCGGCCTTCCAGCTCTTTCTGGAGCGGGGCTACGAGCAGACGACCGTCGACGACATCGTGGCGCTGGCCGGCGTCGGGCGGCGGTCGTTCTTCCGCTACTTCCCGTCCAAGGAGGACGTGGTCTTCCCGGACCACGAGCGCTGCCTGGCCGACATGACGGCCTTCCTCGCCGCGAGCGACGACGCGCACGAGCCCGTACGGCGGGTGTGCGACGCGGCCCGGCTGGTGCTGCGCATGTATGCCGAGAACCCGACCTTCTCGGTGCAGCGCTACCGGCTCACCAAGAGCGTGCCCGGGCTGCGCGCGTACGAGCTGTCGGTCGTCTGGCGGTACGAGCGGGCTCTGGCCCAGTATCTGCGCGAGCGCTTCGCCGGGCGGCGGGACGGGACCCTGCAGGCCGATGTGATCGCCGCCGCGGTGGTCGCGGCGCACAACAACGCGCTGCGCTCCTGGCTGCGTTCGGACGGACAGGACGATGCGAGCGCCGCCGTTGATCACGCCCTCGGCTATGTGCAGTCCGCCTTCGGCACCACCCCTCCCCCTGGCCCCGCCCACGACGAGCAGCCCGACGACGTGGTGGTCGTCGTGTCCCGGCGCGGCGCCCCGCTGTGGCGGGTGGTCCAGGAGATCGAGGCCACGCTTCGACCTGACTGATCGGACGCGGCGAGATCGCTTCCAGATTCAGGGTACGGAGTGCCTTTACGTGTGGCACTGAGTGCCATACTCTGACCGTGTGCACGGTGGCACGGCGAACCGCGCACTGGCGTGCACGGGAGACCCGCGCACGTGGGATTCCGGACTGGCGCAGGGAGTTGACCAGCGTGTACCACCACTCAGGAAACGTCGCTCGTCAGACCGCCGGCTTCGCGGCAGGCGTACTCGACCGCACGGCCCCCGAAACGGAGGCCATCGTCTTCCAGCGCTGCACCTGGTGCGGCACCGCCATGTACCACCGGCTGCTGTGCCCGGTCTGCCAGGGCAGCGAACTGCGCACCGAGCGCAGCGAGGGCGTGGGAACCGTCCGCCACTCCACGGTGGTCCATCGCAACACCCCCGCCGCGCGCAATGTGTCGCTCGTGGAGATGGCCGAGGGGTTCGTGGTCCGGGGCCGTGTGATGGGCCCGCCCATCGGTATTCACAGCGGGGACCGGGTCCGGCTGTCCACGGCGCAGGACCCGGTCCGGGGCGAGCCGGTGTTCCAGCTGGTCGACGAGCCCTACCGGGCCTGGACCTGATCCCCCTGCCCGCCTGAGCCCTCCCACAGCCCGGGCACCAACTCCCGTACGGCGACGGGCCGTCCCGTCTCGAAGCACCGGTTGGCGGCAAGCCCTACGGCCAGGGCCAGCGCGCCGTCACGTTCCGTGGCCGTGGGGTGCGCCACCGCACCCGCCGCCGGGTCGGCCGGCCGCTCCGGATCGACCGGGCCGAACAGGGCGTCGAGCATCCGCGGGTCTCCCCCGCCGTGCGCCTCGTGGGCGGTCACGAGGGGGACGTCCACCGGAGGCCGCCACAGCGGTCGCAGCGTCAGCCGTGCCCCGCCCGGGTGCTCGGCGGCCGTGTCCCCGTGCAGCGCGCCGCGGGCGGAGCCGATCCTGGTCGTCGGCGGCTGCCAGCGGCTCTCCTCGACCTCGAGTTCCAGCCGCCCGGCGCTGCCGTTGAACATGACCCGGTAGCCCTCCCACGGGGAGTACGCCGTGAGGTGGTACGTCATCGTCGCGCCCTTGGCGTGTCGCACCAGCACGGCCATGTCGTCCTCGATGGTGACGGGCCCGCCGAAGACATTGCGGTCGCGGACGTACCCGTCGTCCCGCTCGGCGTCGAGGTAGAGGGCGCGCAGGGTGTCGTTGGCCGCCAGGTCCAGGGCGAAGGGGTCGTCGGCGGCCCGGTCGGCGCCGTGGGCGCGGTCGTAGTCCCGGCGCAGTCCGTGGCGTTCGCCCGCCTCAGGGCCGTAGAAGGCGAGCCGCCCGTAGCCGAAGACATCCCGCGGCTCGTCCCCGAGCCACCAGTTGACCAGGTCGAAGTGGTGGCTCGCCTTGTGCACCATCAGACCGCCGCTGCGGTCCTTCTCCCGGTGCCAGCGGCGGAAGTAGTCGGCGCCGTGGCGTACGTCGAGCAGCCACTCGAAGTGGACGGAGAGGATCTCGCCGATCGCGCCGTCGGCGAGGAGTGCGCGGACCTTCTCGTGGACGGGGTTGAAGCGGTAGTTGAAGGCGACGGTGAGGGAGTTGCCGGTTTCGCGGACCGTGTCGAGGATGCGGGCACAGCGGTCCGCGTCGACGGTCATCGGCTTCTCGGTGACCACGCGGCAGCCCGCCTTGAGCGCGGGGACGATATAGCGGTCGTGCTCGGCGTCGACGGTGGTGACGACGACCTCGTCGATGTCCTCCTTGGCGAGCAGGTCGGCGAAACGGTCCGGTTCCCACTGGGTGGCTGTGGGTTCGCCGGCCTCGGCCAGCAGCCGGTTGTGGAAGGTCATACGGGTCGGGTTGGGGTCACAGAGGGCGGCGACCAGGTGGCCGGGGCGTTCGGCGAGGGCGCGGGTGAAGGTCTGGGCGCGGTGGCCGGTGCCGACAACGGCGGCTCGGCGTTGGGGAGTTCGGCTCATTGCGGTGGCCTTTCCCGGGTGTCGGCCGGCCATTCCTGCCCGCATCGCCGGTTGGCACCATCCTGATCGCTTTTCCCTCCCTTCACAGGCAACGCACAACTCAACGCTTCCGTCCTCCCGGGGTGAGGGCCCGGGGCCGTCCGTCCCGGGGCGAACGGAAGGAGGGGCACGTGATGCGTGCCCGGCGAATAGGCGTCACCGCCCTGGCGGTGCTCGCGATCGTGGGGGCGTCGCCAGGGTGGGCCCAGGCCCAACCGGCGTCCGAGACAAGGCCGTTAGTGAAATCGGCCGACAGTGAGGGGCTGCCGCCGGACTGGAGCGTCACCGGCGAGGGATCGGCACGCAAGCTGGTGTGGCGGTCCGACGAACGAGTGCCCATGGGGGACGCCCGGGTCGAGTTCTACGCCGGGGACCGGCTGCTGGGCCATCCGGCACAGGCCGAGGACGGGCGGACGTTCCGGCTGGGCCTCGACGGTGTCCGGCTGGACTCCGTAGAAGATCTTCAAGTGCGCGCTGCGGGGCGCCGGTTGGACGCACCCGACGCCGGTTCCGGCTCTTCCTCCGGCGCACGCTCGGGGGTGACCGTTCCGCAGCGGCTCCCGGCGAACCCGGTCGACCCGGGCAAGCCCGGCGCGTACCGGACCGTCACGGGCGAGTACGACCTCACCCCGGTACGGCTGCCCGGATTCGCCGAGCCGGTCGAGATGCGGGCCGTGGTGGTGGCGCCCAAGGGTGCCGAGGGCCGCCGTCCGCTCGCCCTGTTCCTGCACGGACGCCACTTCACCTGCTACACCCCGCAGGGCGACATCACCGGCGACTGGCCCTGCGCCGCGGGCAGCAAGCCGGTGCCGAGCCACCGGGGCTATCTGCGCGATCAGCGCCTCCTTGCCTCCCAGGGCTATGTGACGGTGTCGATCTCCGCCAACGGCATCAACGGCCAGGACTGGCAGGCCGACGACGGCGGCGCACAGGCCCGTTCCTCGCTGGTACGGCAGCATCTCGCGCGCTGGGCCGACTGGTCCGCCCACCCGGACACGGCCCCGGCCGCCGTACGGCAGGGCCCCCGGGCCGATCTGTCCCGGGTGCTGCTGGTGGGACACTCGCGCGGCGGCGAGGGCGTCAACCGGGCGGCGATGGACAGCCTTTACCCGGCGCCCGCCGACCAGGACGGCTATGGCGGCCCGGTGCGCTGGCACATTCGCGGCACCGTGCTCATCGGCCCGACGATCTTCGGCCAGAACCCGGTCCCGGACGTGCCGTCGATGACGATCCTGCCGGGCTGTGACGGCGATGTCTCCGACCTCCAGGGCGAGGTGTACGTCGACGGCACCCGCCGGGTCAGCAGCGGCGCCGCGCTGCACAGCGCCGTGTACGTGGTGGGGGCCAACCACAACTTCTTCAACAGCGAATGGACGCCGGGCCAGGCCGTGGCGCCCGCCGACGACGACTTCTGGACCGACGAGGAGGAGCGCGACCCGGTCTGCTCCCCCGGCACCAGGACCCGGCTCACCGCCGACCAGCAGCACAAGGCCGGCGCCACCTACATCGCGGCGGCGGCACGGCTGTTCGTCGCGGGGGACGACCGGGTGCGTCCGCTGCTCGACGGCTCGGGCCGGCGCGCCCCCTCGGCCGATCCCGCGCACGTCCTCACCCACGCGGTGGGGGCGCGACGCGGCGCCGGATTCCTGCCGGACGGCAAGGTCACCGTGAGCGGTGCCAAGCTGTGCTCGGCGGTGGATCCCTCCACGGCCAAGGCCTGCCTCTCCTCGCCGACGGCAGGCGGCTCACCGCACTTCGCGCAGTGGGAGACCGACCGTGAGCCGGGCCGCCGCGCGGTCGCGCTGCGCTGGTCCGCTGCCGGGACCGCCGCACGCGTCAGCCCCGAGCGGCCACTGCCCCTCGCCGGCTCCAAGGCGCTGGCACTGCGGGTCATCGTGCCGCCGAACACCACCGGGACGCAGCTGGACGTCTCCGTCACCGACACCGCCGGCCGACACCGGACCCTCGGCCGCGTCAAGGTCGACGGGCTGCCCGGGTCGGACCGGACCTCTTCGTACTGGGCACGCGAGGTGCGCGTGCCGATCGGTGCCGATGACGCGGCCGCGCTCGATCTGAAGCACATCAAGTCGCTGGAGCTGACGCCCCGCACGCGGTCCGGGCGGTCCTGGCTGATGGACGCCTGGGCCTGGCGGCCGGGCACGCCCCAGGTGCGTGAGGCCCAGCTGCCCCGGGTCGACATCGGCCGGCTGAAGGTCAAGGAGGGCGACTCGGGCGTACGGACCTACCAGGTGCCGGTCCGGGTCTCCGGCCAGGGCGACGGGCAGGTACGGCTGTTCGTCTCCGACCCGGTGACGGGCAAGGTCACGGACCGGCTGGTGACCGTCCGGCCGGGCGCGCAGACCATCGACGTACCGGTGAAGGTCGAGGGCAATACCCGCTACGGCTACGACACGGGGCACGATGTGTTCGTGAAGGCGGTCCGCACCGCCGTGGTCGGCGCCCACCTGGGCGGGGTGACGGTCGAGAACGACGACCCGATGCCGACGATGTCCGTGACGCCGGTCGCCGACCGGGTGACCGAGGGCCGGCCGCTGAAGTGGCGGGTGTCCCTGTCCGCCGTCGCCGACGCCGAGATCAGCGGGTCGTACGTCCTGTTGCCGGTCACCGACGGCCGGGAGCTGTCGACGAAGGACGTCGACCCACGCTGGCTGGAGGAGAGTTCCGGCGCCTCCCCGGATCCGGAACGGCCGTTGTCCAAGCTGGACGGGTTCTTCCTGTGGGTGAACGTCGAGGCGGGCAAGACGTCCGCGGAGTTGCGGATCCCGACGGTGAAGGACCAGGTGGCGGAGCAGTCCGAGTCGGTGCGCTTCCAGGCGGCCGACGACTCCGGTGCGCCGCTGCCCGGGGCGCCGGTCGTGACGGGCACGGTGCTGAACGCCTCGTAGTGACCCGGCGCCGGACGTCCATGGCCTCGGTCAGGGCGTCGGCGTGATCCGGATGCCGACTGTGCCGTTCACACCCCGGCGCAGTCGGCTGCCGAGCAGCGTGAGGCGGCCGGTGATCCCGTACTTGCGGGCGATGAGCCGGCGGTAGCGGGCGCTGGTCGCCTCGTCGCAGATCTCGGCGGTCGCGGGGACCTGTTCGCCGGTGGGCCTGCCGCGCAGGTCGCAGGGGCCGACCAGGACATCGCCGCGTGCCCGGATGCGCTTGACCTTCCAGGAGTCCGCGACCGTCCACACGCCCAGCGCGTCCCCGTCCCGGACCACCCAGACCGGGGTGGGGACGCCGGTGCCGTTCTTGCGGTAGCTGGTGATGAGCAGGTACTTGCCCGCGCCGAGCCGGGCCGGCGTCGTGTCGTCCATGGCCGGAAGTGTAGGCGGCGGGGCGGGACAGCGGACTCCGGGTCCGGCACGGGCCGTCCTCAGTCGAGCGCGGCCGCCATCCGCCGTACGGCTTCGGCGATCAGCTCGGGTGACGTCGCCAGGTTCAGCCGTATGTGCCCGGCACCTCCCGTCCCGAAGGGGATCCCGGAGTTGAGGGCGACCCGGCCGCGCCGCAGGAAGACCTCCGCCGGGTCGTCGCCGAGGCCGAGGGCACGGCAGTCGAGCCAGGCGAGGTAGGTGGCCTCCGCGGGGCGGTAGCCGATCGCCGGGAGGTGCTCGGCCAGGAGGTCCGCGAGCAGCCGCCGGTTGTCGTCGAGGCCGGCGAGCAGCGCGTCGAGCCAGCCGGTGCCGTCGCGCAGGGCGGCGCTGTGGGCGATGATGCCGAGGTGGCTGGGCCCGTGGCCGACCTCCTCGGGCATCCGGGCCAGGTCGGCGGCGGACGCGGGCCCGGCGACGGCCAGGGCGGCCTTGAGACCGGCCAGGTTCCAGGCCTTCGACGCCGACATCAGCGACAGTCCGTTCGCGCCGCCGGGGACGCTCAGATACGGCACGAACTCGACTCCGCCCGCGGTGAGCGGTGCGTGGATCTCGTCGACGACGACACGGACGCCGTGGCGGTCGGCGAGGGCGGCCACGGCGGCCAGTTCGTCGGCGGTGTGCACGGTCCCGGTCGGGTTGTGGGGGCTGCACAGCAGGAACGCGGCCCGGCGGCCACCCGCGACCGCACGCCGGAAGGTCTCGTCCAGCGTGTCGAAGTCGATGCGCAGGTCCGCGCCGAGCGGGGCCTCGATCACCCGCCGGTCCATGTGCTCGACGAACTGGTAGAACGGCGGATAGACGGGCGAGTTCACCACGACCGGATCGCCCGGGCCCGTGACCAGCTTGAGCATCTCGACCACGCCGAGCATCACGTCGGGCACGATCGCCGTCCGCTCCACGGCCAGTCCGTCCCAGCCCCACCGCTTCTCCGCGAACCCGGCGAGCGCCTCGGCGTAGCCGGTGCCCGCCGGGTAGCCGGTGTCGCCGAGCGCCAGGGCCTCGGTGACCGCGCGCACCACGGGTTCGGCCAGGGGCACGTCCATCTCGGCCACCCACAGCGGCAGGACGTCGTCGGGGTAGGCGCGCCACTTCATGCTCGTACGACATCGCAGCCGGTCCAGGGTGAGGGCGCGCAGGGGGTTGGGTTCACCGGAAGTTTCGTGCGGGCTCCTGGTCATGGGCCACAAGATAGGCGGGCCGTGCGCGGCCGGGAACAGCGCGGCCGCCGCGTGACCGGCGATGGGCGGCGGATTCCCCGAAATGGCCGGTGACCTGCCGTCCGGCGGGCTGCCGCCCGGTGGCGGCACGAGAAGGATCACCTGTGCGGTGAACGCGGGCGGGCCGGGCTCCGTATGGAGTGAGGGTGCTCAACTCCGGGAGGGCCCCGTGGCGTTGACGCCGCGCTGTACTTGGTTCGGGAGCCATGCATGAGGCACGCACGACGACGTCTCGTCCGGCGGGTGACGCGGCTGGCGGCCGTCGGCGGACTCCTCCTCGGAGGAACGATGGTCACACGCGCCGTGGCGAGCGAACCCGGCGACGCCTTCGCCGTCCCGCGCACCTACTCCGCCTCGGCCGCCGGCAGCGGCAGCGATCTGGTCGCGCGACTGGGCACCTCGCGTACGGCGGGCAGCTGGATCGGCGCCGACGGGAAACCGGTCGTCGCGGTCACCGACGAGGCGGCCGCCGCCGAGGTGCGCAAGGCGGGCGCCGCGGCGAAGATGGTCGACCGCAGCATGGACGAACTGAAGTCGGCGACGGCGACGCTGCGTTCGGCACCCCGGGTGGCGGGGACGGCGTGGGTCATGGACTACCGGTCCAACGAGGTGGTCGTGAAGGGCGACAGCACCGTCTCGTCCGCCGACTGGTCCCGGATGACGCAGCTCGCGGACGGCATGGGCGACTTCGTCCGCATGGAGCGCACCGAGGGCACGTTCACGACCCGGCTCAACGGCGCGCTGCCGCTGCTGTCGACGGCCGGGCGCTGTTCCGCCGGTTTCAACGTCACCGACGGGCAGCGCGACTTCATTCTCACGGCCGGGCACTGCGGTCCTGACGGTTCGGTGTGGTTCGCCGACAACCGCGGCACCCGGCAGATCGGCCAGACCGTCCAGCAGAACTTCCCCGGCGGTGACTTCTCGCTGGTGCAGTACGCGAGCGGGGACGCGGGCGCCGGCGCCGAGGTCGTGTCCATCGGCGACGGCAAGGGCGTGCGGATCACGGGCGCGGCGGATCCTGCGGTCGGGCAGCGGGTGTTCCGCAGCGGCAGCACCAGCGGGCTGCGCGACGGCGAGGTGACGGCGCTCAACGCCACGGTCAACTACCCCGAGGGGACGGTCACCGGGCTCATCGAGACGAACGTGTGCGCCGAACCCGGGGACAGCGGCGGCCCGATGTTCTCCGAGGGAATCGCGCTGGGGGTGACGTCGGGCGGCAGCGGCGACTGCGCCTCGGGCGGTACGACGTTCTTCCAGCCGGTGACCAAGGCCATGGCCGCGCTGAACGTCAAGCTGCTGGTGGCGGCGCAGAAGGGGGCCGGGCAGGGCGCCTCACCGGCCCCGTCGGCGACGCAGAGCGCCATCGCGCCCGGTGACGCCTCGCCCGGCTCCTCGGCGCCGGTGACCGGCGAGGACGCGGCGACGCTGCTGTCCCGGCTCGCCGACCCGAAGAACGTGGGCCCCGGTCTGCTGGTCATCGCGGGCAGCATGGTCGCCCTGGTCGCCACCCGGTTCATCCGCGCGGAACAGGACCGCAAGGCGTACCGGCAGTACTACTCGGCGACCTGGGGCTGATCCGTCCTGTCACCCGAGGGTCAGCAGTACGGTGGCCACCGCCGCGGCGGCCAGCCCGATCGCCCGTCGCCCGGTGAGGGGTTCCTGGAGGAGGGCGAACCCCAGGACGACGGGCAGCGCCGGGTAGAGGGACGCGAGGACCACGGCGACCGCAAGCAACTGCTGCTGGGCGGCGAGCAGATAGAGGATGAGTGCGAGCGCGGCTCCCGCTCCGATCAGCAACGCCTGCGCACACCGCCGCGCCGGAAGCCGCAGCTCCGGGCCGTACCTGACGGCGACGGGCAGCAGCACCAGTACGGCGGCGACGCGGCCCGTCGCGACCGGCCACAGCCCGCTGGACGGACCGGCCTGGCCGAGCGCGAGGTACTGCACGGCGACGCCGGCGCCGGCGAGCAGTCCGTCGCTCACACCGGCTGCGGTTCCTGTGCGGGCCGGGGTCCGGGCGCCCGGCGGGCCGAGCCAGGTCGTCGCGCCGGCGCCGCCGCTGGACCGCCGGTCACCCCGGTCGTCCGCGACGAGCCAGAGCGCGGGCACGGTGACCGCGAAGCCGGTCCAGGCGACGGCACCGGGGCGGTCGCCGAGCAGAAGCACACCGCACAGCACGGACAGCGCGACGGAGGTGACGGCGCTCACCGGAACGACGGTGCTCATCGCGCCTCGGCTCAGGCCCCGGTTGAGGAAGTGCATCGCCGCCCCGCTGCCCACGCCGGACAGCGCGCCCCACAGCAGGTCCGTGAGGAGTACGGCATCGGCGGAGACGAGGATTGCCGCCGCGGTGGCGAGGAACAGGCCGCCGAGCTGGCCGAGGAAGGTGACGGCGGCGAAGTGGACGCGGCGGGACAGCAGCCCGCCGGCGAAGTCGACGATGCCGTAGCACACGGCCGAGGTCAGCGCGAGAAGGGCACCCATCGGATCCGGGGTGCCCTGGGAGGGTGTTCCGATGCCTGGCGAGGGCGGTCGAGGATGATGCTCGGGCTTGGGCCTGGGCGAGCGCTCAGGCCGCCTTCACCGTCTGCGGGGCCGCTGCGGCCCACTCCAGGACGAGGCGCTGGTACTCCTCGCGCTGCTCGACACTCAGTGTCCCGCCCGACCGGCGCCACAGCGCCCGGATCTCCTCGTTGACCTCGTCAGCCGATCGATCGGAGGCGATTTCAACACTGGTGGACATGCTGTGAAGCATACGGTTCCGAAGGTGAAGACGCTGTGAGTAAGCACACGCAATGCGGACATATCGGACCGTGTCGCTGATCACGTCCATCTGTCCGCCAGGGCCGCGTAGTTCACACGTCCGCCGCCCCCAGCACCAGCACCTGGATGGCGAGAACAGCGGCGCCACGTGCCCAGTCGTGAAAGTCGGACACCTTCGTCTCGAGGTCGATCGGCGCGGCCAGCGGGTGCCGGTGAGCGCGCATGGTATCCGCCACAGTCTCACCGGCGACGTCCATCAGCCCCACGCCCTCCCCGGCGAGAAGGATCTTCTGCGGCAGCACGAAATTGGCGATCTGCGCGACCAGGATGCCGAGCGCGCGGGCCGCCTCCTCGATGACGCGTGCGGGCATCGGCTCCCCCGCCGCGGCGAGCGCGAGGATCTCCTCGTACGTCCGGTCGCGGCCGGTGGCGGCCCGCACCTGGTAGCGGATGTTGGGAATGGTCAGCAGGGAGACGGCGCTGCCCCGGGCCCCGTCGGGGGTGAGCGGCCCATGGGGGTCGACGATCCAGTGCCGGCCGAAGCCGCGGTCCTCCTCGGCGTAGGGCACCCGCTTGCCGCCCAGGACCAGCCCGTAGCCGATGCCGGCGCCGATGGTGAGGACGACGAACCGGTCGAGGCCGCGCCCGGCACCGAACCAGGTCTCGGCCTCCACGAGCGCGGCGACGTCGTTCTCCACGACCACCGGCAGCCCCGTACGCTCCTCGACCAACTCGGCGAGCGGCACATCACGCCACTGCAGGAACGGGGACTCCCCCACCACGGCACGGTCCTCCACGAGGCCGCCCACACCGATGCCGATACCTGCGAGGCGCGGATGGCTCGCGGCGAGCCGGTCGGTCATCTCGCCCAGCAGGTCCACGACTTCGGCCGGTTCATGGGTGTCCAGGGGGCGGTCGTAGCGGGCCACGATCTCGCTCCTGAGGGTGGTCACCACGCCGTAGACCATGTCCTCGGTGATCTTGTAGCCGATGAAGGACCGTGACTCGGCCACGACGTCCAGCGGCTGGGACGGGCGCCCCTGGCGCACCTCGACCGGAGCGCCCGCTTCAGGGACCTCGATCAGCAGGCCCGACTCGATCAGCGGTTTGGTCAGGCGGGTGAGGCTGCCGGCGGACAGGTCCAGCCGCCGGGCGATTTCGGTGCGGGACAAGGGGCCGGCGAGGAGCACCTCGATCGCCACCGAGCGTTCACCGGGGCTGAGAGGAAGCCAACTGGCGGCTACTGCGGTCATGGTCGTCAGGCTCCCACATGATTTTTTCCTCTACAAAAACAACAAGGCCAGTCTATGACGATCGGTGCGTCTTGAAGAAGGTGATTGCAGGACCCTTGACGGCTGGATTCTTCCGCCACAAAAGTAAATGGCCGAGGATGAGCCGCAGACGAGGGAGTCTCCCGATGACCATCGCCTCCAGCAGCCCTCCGTCGCGTCTCCCATTGGGTGGCGCCGAGGGAGCAGGAACCGAGCAGCGGGCACGGCGGGCGAGGGCCCGCGAGAACCAGGGGGACGGACGGCTCGCCGCGGTGTTCATCGCGCCGGCGCTGCTGGGCTTCGCCGTCTTCCTGCTCTGGCCGACGCTGCGGGGCATCTACCTCAGCTTCACCCGCTTCAACCTGCTGACGCCTGCGGAGTGGGTAGGCCTGGACAACTACGTGCGGATGGTCCACGACCCGATCTTCTGGGACTCGCTGCTGGTCACCGTCGAGTACGTGGTCATCAACATCGGGGTCCAGACGGTCTCGGCGCTCGCCATCGCGGTACTGCTGCAGCGGCTGACGCAGTCGGCGGTGCTGCGCGGGATCGTGCTCACGCCGTATCTGATGTCCAACGTCGTCGCGGGCATCGTCTGGCTCTGGATCCTGGACACCCAACTCGGCATCGGCAACGAGATCATCGCCGGGATCGGCCTCGACCGGATCCCGTTCCTCGCGGACGAGACCTGGGCCGTCCCGACGATCGCCCTGATCAATGTGTGGCGGCACGTCGGGTACACCGCGCTGCTGCTTTTCGCGGGTCTGATGGCGATCCCCGACGACATGTACGAGGCCGCGAAGGTGGACGGCGCGAGCGAGTGGCGGATGTTCTGGCGGATCACGATGCCGCTGCTCAGGCCCGTCCTGGCGGTCGTGCTGATCATGACGGTGATCGGTTCGTTCCAGGTGTTCGACACGGTCGCGGTGACGACCGCGGGCGGACCGGCGAACGCCACGAACGTCCTGCAGTACTACATCTACGGCGCCGCCTTCGGCCGCTCCCAGTTCGGGTACGCCTCGGCGATGTCGGTGGCCCTGCTGATCGTGCTGAGCGCCATCACCGTCCTGCAGTACCGGCTCACCCGGGCCGGCCAGAGCGACCTCGGCTGAGGGAAGGGAGACACCGGCATGGCTGCCGTGGCAGACACAACGACCGTACGGCGCGTGCGGCGCGGGCCCTCCTTCGGGCGGGTCGTGGCCTGGGCGGTGATGGCCGCCATCGTGCTCATCACGCTGCTGCCGTTCTACTGGATCCTGCGCACCGCGCTGTCCTCCAACACCGCGCTCGCCGCCCATCCCGGCGACGTACTGCCCGTCGATCCGACGACCGGAGGCTTCGAGCGGGCCCTGGGCCTGCAGTCGGCCGAGGAGGCGATCGCCCAGGGCGGCTCGGGCGGCGGGCTCAGGTTCTGGCGCTATCTGGTCAATTCGGTGATCGTCTCGACACTGATCACCGTGTGCCAGATCCTCTTCTCCGCCATGGCCGCGTACGCCTTCGCCAGGCTGCGGTGGCGCGGTCGGGACCAGGTGTTCGGGCTGTTCCTGGCCGGTCTGATGGTGCCGACGATCTTCACACTGCTGCCCAACTTCGTACTCATCAAGCAACTCGGCCTGGTGGACAGCCTGTTGGGTGTGGGGCTGCCGACGATGTTCATGACGCCGTTCGCGGTGTTCTTCCTGCGCCAGTTCTTCATGAACGTGCCCCGGGAGGTCGAGGAGGCCGCCCTGCTGGACGGGGCGGGGAGGATACGGATCTTCTTCCGGGTGATGCTGCCGATGGCGTCCACGCCGATCCTGACGCTGGGGCTGCTGACGTACATCACCGCCTGGAACGACTACTTCTGGCCGCTGATGGTGTCGTACAGCGACAGTTCGCGCGTGCTGACCGTGGCGCTGGCCATCTTCCGGGCCCAGACCCCGCAGACCGGCTACGACTGGTCCGGCCTGATGGCGGCCACCCTGATCGCCGCCCTCCCGATGCTCGTGCTGTTCGGGTTCTTCGCGCGCCGCATCGTCAGCTCCATCAGCTTCACCGGGATCAAGTAAGGGGACAGGGATGCGAGTTCGTATGCATAAGATCCTGGCGCTGAGCGGGGCGCTGGCGCTGTCCCTGGCCACCGGCTGCGCACAGGGCGGCGCGGCCGGGTCGGGCGGGAACAAGGTGACGTACTGGCTGTGGGACGCCAACCAGCTGCCCGCGTACCAGGCCTGTGCGAAGGGGTTCGAGAAGCAGAACCCGGGCCTGAAGGTGAAGATCACCCAGTTGGGCTGGGCCGACTACTGGACCAAGCTCACCGCGAGCTTCATCGCGGGCACCGAGCCTGATGTCTTCACCGACCACATCCAGAAGTTCGGCCAGTTCGCCGATCTGAAGGTGCTGGAACCGCTGGACGACCTGAGCATCGACGACTCCGCCTACCAGGCGGGGCTCGGCGCCAACTGGACGGGCCAGGACGGCCGTCGCTACGGCGCGCCCAAGGACTGGGACACCGTCGCCCTCTTCTACAACCGGAAGCTGGTCAAGGAGGCCGGAATCGGCGCCGAGGAACTCAACAGCCTCTCCTGGAACCCGAAGGACGGCGGCACCTTCGAGAAGGCCATCGCGCATCTGACCGTCGACAAGAACGGCAAGCGCGGTGACGAGGAGGGCTTCGACAAGAACAACGTGAAGGTGTACGGGATGGCGACGGGCGGCGCCGGCGACGCCGACGGGCAGACCACCTGGAGCCCGTTCGTCGCCTCCGCGGGCTGGCACTACACGGACAAGGCACGCTGGGGCACCAAGTACCAGTACGACAGCGAGACCTTCCAGTCGGTGGTCGACTGGTACTTCGGCCTGGCGAAGAAGGGCTACCTCGCGCCCTTCACCGACTACACCGACGGCGCCAACCCGGCCAACGCCCAGGTCGCCTCGGGCAGGGCGGCCACCTCCTTCGACGGCGCCTGGATGATCTCCACCTACTACGGCACCAAGGGCCTCGAGGTCGGCACCGCACCCACGCCGACCGGCCCGACCGGAAAGCGGGCCACCATGATGAACGGCCTCGCCGACTCCATCACCAAGAACGCCCGCAACAAGGAGGGCGCGAAGAAGTGGGTGCGGTACCTGGCCTCCGACGAGTGCCAGAAGACCGTCGGCGGCTACGGCATCGTCTTCCCGGCGACCCCGGACGGCACGGCGGCGGCGGTGGCCGCGTACGAGAAGAAGGGCATCGACGTGTCCGCGTTCACCGAACCGGTCACCGACAAGAAGGACTCCACCACCTTCTCCTTCCCGATCACCGACTACGCGGCGGACGTGTACTCCCTGATGCGCCCCGCCATGCAGGACGTCTACGCGGGCGGCGCCCCGGTGAGCGGCCTGACCAGGACCAACGACCAGATCAACCTCATCCTCGGCCAGTGAAAGGCATACACTCCATGACGTTCTCCCTCGGCATCGTCGGCGCAGGCCAGTTCTCCGGCCAGTTCGCCACGCTGTTCCAGGCCCACCCCGGTGTCAGCGACGTGTACGTCACCGATCTGCTGCCCGAGCGGGCCGAGCAGCTCGCCGAAGCACAGGGACTGGCCGGCACCTTCCCGTCGTACGACGCCATGCTGGAGTCGAAGTCCGTCGACGCGGTCGCCATCTTCACCCAGCGGTGGACACACGGCCCGCTGGTGCTCCAGGGCCTGAACGCCGGCAAGCACGTCTACTCCGCCGTCCCCATGGCGATCACCACGGAGGAGATCGCGGCGATCATCGACGCGGTCAAGGCGACCGGGCTGACGTACATGATGGGCGAGACCAGCCAGTACAACCCGGCGACGGTGCACGCCCGCAACCAGATCGCCGAGGGCGCCTTCGGGCGGCTCTTCTACGCCGAGGGCGACTACGTCCACGACATGGATCTGGGGTTCTACGAGGCGTACCAGTACAGCGGCGGGGAGAACTGGAAGGCGACGGCCTCCTATCCCCCGCTGCTGTACCCGACGCATGCGGTGGGCGGTGTACTGGGCGCCTGGCAGACGCACGCGGTGAGCGTGTCGGCGATCGGGGTCCTGGACGACCGGGGCGACGGCGTCTTCGACAAGAGTGTCAGCCAGTTCGACAACGACGTGTCGAACGCGACCGCGCTCTTCGAGGTCGCGGGCGGCGGGTCGTTCCGTACGAACGAGTTCCGGCGCGTCGGATATCCGTCCCACATACGGGAGTCGCGATTCCGGTTCTTCGGCACCGAGGCGAGCATGGAGCAGCTCGCCACCGTGGCACTGTGGCAGGACAAAAAGGGCGTCAAGGACATCAGTGAGCTGCTGGAGCCCAAGCCCACCCTGTCCCCCGACGACCCGTCGCTCCAGCACATCGCGCCGGAGCTGCGGGCCGCGTTCACCTCGGGTTCGGCGCCGGTGCACGACCGCTCCCGGCTGCCCCGGGAGTTCGACAACCTGCACAACGGCCACGAGGGCAGCCACCACTTCCTGGTCGACGACTTCGTGACCGCGGTCAACAGCCGCGGCCTGCCGTCCGTGAACGCGTGGGTGGCGGCCCGCTACACCCTGCCGGGCATCGTCGCGCACCAGTCCGCGCGGCAGGGCGGGGTCAGGCTGGAGATCCCGGACTTCGGGGACGCACCCGAGGCGTGACGTTTCCTCGCGAGCCGGGTGCCTGGGCCTGTCAGGTGCCCGGCTTGCGGCCGTACACGTAGACGTCGTCGCCGTTCTTCAGCAGCGACCAGTACTTCTTCGCGTCGGTCTTCGTCATGTTGACGCAGCCGTGCGAGCCCGGCGGGTTCCACATGCTGACGCCGACCGAGTGGAAGGCCTGGCCGCCGTCGAAG
>NZ_JBVKCZ010000054.1:0-44140 GCF_055634335.1 Streptomyces sp. NPDC111802 | reverse complement strand
AACCACGCACTCCCAGTAACGTCCACTACTCGCTGAAAGTTGCCAGACACCCGCCGCTACCTGCAGAAACGTCCTAACTCACCGGCATTGCCTGGTGAGGGCAGGTATTGAGGCACCGGCAGGGACTCACCCTTCTCGACTCCTCGAACGGATGAGCGTTGTCGCCGGAGGGCGGCGTGCATCCTGCCCGCAGCCGGGCCCTCAGGCTGGCAGGATGGGTGCCATGGCGAACACTAGGCGCGCGATGCCGAGTTCACGGACGGCGCCGAGCCGGACCATCCACAAGATCAAGGTCACATTGCAGGACTCCCGGCGTCCCGTCTGGCGCCGCCTGGAAGTACCCTCAGGCGCCACCCTGCGGGAGCTGCACGACATCATCTATGTGGTGACGGGACACATTGGCCGTGGCCTGCCCGGACCTACGGTCACTGGAGTCGTCCGGAAGCAATGCCCCGCTGTCGTGGGGCACGGTCGCCGGTGCGGGCATCAGCAGGTCCATCCGCCGGTCGTTGACCGGTTCGCGGTTCCACGGGGACTGGGACATAGCCACTGCTGCGCATGGCAGACAAGAAGGTCACCGGAAGCAGACCGGGCAGTCTTCAAGAGGGCTTGGGAGCAAGGGAAACAGGGAGCCGCTGATTCATGGCAGCCCACCGGTCGGATGAAGAGTCGCACCCTCACCCTGCTGCAAGAAGTCAAGATCCGGAACGCCATCTACCGATCACGGCAAAGTATCGCAGGTCGAACGGACGCGACGGGCGTGTAACCGGCCGTTCGGTGCCCGCGGTGCTGCCCCCATCGTTGCGTTTGTGGCTCGGGCTGATCGCGGCCGTCGCCGCGCTGGTGGTCGCGGTGCTCGGGGTCCTGTATGCCGACGACAGCAAGCCCGGCATGGTGGACGCGCGGATCTGGGCGACGGTGGACGGTGTGGGGCCGCCGTGGCGGCACGTCGCTCTGGCCATGGACTTCCTGGGGGAGCCCGGCGGAGCTGCGATGCTGGTCGTGGCCACCGTGGCAGGCTGCCTGCTGCTTCGGCGTCCTCGCGCGGCGGTGCTCGTCGTTGCTGGTGCCGGCATGGCCGTGGGGACGGCGACGTTGCTCAAGCACCTGGTGGGACGCACCATCCACGGCGACGGCAACCTGGCCTATCCGAGCGGGCACACCGCCTTCCTCACCGCGCTCGCCCTCATGGTGGCGCTGCTCGCGACCGGCCGGCTCGGCTTCGGCAGGACGGCCGGCACGGCACTTGTGCTCGCTGCGGCGCTGGTGGCCGGCGCCGCCATGGGCTGGGCGCAGGTCGCCCTGGGCGCGCACTACCCGACCGACGTCCTCGGCGGCTGGTGCACCGCGCTGGCGGTGATACCGGCGACCGCGTGGCTGGTCGACCGGATGGCTGACCGGATCGCCGACCCCGATCAGCGGAAGCCCCGCTGACGTCACGTCACGCCAAGCGGCGGAACACGGGCTTCACCGGTCGTCCGGCCAGCCAAGGGGTGGGGTCGGCGGCGTCCAGTGCCTTCCGGTACACCGCACATGCCTGGGCCACCACGTCGACGGTGTGGTCGATGTCGGCGTCGCTGAGCGCGCTGCTCACCACGAACGACGGGGCCAGCACCCTGCCCGCGAGGAGCCGGCCCAGGAACAGGGTGCGGTACCGCTGCGACGGCTGCCCGTTCTCGTCGAGGGTGGCGAAGACCAGGTTGCTGGCCCGGCCCCGGACGACGATGTGGTCGCCCACGCCCATGCCGGCCGCGGCGTCGCGGACACCGGCGGCCAACCGCTCGCCGAGGGCGTGCAGCCGCGCGGTGACGCTCTCTTCGACGTAGGTAGTCTGCACGGCCATCGCGGCTGCCAGGGAGTGCGTTTCCGCACCGTGCGTGGTGGACAGCAGGAACACCCGGTCGCCGGAGTGGCGCAGCCCGCCCCGCTCCATCAGATCGCGGCGCCCCGCCAGCGCGGAGACGGCGAATCCGTTGCCCAGCGCCTTGCCGAACGTGGAGAGGTCGGGGACGACGCCGTACAGGCCCTGGGCGCCCGCCTCGGACCAGCGGAAGCCGGTGATCATCTCGTCGAAGATCAGTACGCAGCCGTGTCGGTCGGCCAGTTCGCGCAGGCCGGCGAGGTACCCGGGCGGCGGCTCGGTGTGCGTGGCGGGTTCGAGGATCAGGCAGGCGACCTCGTTCCGGTAGCGGTTGAGCAGTTCCTCCGTGGCGGGCACGTCCCCGTAGGGGAAGGACACGGTGAGCTCGTTGGTCGCCGCCGGAATACCCGCGGACATCGGCGTCGTACCGATGAACCAGTCGTCGACGGAGAAGAACGGATGGTCGGCGCAGAGGGCCACCCGCGGGCGCCCGGTGGCGGCGCGGGCGAGGCGCACCGCGGCGGTGGTGGCGTCAGAGCCGTTCTTCGCGAACTTCACCATCTCGGCGGTCGGCACCGTGGCCAGGAAGCGTTCCGCGGCTTCGACCTCCACGATGGACGGCCGGACGAAGTTGCTGCCGCGGTCGAGTTCCCGCCGCACCGCCTCGATCACACGTGGGTGGGCGTGGCCGAGGCTGACTGACCGCAGTCCGGAGCCGTACTCGATGTAGCGGTTGCCGTCGATGTCCCACACATGGGCGCCGCGGCCGTGGCTGATGACCGGGGCCAGGTTCTCGGGGTACTGGTCGTCGCCCTTGGCATAGGTGTGCGCGCCCCCGGGGATCATGGCGTGCAGCCGCTCGTTCGCCTGCCGCGACCGGGGCAGTTGGAATTCTTCGGTGTCCACGACGACCTCAACTCTCCCTGTGCTTGAGGACTTCGGCGAGGCTCGACGCCTCCCGGTCCCGCTGGGACATCCATGTGACCGGCAGCGGCCAGGGGATGGCGAGCTCCGGGTCGTCATAGGCGATCGTCACGTCCTCGGCCGGATCGTGCGGGCGGTCGATCCGGTACGAGGTGTCGGTGGTGGCGGTAAGCGCCTGGAAGCCGTGCGCGCACCCCGCCGGGATGTACAGCGTCGCCTGCGTCTCGCCGGACAGCTCGAAGAAGGCCCGGCCCAGGTACGTCGGCGAGTCCGGCCGCAGATCCACGACGACGTCGAAGATCCTCCCGTACGAGCACCGCACCAGCTTGGCCTCACCGGCGCCGGAGCGCAGGTGCAGGCCGCGCAGCACGCCCCTGACCGAGCGGGACACGCTGTCCTGGACGAAGGCGTGCGGGTCGAGACCCACCGAGCGGACCACGTCGGCGTCGAAGGTGCGGCAGAAGTAGCCGCGTTCGTCGGTGTGCGGCGTCGGCTCGAAGAGGAACGCGTCCGCGATCGCCGGGACTTCGGTCACTTCCATGAGGCCTCCCGGCGGGCTCGGTTGTTCACGGGCACGACCGCCGCCGTCAACTCACGGAATTGATCACCGAGTTGGCGGGTCGCGGCCAGGTTCGTTTCGGTCAGGGTCTGTCGCAGCTCCGCCGATCGCTTCTCCAGTTCCCGAAACTGTTCGAGCAGCCGGTCGGCATCGACCTCGCGAGCCGGGTGGCAGTAGGCGGCGAGGCCCATCCGGTCCATGAGTGCGTCGCTCTTCGCCGCGTAGCTGAGCGCGAGAGTGGGGGCGCCGACCTTCAGCGCGCAGACCAAGTTGTGAAAGCGGATCGCCACCACTGTGTCGGCGGCCGCCATCTCTTTCATCAGCTCGGCGAGTGAGGAGACTTCGGGTGCGGTGACCAGGGGGGAGTCCACCGCGTCGAGGATCGCGGCCACGACCGGCGAGTCGCAGGCATCGCCGCTGAGCAGCCGTACTTGCCTGCCGTCCTCGACCAGTGCGCGGACGAACCGTGTCGTACCGTCCAGGTAGCGCCCGTGGATCTCCTCGGCCCGGGCGCGGTCGTCGTTGCTGCCGTGGAAGTCCATGACGCCTACGCAGACAGAGCCCGATGGTGCGCTCCCGCGTGGTGTCGGCAGCGCGAAGGCGAGGTCCGGGTAGACCTTGTCTCGCGCGGTGTTCACGCCCATCGCCCGCAGCGCGTCACGGGACAGGTCGTCGCGGTACGAGCGATACGCGGCGAGCCTGGCTGACCAGCGGACCAGGGTCCGCGTCGGGCGGTCGTGAATCTCATCCGCGCCGACGCCGACCAGCGCGACCGGAGTGCCGAACAGCCGTCCGCTCGCGCAGAGCAGGAACAGCGAGTACGGAAAGCCCCACGGCCGCAGCGGCAGCGTGGCCTCCAGGACACCCATACCCGGCACGATCACCACGTCGTGCCGGCGCACCCAGGCAGCGGTGCGGAAAGCGTCGACGAGTTTGCCCAGACCCTTGCCCGCGATCGCGCCCGCACGTGACGCGGTCCGGTACTCCCTGCGGTACCAGTGCAGCCGCGTCGCGGGTATCCCGTACCGGTCCGCGACGACCTCGGGTCCGCCGCACAGCGCGTCCACGACCGCCTCCGGGTGCTTGGTACGGAGGTAGCCGAGCACGGCCTCCAGCGACCCGTCGTTGCCGAGGTTTCCGGAGCCGAGCAGGCCGAACACCCCGACGCGCGGCGCACTGCTCATGCCCGCCGCCCTTCACGGCCGGCGACAAGGGCGTCGACGGAAACCGTGAGCCGGCCCGGGTCGACCGGGGCGCGGTCCTCGACCCGCTCGCCGGCGCCCGGCCGGACCCGGCTGGTCATCCAGACGGCCAGGTGGCGGTAGCACGCGCGCCGGTCGGCCGGGGACAACGGCGCCCGCCGGATCGCCGAGGCGAAGCCCCAGACGTACTCGGCCAGCAGCCGGGACGTCGGGTGCAGCGCGCCCGCCCGGCGCGGGTCCAGATTGACGCATCGTGAGCGCTTGGAAGGGTTCGCCCGCTCGGCGCGGGTGGGGTGGTCACGGCGGAAGTACAACAACTCCGGCACCTGGTGGAAGGGCCCGTGCAGGGTGATCTCGGCGACGAACGTGCGGTCCGCGTGGTGGTAGCTGTCGTGCGGCTTCACCCGGCGCAGCACGTCGGCCCGCATCACCCCGTAGAAGTCGTCGCCACCGGGCTCGAACAGCAGGCTGCGGAAGCGCTCCGGCGCGTGCGGCGAGTCGGTGGTGAGCCCGTACTCGTACGGGACCTTCACCCGGCCGCCGCCGTCGATGACCGCCTGCCCGGAGTGCGCGAGGATCACGTCCGGCCGCTCGTCCAGCGCCTGAACGCAGCGCCGCAGCAGGTCGCGGGCGTAAAGGTCGTCGTGCGAGGCCCACTTGAACAGTTCGCCGCGGCACTCGGTGAACACGTAGTTGTGGTTCGGCGCGGCGCCGATGTTCTGGGTCAGCCGGATGTACCGGATGCGCGAGTCCCGCGCGGCGTACTTGCGGCAGATCTCCTGGGTCCCGTCGGTCGAGGCGTTGTCGGAGATGACCAGCTCGAGGTCCTCGTAGGTCTGGCCGAGCAGGGCGTCGAGCGACTCGGCGAGGTATTCCTCGCCGTTGTACACGGGCAGGCCGATGCTCAGCCGGCGGTGGGAGGTCATGGCGTCCTCAATTCACGGATGGTGTTCTGGAGGTGCTCGCGCAGGGCGGACCGCAGCTGCAGCCACCACACGGCCGAGCCGCAGAGGGTCGCAGCGGCGACACCCCAGGCCGAGCCGACGGTGCCGGCGATGGCCGCCCCGCCGAGTCCGCCGGTGACGTAGAAGGTGGAGGCGAACAGCCCGGCGTGCAGGCTGCGCCGGGCCACGCCCAGCGCGCGCAGTCCGGCCGCGGCGCCGGTGCCGAGTCCTGCCCCCGCGACGCCGAGCGTGACCGGCACGATCAGCTCCGAGGCGGAGTTCCAGACGCCGCCGAGCACGAGTTCGCCGAGCCGGTCCGGCACCAGGAGCAGCGCCCCGCCCCACAGCAGCGCGGCGGCGGCCTGCCCGCCGCCCAGCAGGAGGCAGAAGGTGCCGAGGCGGTGCGGGGCCCGCCGCAGCACCCGTGCCGCCTCCGCGACGGTGACCAGCGACAGCCCCATTAGCACGGCAAGGAATGGGCCGAGCAGGAGCTCGGCGCCCCGGACCACACCCACCGCGCCGACACCGACTATCGCGCCGAGCCCGTACGCCCGCAGCTGGCTCGCACCGCTGTTGCTGACGTTCTCGACCAGGTACCGGGAGCCGAGGTCACGGTGCTCGCGGAACCATTCGCGCGCTCCGGTCAATCGGGGCCGCATCCCGCTCTGGAGGCAGCCGTATCCCGCGGCCACCGCGGCGGATCCACCCCAGGCGAGCACGAAAGCGGCCACGCTGCCCACGCGGGCCGCCAGCATCATGGCGGGGACGAGCGCGACGCCCCACACGAGGTCGTTGATGAACGCCCTCCGCCCCGCGCCGGCGGCGAAGAAGGCAAACCGCCACGCGTCCTGCAGCAACAGCCCCGGCAGGACGACTCCGAGGCAGGCGAACGCGGGCCCCACGCGGCCGTCGAGACCGAGCCCGGCCGCCAGGCTCGCCGCTCCGAGGGCGGCACCGACGGTGAGCGCGGTACCCGTCGACCGGGCCACCGCCCCGCGCCAGGACGCCTTTGGCACGCCGCTGAAGCGCACCACGAGCGGGTCGGTGGCAAGGCCGCGGGAGACGTTGAGCACCACGCCGTAGGTCACCCAGGCCAGGCTGAACACGCCGAACGCGGTCACCCCGAGCGAGCGTGCCACGTAGATGCCCACCGCGAAGTTACTCATGCTGGAGGCCGCTTGGTCGGCGAGCCCCCAGGACAGCCGGCCGGCGATGGCCCGCCTGGCTGTCGCTGCCTTCGGCCTCGTATGCTCCCCCTCGATGGTCATCGGCGTCATGCCTTGATCAGTCCGGCGCCGTGCAGGGCGCCGGCCGCAGCGGCGACGGTGTCGAACGGCAGCCCGGACCGCTCGGCGACGTCCAGCAGACTGTGCTCGCCGTCGGCGAGATTGAGTACCCAGAGCATGGCCATCTGGGCCTGCTTGGTGTCGCTGCGGCCCCCGAGCGCGTCGTACAACCCGCGTCGGCCCAGCTGTGGTTCGCCGTAGGGGCTGAGGTTGACGTACCGCCGGTTGCGGTCAAGAACGGCGAATGCCTCGCGGCAGACGGCGAGCGTGTCCGCCATCGCCTCCGGGGAGACGAAGTCCAGGTTGTCCGCCGAGGTGTGGTACTCGGGGTAGCCGGCGTAAGGGGTCCGGCCGAGTGAGCCCACGGCAAGATTGAACCCGGGCGAGCAGAACTGCCGCTCGTCATAGCCGTACGGAGCGAACTCGGCAATGCGGTGCGGCCGTTCGGAGGCGGCCAGCACGTGCCGTATCACCCGGTCGATCTCCGCATCGCCGCGCCTGCTCTGCTTGTACGTCAGCGAGCCCGAGTCGCCGGTGCAGGACAGCACCAGCCCGTGCTTGACCCGCTCCACCCGCTGCGCGTGGCGGGCCAGCCAGGTGATCGCCCCGATGGTGCCGGGTGCGAACAGGAACCGGTAGGTGTACCACGGCGTCAGCTCTGCCAGCGCCCGGGCCAGGAACGTCGCCACCGCAATGCCGGCCAGGTTGTCGTTGGCCAGCGACGGGTGGCAAACGTGGCAGGAGACGATCACCTCGTCGGCGACCTGACCGGGTACCACGTGCTCGGCGTAGGTGAGGTGGCCATCTGCGAGTGTGGAGTCGATGCACACCTCGTACTCGCCGTCCGGCAGCGCGTCCAAGGTCTCCTGGGCCAGGCAGAACCCCCATTCCGGCTTGTAGTAGCTGGTGCGGTACGGCACCCAGGACGGGTGGTCCGGCAGGGTGTGCAGGTGTCCGCGCAGCTCGGCCAGCGGCAGGGTCGCCGACACCGGCACGCTGTAGCCGAGCACATGCAGGCTGGACGCGGCGAAGTCGACGACCCGGTGGCCGGCGGTGTCGGCGATGTACGCGTCCCGGATGTTCCACTCCTGCGGCACCGTCCAGTCGAGCACCTGCGTCCCGGTCGGCACCTCGTGTGTCTGCAGCGGGATGTACTCGCCGACGATCTCCAGTGTGGCGCGCACACCGTCGCCGGTGATGCTGCGGCACAGCGGGTACAGCTTCTCCACCAGCTCGTACATCTCTTCGCCGGCCGCGGTCACCGGCGCCACCGCAGGGTGTCGTCGACGGCGCCAGCGTCGGACGCCGCGCGCAGCACGGCCAGCCGGGTGAAGCGGCGCTCGAAGTCCTCCCGGGTCAGCCCGTATTCGCGGTAAGCGTCGGCGAGTTCGAGCGCGCCCTGCTTCACCGTCCACTCGCAGTCGAAGCCGGGTATCGCAGTGCGGAATCGGGAGAAGTCCACCCGGTACGACCGCGGATCGGCACCGGTCTCCCCGGTGATCACCACCTTGGCGCCGGACACCGCCTCGGCGACCTGCTCGGCGATCTCGGCGACCGTGACGTTGTTGGTCTCGCAGCCGATGTTGAACGCCCGGTCGTGCACCGCTTCCCGCGGCGCGGTCAGCGCGGCCGTGAAGGCCCGTGCGATGTCGGCGGCGTGCACCAGCGGGCGCCAGGGGGTGCCGTCGGAGAGCACCAGCACCTCGCCGGACAGCAGCGCGTGGCCCACCAGGTTGTTCAGCACGATGTCGGCGCGCAGCCGGGGCGAGTAGCCGAAGGCGGTGGCGTTGCGCATGAACACCGGGGTGAAGTCGTCGTCGGCCAGCGCGCGCAGGTCGTCCTCCACCCGCACCTTGGACTCCGCGTACGGAGTCACAGGGCGCAGCGGGGCGTCCTCGCCCACCAGGTCATCGCCGCCGGCGGCGCCGTAGACCGAGCAGGTCGACGCGTAGAGGAACCGCTGCACTCCGGCGTCGCGGGCCAGTCGGGCCAGCCGTACGGACGCGTGGTGGTTGATGTCGTAGGTGAGCTCCGGCGCCAGCGATCCCAGCGGGTCGTTGGACAGCGCGCCCAGGTGGATCACGGCGTCCACCCCCGCCACGTGCTCGGCCGTGACGTCGCGCAGGTCCACCCGGTGCCCTGGCGGGTCCGCGGGCGTCGGGCCGAGGACGCAGTCGGCGAACAGGCCGGAGTCGAGGCCGACGACCTCGTGCCCGGCGGCGGCAAGGACTGGGGCCATCACGGTGCCCAGATAGCCCTGGTGTCCGGTCAGTAGTACGCGCAAGGTTCAACCCCCCAGATTGAGCGTGAGTTTGGTGACGGCGAACGCCTCGGCGTATCGCTCGTGACATTCGATGCCGCGGATCCGGGCCAGCCCGAGGAAGGCCTCCCGGTCGTACCAGGGCCGGTGCCGCTGCGACGGGTAGTGCTCCTGCAGCAGCCGCACCTTCTGCTCGGCGATCTCCGGCGACAGTGGCTGGTACGCCGCCGGACGGCCGAGATCGCCGTCCCACTTGACGATCTCGTAGCCGAGCACGAGGTGGTCGCGGAAGGCGGTGGGTATGAGCTTCGCCAGGCCGCGGTGATCCTGGTGCGCGTCGTCGGTGCGCGGGGCCAGGATCAGATCCGGGTCGGTCTGCTCGCGCAGCTCCTCGATCGCGGCCTTGGCCTCCTCCCAGTGCGCGGGCAGCCGGCCGTCCGGCAGCTTGTGCACGGTCAGCTGCAGGTCGGCGCCCGGGCAGAAGGCGGTGAGCGCGGCCTGCTCCTCCTGGTCCCGCTCGCTGCCACCGCCGGAGAGCACCAGCGCGTCGACGCGGATGCCCGGCCGCGCGAGGCACAGCGTCAGCAACGCGCCGCCGGCACCGATGGCGATGTCGTCGCAGTGCGCGCCCACCGCGAC
This sequence comes from Streptomyces sp. NPDC111802, assembly GCF_055634335.1. Lineage (NCBI taxonomy): Bacteria > Bacillati > Actinomycetota > Actinomycetes > Kitasatosporales > Streptomycetaceae > Streptomyces > Streptomyces sp. NPDC111802. Next base: position 34,465 of record NZ_JBVKCZ010000054.1, on the reverse strand, counting down.
GATCCGGTCCCGGCACCTGGTGTCGAGCGGGATCACGCCCCCACCCCCGCGCGGTCCCGCTCCCATACGGCCCACGGGCGGTCGCCCCGGGCGTAGGCGGCGGCGAGCCCGGACCGCTCCTTCACGGTGTCGGTCGGCTTCCAGAAGCCGCGGTGCTGGTACGCCGCCAGCCGGCCGCGCTTGGCCAGTTGGGCGCAGCCGTCGGCGACCAGATCCCCGTTCTCCGGTATGTGGTCGAAGACCTCCTGGCGGAGCACGAAGTAGCCGCCGTTCTCCCACAGCGGCAGTTCGCTCACCGCCGTGATGCCGCCCACCAGACCGTCCTCGCCCAACTCCACGCAGTGGAACGACGACTGCGGCGGCACCACCATCATCGAGGCACCGGCGTCGCGCCGGGCGAACCGGTCGATCATCTCGGGCAGGGGGGCGTCGGTGAGCACGTCGGCGTAGTTAGCCAGGAACATCTCGTCGCCGTCCAGGTGGTGCCGCACCCGGCGCAGCCGCTCTCCGATCGGTGACTCGATGCCGGTCTGCGCGAACGTGATCGTCCAGTCCGCGATGTCGGTCGAGAGCAGCTCGGTCCGCCCGCCCCGCAGCACGAAGTCGTTGGACGTCGTCTCCTCGTAGTTGAGGAAGAAGTCCTTGATGTGGTGCGCCCCGTACCCGAGGCACAGGATGAACTCCGTGTGCCCGAAGTGCGCGTAGTAGCGCATGACGTGCCAGATCAGCGGTCGCGGGCCGACCATCGCCATCGGCTTGGGCACGTCGTCGGCGGCTCCGTTGCGCATCCGCATCCCGTAACCGCCGCAGAACAGAACGACCTTCATGACTTGACCTCGACAATGCTCAGTTCCGGGATGGGAAAGACAAGGCGGCCGCCCCAGTCGTGCACGAAGGACAGCTGCTCGACCAGTTCGGCCCGCAGGTTCCAAGGGAGGACGAGGACGTAGTCCGGTCGGTCGGCGGCGATCTGCTCGGGCGGCAGGATCGGGATGCGGGTGCCCGGGGTGAACCTGCCGTGCTTGTAGGGGTTGCGGTCGACCGTGTAGAGGAGCAAGTCGGGCCGGATGCCGCAGTGGTTGAGCAGGGTGTTGCCCTTGCCCGGGGCGCCGTAACCGACTACGGTCTCGCCACGCTCGGCCGCCTCGATGAGGAACCGCAGCAGGTCCCGGCGCACCTTGGCCACCCGGGCGGCGAACTCGGTGTACCCGGACAGCTCCTGCAGCCCGGCGGCCTTCTCCCGGGCCAGTACGTCGGCCACCCGCTGCGTCGGCTCGCCCGCCGCCTCGGTCGGCCGGGCCCACAGCCGGATGGAGCCGCCGTGTGTGGGCAGCAGCTCGACGTCCACGAGCGTGAGTCCCCCGCTCGCAAGGGCCCGGATCGCGGAGGCGACCGTGTAGTACTGGAAGTGCTCGTGGTAGATCGTGTCGTACTGGTTCTTCTCGATCAGGGTCAGCAGGTGCTGCACCTCGATGGAGAGCCAGCCGTCGTCGGCGACCAGGGCGCGCAGCCCCTGGGTGAATCCGACCACGTCGGGGATGTGCGCGTACACGTTGTTGGCCACGACCAAGTCCGCTGGGCCGTGTGCGGCGCGGACGCCGGCACCAATGGCGGGGTCCAGGAACTTCGTGAGCGTGGGCACACCCGCGTCCCGGGCCGCTGCGCCGACGTTCACCGACGGCTCGATGCCGAGGCAGCGGATCCCGCGGTCCACCACGTGCCTCAGCAGGTACCCGTCGTTGCTCGCGACCTCGACCACGAAGGCGTCGGGGCCAAGACCCAACCGCTGTACGGCGTCGGTGACGAACGTGCGCGCATGCTCCACCCAGGAGGTCGAGTAGGAGGAGAAGTACGCGTACTGCGTGAACGTCTCCTCCGGTGTGATCAGCGGCGGGATCTGCGCGAGCCAGCAGTCGGTGCAGACGCGCAGGTGCAGCGGGTACGCCGGCTCCGGCTGGTCCAGTTGGTCCGCGGCGAGAAAGCTCTCGCACGGCGGCGTCGCTCCCAGATCTACGACGCTCGCCGGCGCCGCCGAGCCGCAGAGTCGGCATCGTGTCATCTACTGCCCCCCATTGATTCCGTCCGCACCGCGATCGCGGTGCGGTACCCCTCCACCAGGCGCTCAAGGCCGACGGCCGGGCTGAAGCCTTGCTCGTAACGGCGCCGGCCTGCCTGGCCCATCTCCCGGCCCAGGGCCGGCTCGGCCGCGATCCGGCGTATGCAGGCCGCGAGCGAGGCGGGCTCGCCCGGCTGGTGCAACAGCCCGGTCACGCCGTCCTCGACGAGTTCGACGAACGCGCCATGACCGGCGGCGACGACCGGGGCGCCGGCCGCCATCGCCTCCACGACCACCAGGCCGAACGCCTCCAGCCACGTCGAGGGAGCCACCACGGCGACCGATTGCGCGATTGCCTTCTGGCACTCCGCCGGGTCCAACAGGCCGAGGTAGCGGACATCGTCCCGGCCTGCCGCCCAGGCGGTCACCTCTCGCTCCAGCGGCCCCGTGCCGGCGATCGCGAGCGGCACGCCCACACCGCCGTCGGCGGCGAGGACGTCCCAGGCGGCCATGAGCAGCCGTACGCCCTTGGCCTCCGCGAGCCGGCCGAGATAGAGCAGATGCTCGCCGGCGTCTGATCTGCGGTCATCCGGGTCGGGCACGAAGTTGTGCTTCACCGTCAGCCGCTCGGCTGGCATGCCGGCCCGTACCAGGACGTCGCGCTGCGCCGCGGAGATACAGAAGAACCGCTCCACGCCGGACCACCACCGCCGCCGGTTGACCGACAGGCTGACCGCGAGCGGCACCGTCGCGAGGCGGGAGTTCCGGTAGCAGCCGTGCCGGACGGCCGGCAGCGGCGCTGCCGACCCGATGCACTCGGTGCACGGCCGGCCGTCCCGCTGCAGCGTTCCGGGCGGGCAGATCTGGGTGTAGTTGTGCAGCGTGGCGACGGCGGGCACGCAGGCGTCGGCGCAGGCGGCCAGCACCGCCGGCGACAGGAGCGGGAAGACGTTGTGGACGTGGACCACGTCCGGCCGCTCGGTACGCAGCCGGGCGGCGAGTTCCGCGCGGACCGCCGGGTTCCACGGCACAAGGAGCGGTAGCGCGGCCTTGCCCAGCAGGGACCGGGCGGTGATGTCGTCGCTGCGCCGCTCGAACACCTCGACGCGGTGGCCGGCATTGCGCAGGAGCTCCACCTCCTGGTCGACGACCTTGTTCTCCCCGCTCGGCTGTGCCGAGGCGTAGCGGTTGTGCACCACGAGGACATGCATGCTCAGGTCACCTCCGATCTTTGGGCCCTGCGCGGGGTATGTCGTCGAGGGACTTCGGGCGTCCCGAGGGGCGGGGCCGCGGCGGGTGCCGCCAGCAGCGAGGCAGCCAGGGCCAGATGCAGCAGATACGGCGAGGCGTCGCCGAGCCCGGCCTCGGTGTACGACGCGATCGCGCAATAGCTGATCAGGAAGATCGCGCAGGCCCTCTGTAGCGACGGTGGCCGCAGCAACGCGACGCCGCCCAGCACGATGATGATCGCTGCGACGAGGGTGACGCCGATCAGACCCTGCTCGTTGTAGACGGCCAGCCAGCTGTTGTCGATCGGCAGCCCGCCGAACGACTTGTCGCCCAGGCCCACGCCGAACAACTTCGTCGAGGCCGACCTGGGCTCAGCCAGCAGGGCGTTCCAGACCTTGGCCCGACCGGTGAGGTTGGAGAAGTTATCCTTGCTCTGTCCGCGCAGGAACCACGCCTGCAACGCGGAGGCGAACCCCACCGAGGCCACCACGGCACACAGCACCGCCCAGGTGAAGAACCGGCGGGCAGCGGCGCTGGTCAGGATGAGCGAGCCGATCGCCAGCGCCAGACCGATGAACAGGCCGAGCGTGGCCGTCCGGGTATGGGTCAGCGCGAGCAGGACGAGTGACGGCACGATGACCACCGCCGCACTGGCCCTGTCGGTCCGGCGGCCCAGTACGAGCAGCACGGTGAGCCCGATGATCACCGCGGCGTACTGGCCTATCTGCGGTGGGGTGAGCGGCCACAACGCGCCGACCAGGCGTCCGCCGTAGAGCTCGGGCATCGCCTCGCCGGGTGAGATGACCAGGCCGGCGGCCACCGTCCCGAGTATCGCGAAGTACATCCGGATGTGGTGCCGGACGAACGTTGGGCCGCCGTCCCACCAGCGGCTGAGCAGCCACAGCGTGCCGATGAAGAGAGCCAGCCGGGTGCAGCGGAACAGCGCGCCGAACCCGGACTCCAGGTGCGCGCTGGAGATCACGCTCGGCACCAGCAGCAGGGTGAGCAGGAGCAGGTAGGCGCTGGGTCGGATCCGCATCCGGAGATTGACCGTGAGCGCCAGCGCGAACGCGGCGACCAGCGCGCCCATGGTAACCATCTGGATGAGAGAGCGGGGCAGCGGGACGATGGTCTTCGCCCCGGCGGAGCCGAGCGTGTTGAGGACCAGCAGTCCCCAGACCGTCCCGACGATCTTCGACGCATGGTCCGCGCTCATCTCAACCACCGTCCCTTGCGCGGAAGGTGCTGCCCGCGTCTTGCCGATACGGCGTGCCCTGCCACTTCCCGAAGCCGAGCACCCGGCTCGGGTTCTGGGCGACGAACTTCCATGGCCCGAGGTAGACGTTGTCGTGCCAGCGGTTGTGCTGCTTGTGGGTGATCGCCTCGGCCACCCGCTCGCCTTGGTACGGCGACCAGTCCGGATAGGTGCCGTAGTTGGCCAGCAGCGCCATGCGGTCGCACTTCTGCGTGCACTTGACGACGGACCTGTCCAGCACGAAGCGGTTGTCGTGGATGTCCACCCGCTGGGTCTTCCACCGGCAGTCGGCGTAGAGCGGTGTCTCGGCGATCGCCGGCTTCGCGCACCGGTCGGTGTCCGGCACCAGCAAGGTGCAGTCACCGGACGAGGTGTTGGCCGGGCTGTTGCAGAACCGATCGGCGTTTTCCCACAGGGTGATCCCGGACCAGTTGTTCTCCAGCACGTTCCGGTAGATCTCGATCTTGTCGGTGCGGGCTTTGATCCGTGGTTCGCCACCGGACTCGGACAGGTAGACGGTCGCGTACGGGAACTTGTCGCCGCGGTCGGCTTCCCTGCGGCCCTCGAGCCAGTTGTTCCGCCGGATCGTGTTGTTCCGGATGACCGCGTTGTAGCTGGTCTCGTAGATCAGCGCTGCACCGTCGTTGGCCTCGAGCACGTTGTTCTCGATGCGGAAGTCGTTGTTGTTGGTGTCCGCCCACAGCCCTGTTCCGCGGTTGTCGTGCACCCAGTTGCCGCGTACGTCGGCGCCGTTGACGGCCCAGAACTTGATGCCTCCGGTGCAGCCGCAGCCCTCCCGCCGCCGCTCCCAGTCGTCGGTGTTGTTGCCCACGATCTCGTTGCCCTCGACCACCAGGCCGCTGATACGGTCGCCGGCCTTGTACGCGTTCATGCCGTACTGGCCGTTGCCGCGCAGACAGCTGGCGCGGACCCGCTGGCGGGCACCGGCCATCAGCCCGGCGCCGGAGTTGTCCTGGATCGTCGCGTGCTCGACCACCCACGCGTCGGCCGAGTCATGGTTGACCACGCCCTCATCCGGCGGCGCGACGAAGCGCTGCACGGCCAGGTGGCGGATGGTGACGTTGCGGGCACTGCCGCCGAACGCGTACTGGTTCTTCTTCCGGCCGTCGAGCACCGCGCCCGGCGCGCCGAAGTAGCGGTTCCCCTCCTTGGGGATGACCTGGGCGTAGCGGTCCGGGTCGAGCCGGTGCTTGCCCGGTCGAAGCCAGAACGTGGTGTTCGGGGGGCTGCTCTTGGTCTTCGCCGCCAGGTCACCGACCACCGCGGGGTCGACGGTCACCGCGCCCGCCGGCGCCTTCGCCGGCCCGGCCGCGGGCTTGGCGCACACCCGGGCCACGGGCGTGGACGACGGCGCGGCGGTCGGCTTCGCCCCGGCGTCCGACGTAGCCGAGTCCGTGTTCTCACAGCCGGTCGCCGCCAGGAGCGCCAGCGCCAGCGGTGCCGCCGCCCACGCCCAGTGCCGCCGCTTGATCCCCACGCGTCCCCCTAGCCATGGAACCTGAGTACGGTGGTGAAGCCCTCCGCGCCATCGGCGAAGCCGGTGCCGACCAGCGTGGTGGTGGGTTCCTTGCGCCCGAAGCCGGCGGAGTACCAGCCCAGCGGCGGGTCACTCTCGCCGCGATGCGCCCGCCAGCTCAGCTGCCCGGGCAGGTCGAGCACAGCGGAGCGCCCCTCGCCGCCTCGGGTCCAGGTGAGCACCGCCCGGTTTCCCACCAGGTCCGCGGCGATCGCCGGACCGAGGTGGAACGCCAGCCGCACGGCCCGGCGCGGGCCGCGCACCTCGTCGACCACCCTCAGCTCCTGGCTCGCGGCCGTCAGCTCCACCTGGCGGCGGTGCACGGAGCCCTGGTAACCGTCGTGCTCGGCACACCAGCGGGCCACGCCCTCGTCGGAGGTGTCCGCGGCCAGTACTCGGCTGTGGGCATGCCGGGTCCACAGGAACGGGCCGCCGGAGACGGACTGGTCACCGCCGTCCAGCTGCAGGGTGTTGTGGCCGAGGGTCGAGCGGAAGTACCGCCGCCACTCGGGCTGCCCGTGGTAGCAGTACGTCCCCGGATCGGCGAGGACGTCGACCCCGTCGTGCCGGACCTCCACGGACAGCGCGTCCGCGTGGGCGTGCGCGGCGATGGACAGGAAGCCGTGCGGACCGCCGTCGCAGCGGCACCAGATCTCTTCCGGACCGCGCAGGATGGTGAGCCCCGCGTCGGCGAAGTGGGCCGGTCGGCTCGCCGGGCGGGTCACGGACAGGTCAGTGGGCTTGATGAGCGCGGTCAGCAGCGGGGTGCGCACATCGGTGCCGGTCACCGCCGGCCACCAGTTGAGCCCGCCGAACACGGCGTCCCCGGTGGCCAGCAGCGACGCCCAGCGGTCGGTGCCCGCGCCGTCCACGATCAGGCCATGCCCGTCGTCCGCGTCCCCCTGGCGCGGTGGCCGTAACCGGTTGTCCACGATGGCCGCCAGCGCGTCGGCCATCCGCAGCAGCACCAGCCGGATCGACGCGGGGACCGGAACGTCGGCGGCATCCGCCTCGGCCACCGCGACCAGGCCGAGCTCTATCACAAGGCCGTGATACTCGGTGGCCAGCTCGCGGTTGAGGCCGGAGCCGAAGGTGTTGCCGTGCAGGTGCCGCTCCAGCGACCGCAGCGCGTCGACTCGCCAACGTGCCGAGGAGGGGAACCACCCGAACGCGCACGCCGCGGCGAACTGCCCGGCGGCCTCGGCGATGACGTGATTGTTCGCCGAAGATCCCCGGCTGGGGAAGGCGGCCAGCCAGCGCTGGTGGTGCCAGATCTGGTTCAGCGCCACCGGGTTGCCCTCGAACAGCCCGGGCGCGCCCGGCCAGCCGTCGAGCAGCCGGCGGATCCACACCCACGACAGCAGCCGGATGCCCAGCTCGATGCCGCTGATCCAGTGCACGCCGCGCAGCGGTGGGTTGGCCGTCCACCACGACCGCAGGTGCTCGGCCACGCGCTTGGCGTACCGCTCGTTCCCGGTGATCGTGTAGGCGGCGGCGAGCACGGTGAGGTACTGATGCCGGGACAGCTCCCAGATCTGCTTGATGTCCCCGACCGCGTCCTCGTTCCGGTACGGCACGTCGAATGCGTAGCCCCACGGAGCCCGGCGCCCGGTCTTCGGGTCGCACCACCAGTCCGGGGCGGCCAGGTCGTAGCGGGCCACGCCGAAGTACTCGACGTGCCCGTACATCAGCCGGTCCGCCTCGGCGACGAGGCGTTTCGCGGCGTCCGGAGGTATCGCGGCCATCGTCCCGGCGGGCAGGACCGCGGTGAACCGGGCGCCGGTCACGCTCGGGCAGTCCGGCCGCGACGACCGCCACCGCCGTCTGCGCACCGCATCGCCCACCCGGCCCGCAACCTCCTGTGGTCCCATCCGGGACAGGCGCCGCGCGTACCAGACCGCGCTCATGGTCATCGCGCCCCCGCCAACGTCACCGGCGCACCGCCGGCCAGCCCGGCATACACGGAGAGGGTGGCCGCTGTGGTGGCGACCAGCGACTCCAGCGGCACCGGCATCGGTCCGCCGGTCCGCACGGCCTTGATGAACGCGGCCAGTTCGGCGTTCTGGCCCTTGTCCCGGGCCTTGGGCAGCCGCGAACTGACCCACCGCTTACGGCCGTACACCGAGGCACGGACGAAGTCGTCGAGCCGCAGAACCTTGCCGTCGGCGACGAGGTCCAGGGTCTCCTTGGGGAAGCCGGGCGAGCCGGTGGTGACGTAGCTGATGGTGGCGGTGGACCCGTCCGGGTAGCGCAGCACGACTTGCAGGTCCGCGTTGCCGGACGTGCCGACCGCGTACACCGAGACCGGGTCGGCGTCGAGCAGCCAGCTCGCCGTGTCGATGAAGTGCCCGCCCTCGCCTGCGAACCGCGAGCCCTCGGTGCCTTGTTGTAGGTACCAGCTGCCGTGCTGCAGTCGGCCTGCGTTGACCAGGTAGCGCAGGCTCGCCGGACCGGTCCGAGCGCCGAACCGCTGCCTGGCCTCCTGGAGCAGCGGCGCGAACCGGCGGTTGAAGCCCACTTGAAGCCGGTCGTTGCCGGACTCCTCCACCGCCGCGAGTACGCCGGCCAGCTCGTCCTCGGTGAGGGCCAGGGGCTTCTCCACGAACACGGTCTTGCCGGCCAGCAGTGCTCTTCGGGTCAGTTCGGCGTGCGAGCTGTGCCGCGTGACCACGAACACCGCGTCGACGGACTTGTCGCCGAGCACGGCGTCGAGATCGGTGGTCGCCTCGGCGAAGCCGAACTTCCGCTGCGCGTTGGCCGCGGACAGCGCCGTCGTGGTGACGACGGTCGACAACTCGACGCCGTCGCGCCCACCCAGGTGCGGCAGCAGCATCGAGGTCGCGTAGTTGCCCGCGCCGACGAACGCAAGGCGCACCGGCGTCTTGGCGGCCCGTGCCGGGCTCGGCTTCACGTTCACCCCGGGCACGGCGACCGCAGGGGCCTCCGCTTCGATCGTCTGCTCGGGGTACTTGAACAGCACAGCCACCGCCTTCAGGTCGCGGTTCTTCAGGCTCTGGTACGTCTCGACGGCGTCGTCGAAGTCGGCGATGTGGGAGACCAACGGCTCCACGTCGATGCTGCCTTGGGCGAGGAGATCGAGGAAGCACGCCAGGTTGCGGCGCTCGGTCCAGCGCACGTAGCCGATCGGGTAGTCCCGGCCCTCGAGCTCGTACTCCGGGTCGTAGCGCCCGGGGCCGTAACTGCGGGAGAACCGGACGTCGAGCTCCTTCTCGTAGTAGGCGTTCCACGGCAGGTCCAGGCGGCACTTGCCGATGTCGACGACCCGGCCGCGGTCCCGGCAGAGCCGGGCGGCCAGCTCGACGGGCTGGTTGCTGCCGCCGCCGGCGGCCAGGTACACCTGGTCCACGCCATGACCGCCGGTGAGCTCGGCGACGGCGGCTTCCACGGCCGCGGACGCGGGATCGCCGCAGGCCGCGGCGCCCAGACGCTCGGCGAGCCCGCAGCGCACCGAGTCGGGGTCGACTCCGACGACGCGGACTCCCGAGGCGGCGAGGAGCTGTACCACGAGCTGCCCGATCAGCCCGAGGCCGATGACCAGCGCCACGTCGCCGAGCTGTGGCTCGCCCTGGCGGACGCCCTGCAACGCGATCGACCCGACGGTGCCGAAGGCCGCGTGCCGCGGCGCGAGGCCGTCCGGCACCGGGGTGTAGAGGTTCTTCGGCACCCAGTTCAGCTCGGCGTGCAACGCGTGCTCGTTGCCGGCGCAGGCTACGAGGTCGCCGACCTTCACATCGTCGATCCCGGCGCCGACCTGCTCGACCACCCCGCACAGCGAATAGCCAAGCGGCGTGTAGGAGTCCAGCTTGCCCATCACCTTGCGGTAGGTGGCGGGCACCCCGTTGGTGGCCACACTCTGCATGACCTTGGCCACCTGGTCCGGGCGGGAGCGGGCCTTGCCCACCATCGACATGCCGGCCTCGGACACCTTCATGAGCTCGGTACCGGTGGATATCAGCGAGTAGGCGCTGCGGACCAGCACACCGCCCGGCTTGCACCCCGGCACCGGCACGTCGAGCAGCGCCAGCTCGCCGCTCTTGTAGTTCTGCACAATCTGCTTCACCCGAACTCCTCTGTTTTCCTAAGCCGTTGACCGAGTGCTCTGACCGGACCCAGAGGTCGCGTCGCGATACCAGTACTCGAGGGTCAGCACATGCCACAGATGCTTGGAGTAGTCCCGCTGCCCGGCGGCGTCCTCGGCGACCATCCGAGCCAGCGCGTCGCGGCGCAGGAAACCGGAACGGACGAGCACGCCGTCGTTCACCACCTCGCGCACCAGCGGCGCCAGGTCCCGGCTCATCCAGGCGCGCAGCGGGGCGCTGAACAGGCCCTTGGGCCGGTGCACGATCTCCCGGGGCAGGACCGAGCCGGCCGCCTCCTTGAGGACGGCCTTGCCCTGCCGTCCGACGATCTTGCGATCGCCGGGCACGGCGAATGCCGCCTTGACCACCTCGACGTCCACATACGGCACCCGTACCTCGGTCGACGCGGCCATGCTCGACCGGTCCGTGTACGTGAGGTTCAGGCCCGGCAGGAACATCCGGGCGTCGGTCAGGCACATGCGGTTGACGAAGTCGTCGAGGTCGTTGTCCTGGTAGACGTCCGCATGTTCGGTCAGCACGTCCTCGACCGTCCCGGCCAGGTCCGGATCGAGAAGGGCGAGCAGCTCGTCCTGGTCGTACATGGTGTAGCTGCGCCGGAACGCGGTCTCCTCCGGCAGATCGGCGAAGGAGAGGAACCGCTTCGCGAAGCGCACCGACCTGTACCCCCGGCGGGACGTGGCGACCGGCAGCCGGTCCACGGCCCTGGACACCCCACGCCGCAGGGGCCGCGGGACGCGCTGGTAGCGCAGCGCGAGCAGGTTGGCGCGGTGCTTGCGGTACCCGGCGAACAGCTCGTCGGCGCCCATCCCCGAGAGCATCACCTTGACCCCGGCCTCTCGGGCGGCCTCACAGATCAGGAATGTGTTGATCGCGGCGGGGTCACCGATCGGCTCGTCCAGGTGGTACGTCATCTGCGGCAGCAGGTCGAGCACATTCGGGGCGATCTCGATCTCGTGCAGGTCGACGCCGAACCGCTCGGCCACCCGCCGGGCATAGCGCAGGTCGTCTGGCATCGCCTCGAACTTGGCGTCCTCGGCGCGAAATCCGATCGTGTACGAGGAGATCCCGGGTTGATGGCGGGCCGCCAGCGCAGTCAGGTAGCTGGAGTCGAGGCCGCCAGAGAGGAAGGTCGCCACGGGTACGTCGGAGATCAGGTGGCGGAGGGTCGACTCCTCGACGATGGCGGCGAGGTCCGGTGGCTCACTGTCGCGGGCCTCATGGGCGACGTCCCGGAGGTCCCAGTATCGGCCGCGCTCCACCCGGCCGTCGGGCCGGCACCTGAGCCAGCTCCCCGGCGGCAGTTTCTCTGCCTCGCGGAACGCGCAGCGCGAGTCCGGCACCCAGTAGTAAAGAAGGGAGGCCACCAGCGCCGCAGGGTCCACCTCGAGCGGCCCGCCGGTCGCGGCGCCGAGCGTCTTGAGCTCGGAGGCGAAAGCCAGGCCTTCGCCGCGGCGGAGCAGGAACAGCGGCTTGATGCCCAACTGGTCACGGGCCAGCACCAGTTCACCGGTTCGCTCGTCGAAGATCCCGAACGCGAACATGCCGCGCAGCCGGGGCAGGCAGTCCGTGCCCCAGCGCCGCCAGGCCTCGAGGAGCACCTCGGTGTCGGAGGTACCGCGGAAGCGCACCCCGGCGGCCGCCAGCTCGGCACGCAGCTCGGGCGCGTTGTACAGCTCGCCGTTGTAGGTGAGGGCGAGGCCGTCCGAGACCATCGGCTGGGCGCCGGTCTCGGACAGGTCGATGATGGCGAGCCGACGGTGCCCAAGGTGCACTTCGCCGTCACCGACCAAGTGGCCGTACCGGCCCGCCCCGTCCGGACCGCGGTGGGCGAGAGTTTCGGTGAGCCGGTCGGTCACCAGCTTCCCGTCCGGCCATCGGTAAGTACCTGCGATGCCACACATGTCCTACCGCGTCTCCTGGTCGTTGTCAGGGACTCGTACGGCCCATGACGGCTGCTCAGTTCCGTTGTGCCGGGGCAGTGGCTCGCTGCGACCGCGCAGCGCGGTGTGCAGCCCGTCCCACAGCGTGCCGTCGGTCCGGTCACGCGGATCAGGGTCGATCAGCACCACACCGATCACCGGAATGCGCTGGTCCGCGAGCTGCCGCGCCACGGTGTGCAGCCATGCGGCGCTACCGTGCCCGGCACGCACCACGAGCACGGTCTGGGTGCCGAGGTACTGGAGGTCGGTCCACGCCGTGCCGGGCGCCACCGAGCCGACGCCCAGCCGGCGCTGCCGAGGCGATACAGCCGCGACACCCTCGCCGCTGACCACGGTCGGGTCTCCCGGCTTTGGGCGGCGCTTGGCGAGTGGCAGGCCGGGCAGACCGTCGATGACGGCCACTGGCTCGTCCGCCGTCACTGCCCTGGCGACGGTCAGGGCGATCACGCTCGCGCTGCGCGCACAGCCCAGTTCCAGCAGCGACACCGGTTCCGCGGAGCCGCGCACGGTGCGGGCCAGGGACACCGTGAGCCGTTTGCGTGCCGCCCGCGTCCGCCGGCGCTGCCACGGCCTGCCCGACCGGCGGGGCAGCTCCGTGATGACCGAGGCACCCAGATTCGCCGCGATGTCCCGGCGCAGCACGGGGCGGTCCGCCACCACTGTGCCGACCGCGGCCAGCGCGAGCCCGAGGACGAGACCGAGGACGAGACCGATCGCTGCGTTGGTGACAGCGGCCTTGGGCCGGGAGTGCCGCACCGCGCGCGGGTCATCCACGATCTGCGTGCCGGAGATGACCTTGGGCGTGCCGGTGCGCGCCTCCGCGGCGCGCTGGTCGAAATCGGCGATCCGCGAGTTGAGCTCGGCCCGGCGGGCGAAGAGTGACTCGATGTCAGCCGACGCTGTCGGGTCGCTGGGCGGCGATTGGTCTCCGATCTCCTTGTTGACCTGGGCGAGTTCTTCGCGCATGCGGTCACGCTGGTCGATCAGCACCTTGGTCTCGGCCTCCGCGGTCTTGCGCATCCGCCTCACGTGGTCCGCGACGAACGCATCGGCCAGAGCCTTGGCCCGGGCCACCGCTTCCGCGTCGCCGTCAGCGGTCACATCGATCTGCAACAGGTTGTTGGTCAGGCCGGTGCCCCGATAGTCCCGCATGAAGACCTCGGGCCTTTCCCGGGACTTGAGGGCCTGCAGGGCCTTGCCGGCGATCCGCGTGGTCTGCAGCAGCTCGACATCTGTACGGATCAGCGTTCCGGTGTCGTTCGGCTGGTCCTCCTTGTGCGCTACCAGCACCTTGGTCACCGCGCTCGGCTGCGGCGGCATCAGGACCGCCACCGCCGCGCCGACCAGCAGGCCAAGGAGCGCCATGGCGCACCAGAGGCGGCGGCGCCTGCGCACCGCCGCCACCAGCGCCTGCAGGTCGAGGAGGGGAGCGGCGGCCGACGACTCCGACGTCTTGCTCGTCGTCACCCTGAACCTCCCGTCGCGTGGCCGCCCACCGCGAGCGCCGGAGTGGCGTTGTCCGGAGCATGGCCGGCAGACTGCGTTGGACGGGCCCGGACCGGGTCGGCGACGACGATGCCGACGACCTCGTGCCCGCCGGCCGCGCAGGCCTCGGCGATACCGGCGAGCTCCTCCGCGGTCCAGCTGCCCGGGCTGAGGACGACCAGGGCACCGGACTCGGTGTCGCGGTCAGGCGCCATCGGCCGGTCCGCCGAAACCTCCACCACCCGCAGCAGCGGATCGCTCTCGGCCTCGGCGCCGAGCTGCCCGGCGGCGCGGCGGGCGATCTCGTCGCCTTCGGGAATGACAGCCAGCAGGCGCCGAGGGGCGGGCAGTTGGTCCCGGAGACGGGCGCACACCCGCCGGTAGCGGATCCGCCTGCCGGCCTCGTCGCCGAACCTCTGCGCGGTCGGTGTGTCCCAGCGAGTGTCGATGCCGAGGAGTCGGCGCATCCGGGCCCGTGGTCCCCCGCTTTCCGGCCGGTGCGCGCGCCGGTCATCAGGCACGTCGACAGTGCCGAGCAGTGCCGACCCCAGCGCCGCGGCGATCTCCGGTTCGGTGCGCAACCGGCGATTCATCCGTGCGGCGACAAGATGGCCGATGACCGCGAGCAGGAAGAACAGCAGCGCCCCCGCGACGATGAGTTGCATCCTCGTCGGAGGCGCCTCGCCGGTCGGCCGGGCCGCAGGATCCATGACGACCATGCCGGCCATGCTGGTCGCCGGGTCGGCCTGGTCCAGCTTCGCCATGGCCTCTTCCAGCGAGGTGCGCAGCTTCTCGAGCGCGGTGCGGGCCTGCACGCTCTCCACGGTCTTCCCGGGGTCGGCCGCATTGGCCAGGTCGGTGATGCGGCGGTTGGTCTCCTCCACCTTCTTCCGCAGCGCCTCGGGTCCCGTAGTCGCTTCGGAGTCGGTGCTGCTGCCTGCGATCCGTGCGGCGAACTTGACGAATTGCTGGGCCACTTGGTCGGAGAGCTGCTGGGCGCGCTCCGGGGTGTCGGCCGTACCCGAGATCCTGATGATGTTCCCGTCGGCGGCCTCTGCGGTCACTTGATCCCGCAGCTCGGCACCGCTGACGCCGGGCCACCCGAGTTTGGTGGCCGCACGGTCGATGACCGTGGAACTGGTCGCGATGTCCACCTGGGTCAGCAGCTCGCGCTCTTCCCACTGCCCGGGCAGCAGGACCAATGCCGACGTCGTGTACCGCGGCGGGAACACCACCGAGGCGCCGTAGCCGACGAGCGCGCCTACCAGGGCGAGGACGGCAAGAAGCCGCCAGCGCCGACGGAAAATCCGCCCGATCGTGACCAGGCGTATCGTGTCATCGCTCAACTGCGCTGCCTCTTCCCGGTGCGGGCCTGGTCGCCCGCCGACACCGGAGTGTGGTCTCGGCAGGCAGCGGCGTAGGCGGCGAGCAGCGACACTCGCGAGTTCCACCAGGAGAGCGGCCCGCTGATCCGCTCCTGGCCGATCTTGCCCATCCGGGCCCGCTTCTCCGGATCGTCAAGGAGCAGCGCGATGAGCCCCGCGAATTCCGCCTCGTCGTTGGCGGACGCGTAGACGGCGGCGTCACCGGCGGAGACGCGCGCCTCCTTCAGGTCGAAAGAGACGATCGGCCGGCCCATCGCCATGTACTCCAGGACCTTGTTCATGGTCGACACGTTGTTGAGCGGATTGCGCGGGTCGGGGGAGAGGCACACGTCCGCGGTGGACAGGTAGCGCACCAGGTCGGCGTCCGGAATGCGCCCAGTGAACTGCACCTGGTCGGAGAGCCCGAGCCGCTGGGACAGCTCCACCATCGCGTCGAAGGCGTCGCCAGCGCCGACGAACACCGCGTGCCAGTCGGTCCGTCCGAACTCGTGGCGCAGCTTCGCAAGGGCCCGCAGGGCGTAGTCGACGCCGTCCTGGGGGCCCATGACGCCGAGGTAGCACAGCAGATGAGGCTTACCGCGCTTCAACTCCGGTTCTGACGGCACCGGTTGGAACCAGTCGACCGCAGGCGCGCTGCGTACCACGAAAACGTCCTCAGGCCGCCGACCACCACGGCGCATCGCGACGTCCCGGTAGCTCTCGTTCGTGGCCAGCACGACATCCGCGGCCCGGTAGGTCCGCCGTTCCAGCGCGCACACGGCGCGATAGAGCAGATCTTCGCCGCGTTCGAACCGGGAGAGGTACAGCTCGGGTACCAGATCGTGCTGGTCGAAGACGAACCGCGCGCCGCGCCGCTTCAGCCACAGCGCCGGCAGGAACAGCAGGTCGGGCGGGTTGCAGGCGTGGACCACGTCGACCGGCCCGACCTTGCGGGCCAGCCGGGCCGTGTGCCACAGCGCCGATCCGTACTCCCGCAGGTAGCCGGCCGGTCCTCCGGCGGCTGCGCGCAACGGGTAGCGGTGGATCCGCACCCCGTCGATCTCCGCCTCCGGTTCCCTGTCCCCCTTTTCGCCCCGGGGACAGATGACGTGCACCTCCCAGCCCGCGTCGCGCAGCGTCGTGCACTCCTGCCACACCCGCCGGTCGAACGGCACCGACAGGTTTTCCACCAGGATCAGCGCGCGCCAGTCCGGCCGGCCGCCACTGATTGCGTCACCAAGCAAGGCCCACGTACCCCGGTTCGGCCCGGCGCGCCTCGGCGTCGGGAAGGCGGATGAGGTCGACGATCACCGGGCCGTCGCCATGCGGCAGCGCCGAAAGCACGGCCGGATCCCTGGTCCCTACCAGGCACACCTCGGCGTGCTCCAGTACCTCGTCGACGGAGTCCGCGAGCAGCTGCGTGAGGTGCGGCAGCCGGGTCTCGATGTACTCGCGGTTCGCGCCGATCAGCCGGGAGAGGCTCACATTGGCGTCGTGGATCCGCAGGTCGTAACCCTTGCCGTGCAGCCTCTCCGCCAGCTCTACGAGCGGGCTCTCGCGGAGGTCGTCGGTGCCGGGTTTGAAGGACAGCCCGAACAGACCCACCCGGCGCTTGCCAGTGCGCTCGACCAGGTCCACCGCGCGCTGCAGATGGTCGGAGTTGGAGGTCAACACGTGGGCGAGTATGGGAACCGAGACGTCGGCCCGCTGCGCCGCGTGGACCAGGCTGCGCAGGTCCTTGGGCAGGCAGGAGCCGCCGAAGGCGAAGCCCGGCCGCAGATAGGCGGAGCTGATGTTCAGCTTGCGGTCGGCCAGGAACACGTCCATCACCTGGTGCGAGTCCACCCCGAGCGCCTGGCACACCGCGCCCAGCTCGTTCGCGAAGCCGATCTTGAGGCCGTGGAACGCGTTGTCCGCATACTTGATCGCCTCGGCCGTCGGGACCGGCACCCGGAACACCTCGCCGGGCAAGCCGTCGTACAGCGCCACCACCGCGTCGCCGCTTGGTGGGTCGAACTCGCCGATGACGGTCTTGGGCGGGTCGAAGAAGTCCCGCACACTCGTGCCCTCACGCAGGAACTCCGGGTTGACCGCGACCCCGATGTCCACCCCGGCCGTGCCGCCGACGTTCTTCTCCAGGATCGGGACCAGCAGGTTCAGGCAGGTGCCCGGGAGCATGGTGCTGCGGAACACGACGGTGTGCGGCCCGCCCCGCTCGGCCAGCGTGGCGCCGATCTGCTCGGTGACCCGCTCCAGATATGTGGTGCACAGGCTGCCGTTGGGCTCGGACGGCGTGCCCACGCAGACCAGCGATATCTCGCTGCCCATGATCGCCTCGCGGACGTCGCCGGTGGCCCGTAACGCTCCGGTCCGCACGACCTCGGCGATGAGCTTGCCGATCCGCTCCTCGACCACCGGGGCCTTGCCGTCGTTGACCAAGTCGACCTTCACCTGGTTCACGTCCACCCCGATGACCTCGTGACCCATGCTGGCCAGGCACGCCGCCGACACGCAGCCCACGTAGCCAAGCCCCAAAACGCTGACTCTCATGACCCGTCCCTCCCCCCCAGGCAGGCCCTTGTGGCCTGCGGTCCGCACGCCGGCCGGACGACGGCTCCCGCGCATCAGTAGGCCCCCTGGCCATGGAGCACCGCACGCAGCGTCTTCCACAAGATCACTGCGTCCAGGGCGAGCGACCAGTCCTCCACGTACCGCAGGTCGAGGCGGACCGCCTCCTCCCACGGCAGGTCGCTACGTCCGCTGATCTGCCACAGGCCGGTGAGCCCGGGCTTGACCAGCAGTCGCCGCCGGATGTCCGGGCCGTATGCAGCGGACTCATCCGGTAACGGAGGCCGCGGGCCGACGAGCGACATCGATCCGGTGAGCACGTTGAAAAGCTGCGGGAGCTCGTCGATCGAGTACCGGCGCAGCACTGCTCCCACCCGGGTCACCCGCGGATCCCGGCGGAGCTTGAACAGCAGCCCTGCACCCTCGTTGTGGCCGGCCAGCTGGGCACGTGCCCCGTCAGCCCCGGCGACCATGGTGCGGAACTTGAGAATGGTGAACTCGCGGCCACCCTTGCCGACCCTGCGCTGGCGGTAGACCGCCCCACCACGACTGTCCACCATCACGAGCAGCGCGACGAACGCCATCAGCGGCGCGAACAGCATCAGCAGGATCGCCGCGCCCATCCGGTCGACGACCCCTTTGATCGCCCGGCGGCCCCCGGTGAAGGTCGGCATGCTGACCCGTAGCAGCGGGATCCCGAGCACCGCGTCGACGTGCAGCCGCGGGCCGGCCACTTCCATCAGTACGGGGGCCACGACCATCTCGGCGTCGCTGCCTTCGAGGTTCCAGGCCAGCCGCTGCAGCCGGTCCGGTGACCAGTGCGGGTCCGGTGTGACCGCGACGACACGGTAGCCGTCGTGGCGGACGTGCTTGGCGACGTCCGTCAGTCGGCCGACGACCGGCACTCCGTCCAGGTGGTCACCTTCGAGACCGCGACCGTCCGTCGTGCACACTGCCTCCACCCGCCAGCCGAGGTGCGGGAACTTACGCGTTCGGGTGATCAGGTCGCCCACGGTGGCCGGGCTCCCGGCAGCGAGCACCGGTCTCAGGCACCGTCCTTCCTTCCGCAGGTTGTGCAGCCGGAGGCGGAGCAGATACCGCGCGGTCATGGTGACGATCGCGATCGCGGGGATCGCAACGAAGATCCAGAGTTTGATGTTGCGCGAGGTGAGGGCGATCCCCCCGAGTGCCAGTACGACGGTCGCCGTGAACAGTGAGCGTCCGAGCCGGCGGAATTCCTCGGCGCCCTGACCGAGCATGGCCGGAGCCCACGACCGGCTCACTGCAAGCGATCCCAGCACCAGCAGCTCGGTGCCGAATGCGAGAATTCCCCACTTCTCGTGCCAGTTGGCCGCGTCCCGGGCCCCGAAGAAGTTGCCGATCGCCGCCACCACGAAGGCGGTGGCCACGGTATCGGTAGTGATCACTGTACGGCGGTACCGCTGCTCCCAATCGATCGCGGGCTGGCTGATTTCCCCGTTCGCCAGACGCCCGCGCTCCGACGGAAACGGGCCGACTAATCCCCCTTGCCGCACAGAACCCCCCAGGTCCCCATTGGTTCGACGTATTCGCCTAACACTGTTCCTCCGCCGGGAGGCCCCCGCCCCTCGGCGCATGACGCCCGGCTGTTTCAGAGCTATTTGAACAACTCACCCAGGCAGCAGCAGATTCGCATGTTCTGCCAGACTCTCGAGGTGCGCGGGAAGCATCGAACCTCGGGTGTTCCCCGCATCTAAGCCCTGTCGTGGGCTCCAAGAATTGATCACCCGCGCGTCCGGCGCCGGGGACGCAACTGCTGGCTTTCCGTAGCGCCGGACCTATAGATCATTATTGGTTCGCCTCGTCTCCGAGCACTTGAAGCAGCGTCAATCTAGACCATCGCGGCCAGCATGAAGAGGGGGCGGTGGGGAATTTGTGCTCACGCTTTGGACCTAGAGCACGGATCTAGGCAAAGTCCAACTGTCCTGTTTTCGATGGCGGTTGACATGACTTCAGGTGCTATATGACGGTCATGTTCGCTCACTCCGAGCAGATCACGAGAGAGGAATATCGGCTCTTCGAATCGCATGTGTGAGTCAGGGCTTCGGCGTAGCCCCGGCCTGAGTGAGTGGACGAAGTTGGGCGTGCCTCGCCCGTCCAGCTCCTCAAGTAGTGGTTCCAGGCGCGGGTTTCCGAGATCCATGCCGTGTGCGTTGGTCTCGAACGTAACGCCGTCGCTGCCCAGTTGGTCCAGCGCGTACGGCAGTTCCGCCAGGGCGCCGTCCACGTCGGGCAGCGGCAGTGAGGCGAAGAGCCCGAAGCAGGCGGGGATTTGGCGCTTGATCTCGGCCCGGCTTCGTTGACGTGCCGACTCAGGGCGCGGGCGGCCGTGTTGTCGCCGAAATGCACGCCCAGTGAGGAGACCGACAGCAGGAACGTCGCCACGCCCCACTGGTCCATCAGTTCCAGGTGGGCGGGGGCCTGCCAAGTGGGGAACGCGGCCATGCCGTCGGGCTGCGCGTTCCCCGCGCCCTGCGCGGCCCGGACATAGCGGGAGTGAGGAGGTGGGCATGCACGTCGATCAGGGGTGTGGGCTCTGGTCCGCTGTCGTGATCAGCTCCGAAGCAAACGAAGCAAACGAAGCAAGCACGGTGACCTTCACGAAGTCCGCGGCAGGTGAAGACGGTTCTCAGTAGGCCGACGGCCGTTGTCCCCCCGGCGTGCGTTTTCGCGAGGGTTTCTGCCGCTGCCTGGGCGAAGTCCCGGATGAGGAGGGAGCGGCGGGTCGCCACCCACGCCAGGGCCACCTCGTTGGGGCCGATGTCATCCACCCGCAGTGCCCTCACATCCGGCCGTGTGCTGCTCGGTGGGGCAGGGGTGGATTTGGCAGGTGGAAATTTCGTGAAGGGACACTAAGGGTGTCTGACATCTCCTCGTCTGGGCAGGCGATCCAGTAGCCCTGGACACTTCAGGTGCTTTATATGGCCGACGCTCGTGTCACGTATCTCACTGGCTTCGGCTGGTGCCAGGTGATGGTGACACCACTTGCGCCACATCGAGAAGAGGAGATGCCGAGATGACGCAGGAGAAGACACTCCGCCGCCCGCCACGGCGTGGACGATATCGACGGACCGCGGGCTCGCGGCAAGCATGTACGACTACTCCGGGAACAAGTCCCTACAGCTACCCTCAAGACTTAGTCGCCGCCCAGGACGAACTGGACCAGATCCACAGCGCCCTGAGGGAACTCTGCAGCAAGCTGCCGTGGCCGGCCAATTCAAGGGGCATACAGGAGCCCCACGAGAACGCGTGGCGTCCCCCGCTCCGACTTCCCTCCGAGGGCTGGGACTCGGACGATGCCGCGAACATCGCCCGGCTCCGGGCACGGGCAGGCGAACTCGTCAGCAAGATCGTGGCACATCCCTTCTGGCAAGTAGTCGATCCCGCCGACATGCTCGCAGCGTGGGATGAACTCCAGCACAACCCCCAGCCTGTCGACGCGACGGCCGGCTGATCACCGTCAGCCCGCTCGGGCGGTGCTGACACGCCTGCCGGGTCTCCGGGTGGGCGACTGACACCGCCCTGGCCCCGTGCCCCCGGGTCGCGCTCAGGGACAGCCCGGCGCCGAGACCGAGCAAGCTCGACTCGGAGATCAGTAGCATCTCCACCGGGGATGTGGAGCGGTTGACGTCTCCCTCCTGGTCGAAGTGCACGGCCATGGGATCCGGCAGATTCGGCCACGACACGACGAACACCACAGCCACTGCCAATGCGGCCACCAGACAGGGGAGTCCAGCGAACCACCGCAGCGGTCCGGCTGGCGTCGTCTTCGGTCTTGCCCCCCCCGGTGGGGGCGGGTGGGCGGCGAGGCGAAGTCGCGGAGGCGTCGGGGAAGAGGGCGCAGCTGACTATCGACACAGGGGGCCGTGCACGGACGTGAGCTCCTTCAACCGCCGATCAGTTCGGACGATCCAATGGACGCGTAATGCCCATGCCCGGCGCCTGGCCCGGTCCTTGAACGCCTTGTGCCAGCACTACGAGCAGCTCAGCCATGCAGCCCATGATCTCTGCCGAGGCTAAGGCTACCCCGAGAAGTGCCCAACCTTGAGAAGGAAGGAGCGCGCAGCATTCCGGAAGGGCAGAGGAGTCCGCCGGTGCCGGGCTGGCGGCGCAATCCACGCGTCCCGTATGCCGCAGTAGTTCGTTTTGCTCTGTCCTACGTGGTTTGTGACGGGGCGGGGCAGGGCCAGGCCATTGTGATGTGAACGGCGCATTCGCCCTGGCCTGACCAGAGTGCGATTTGGCGGTCTTGTAGCGGATGACGGTCAACGCCGAGGACATATCCGGCGATCGATGGCTGTGGGTCAGGTCGAGGTACTGGCCGAGTATGACTTCGGTGCGCATGGTGTCCAGTAGGGGCAGCACGGCGGACAGCTGTTTGGGGGTCAGGTTTCCGGTGTGCAGGAGTTCGTCGGACCACACCAGTGCCAGGTCTCCGAGGAGGGTGGCCGCACTGGTACCGAACTGGTCCGCGACCGTGGCGGGTCCTGGATGCTGCCGAGCGAAGCGGCGGTGCATGGCCGGATGGCCGCGGCGGGTGTCGGAGCGGTCCATCACGTCGTCGTGAATGAGCGCGAAGGCGTGGAAGAGTTCCAGGGCGGCCGCCAGATGACGCACTGCGCCTGGGGTGCCTGTGCCGCCGGCGGCGTGCCAGCCGACCAGCGTGAAGATGGGGCGGATGGGTTTTGAGGAGCGGCTCTTGTCCGTGACCAGCACCCCTGGGTACCCGGCACTGTTTTTTCATCAGCTTGGCAATGAACCGTTTCGCGGCCTTCGCGCCCTGCCGGGACTGGACCAGAATGTCCAGCACATGACCGTCCTGGTCAACAGCCCGCCACAGGTACTGCCACACCCCGCTGACCTTGATGAACACCTCATCGAGATACCACTTATCGCCCGCCTGCGGCCAGCGCCGGCGCAGCCGGGCTGCGTACTCGGGACCGAACTTGTCACACCACTGCCGGACGGTCTCATGGGAGACGATGATTCCGCGGGCCAGCAGCAGCTCCTCCACCTCGCGGTAGCTGAGCGGGAAACGGAAGTACAGCCATACCGCATGGGAGATGATCTCCCCGGGAACCTGAACCCTTTGTACGACACCGCCGCCCCGGCCCCCACAGCCAGCCCCTCCCCAGGAAGATCAACAAACCCGGCAATCGTCCCAGCTACGAGACACCCCACTCAAGTTGACGATGCCTGCCAGGGATCTCGTTCTTGTTCGGCCACTCGTCAGGCTGGATTCCCTTGATGCGGTAGTCCGACCTGGTGGGATACGGCAGCGGAGACGGCCGTTCAGCAGAAGCCGAAGCGGCGGAGGGAAGGATGACAGCGAGTGCGGCTAATAACGCAGCGACGAGGCACCGCGAGGGCCTGGCCATAGGCCTCCTGACCTGTGCCTGGATTCTGGACCCCTTTCGTATTCACCGACCCGGGCCCGGGCAGCTGATCGCTGCCTGATCAGTATCGTGAGCCCATACAGACGCGACTGCAATGCGTAACGCTGCGATCACCTCAAGTTGTGCTGCCGGATTACTACAGCCCGCGGGTGTTCCCCAGCCGCGGGCTGTTCCACGAGGGCAACAGTCGTAGGGGGAGGGAGAGGGAGGCGGGGGCCGGGGAGTTCGCCGGCCCTGGAGGGCGGCGAACTCCGGCGTGGGCCTGCTCACGCGGACCCGACCGGCACCCGCACCCTCGATCTGATACAGCACGCAGCGACCCCTCTGTGCCAACCGCGCCCGTACTGCCGGGCCACCTTCGGCCGGTTCCCCGCGCTGTATGTCTGGTGTGTAGGTCGCGGCCTAGCATCCTGGTGAGAGACAGACCCGAGGTTGACCGCCCGCTTCACGATCTGGGAGCAGATCACCAGAATCGCCGGCCTGCCCACCACGGCCTGAGCATAGGCCGCACGGCGGGGCCCACCACATCCCGACCCGACGTCAGCGTCCACGCACCCAACAACGTGACGCCCCCCGAAACATCGGGAGTTGGCGGCACCGTAACGACATGGATGGTGTTCAACGCGCACCAGACGCGTGGTTGCACTGCTTCCGCACAGAGCTATCAGGTGGCTCAAAATTCCGGACCAGCTGCGTGGTGCAGCCCGTATTGCGGGAGTGCGCCGTTGTCGTGATTCCGCTCCGATCACGGTGCTCGCCTGTGGCGGTTGCGTACTCCTCCCCGTCTGCGGCTGCCTTGGGCGCTGGTGCGGGCTCGGCCGGGTGCGCTTGGGGGACGGCCGGGCACGCCGAGAGGAATATGATGATGGCCCAGAAGTACGGAATCTTTGCGGCACCGGATCAGACCTTTAGTGAATTCTTCGAGGACAAGTGGAACGCGACGTGCGAAGCGTTGCATATTTCTCCCGGTCCAGCGCTCGGCGAACTATTGCCCGACTGGTTTTCTCGGCAAATGGGAATGAAACCCGCCACGTCGTCATACGTTGCCGATGACGGGTTCCCGGCGGACTTGTCAGTCAACTGGTCGGAGGGGAGACCCGAGGTACGCGCATTGTTCGACTGCTCGCCTAGGTTTTCCGTTGAGGGCAGCCGGGGCGTGGCGGAGAAACAGCATCTCGCTGCCGCGGCCGCCGACTCACGGCGGTTCCGGCAAGTGCAGGATGTATTCCTCATCTCCGAGCATGCTGTATCCCCCGCGCCTTTGTGGCACTCCCTGGCTTGGCGTCCTGGGCAGCCTGCGACGCACAAGGCGTACTTTGGCCTGTTCCACTGGGACGTCACGACACGTGATGCGGCGGTGCGTGCGGCGATGCGTCGTCTGGGCATGGCTGAAGCATGGGACTACGCGCGACAACGGATCGCCGCGCTACCAAGCCACTGTGGGCGGCGTGCAGTGGAATTCCTCACCCTCGATCTCTCGGGGACTGCAAGCGCCCGAGCAACGCTTGGCGTCATGGCCTCGACGGCTGCACACCACGATGCGGGACGGGCCCTTTAACGGCTATCACACGCTACTGGGACCTGATCGAGAAGATGCTGGCCAGGCGCCACTGACGTGTTTGGCCGTCCGCTACGGCCACCCGCGAGCGCAGGAAGCGACGACCTACCTGCGGATGCCCAGCCTGACTTCATCCGACTTGGAAGCGGCTGAACGGATCGTAGCCGTTCTCCGTGCTGAAGGGGTGAACGCAGACCAGTATATGAATCTGATGAAAGCTCTGGCCCCTGGCCCGCTCTCCATCTGTACCAAGGAATCCAGGAGTTGGTCAGCTATCGCGCAGCACAGGCAACGGGCGATGTGGCGACCTATTTACGGTTCTCCGTCTACGCTCAGCCTGCTCCAGCACCGACTGTTTTCTCGCCCTCCTCGCCAGGTGATCTGGAAGGACACTTATGGACACAAAGGCCAGTTCCGTCATCGAGTACAACACATAGCGGTTCGAGGAGTACGAACAGTCAGAACAAAATCCTGCTGCTGTTGAGCCCCGAGACCCCAGAGTCCACGAAGAAGACTGTGTTGACCTATTTGCAACCCTGGTCCAACGCATTCCAGCGGATGATCAGTGCTCGGGTGGTCTTTGAGACCGATCCCGAACTCTGGCGTCTCGCCCCGGAGCACCAGCAGGAGGAAATCGGGCATGATGCGTTGCTGGCTTGCAGCCGCGGTGACGACCAGTCTGAAGTCCGGGACCCCCTGATCGCCTGTGGAGCCTCCTGGTTCGTCAACCAGTTCGCCACGCTGCCTGGCCTGCAACGCGCAGTGCTAGCGCACCTGTCGCTTGAGGCAGGAAGCCTGGCGCTGAGCCAGGCCGGCGCACGAGCATTTCCAGATGACCCCTACTTCGCGCCGCACAACGTGGCAGCCGCCGAGCACCTGGAAATGGGTTACCGACTGCTGGAGCAGCGCAACGACTGGCAGGCCGACGAACTCATTGCATTGCTCGACCAGGCCTGGCAGGTCATCACTTGGTTTCAGACCGTATCGCGCTGTGCGCGCGCCGATACACAACACACCATCCAGGATGACGGCTCTCTCTGCCTCGGCCGGGCTTGCCTCCGCGGTCCCCAGCGCCGATGCGTTGTCGCAACGACTTGTGGCAGCCTACGTTATGGGTGGTCTCGCCGGTGGCAGGTTTGCTCCCATGGTCAGTGACATCGACCTGGCTCTCGTTCTAGCGGATCGCCAAAAGGGCGATGAGCATGTAATTGAGAAGGTGCAATGCCAAATGCGATCAAGTGGCGGCCTATACGCCAGACTCTCTGTCTTCTGGAGCTCGTTGCCCGCACTGCGAGACAACAGCCAAGATGGCCGCTTCTCCCGCCATTGACCGGCTCGATCTGGCCGAACACGGGCGCTTGCTGTGTGGCAAGGACGTCAGAGGAAAAATAGCCCGGCCCTCGTCCCGCGAGCTCGAGCTTGACAGCGCACGCTTCGCCCTGGACGTGCTAGCCAACCCATCGGTGGTGGAGGAGTTCCGTCACCCCCGCCGCCTGCTCACTGACATAATCTGGTTCACCAAAGCTGTGCTTCTCCCTGCACGTTTCCACTGCACCAGTGCTGTAGGACGCGCCGCATCAATCGAAGATGCCGTCGCCTACCACCTCCAACAACACCGGCCCATTGGCGCCGACTTAGTTCGCACCGCCATGGACGTACGGCACGGCGGAAAAGTCGAAGGCGATTACTTGGCTGAGCTATTGGGCACCCACCTCATCCCACTTTATCTTGCTTACATCGATACCCAAATTGGTCGGTTCTCCCACTTAGGTCAGCCCGACATGCAGATTCAGTTCAGGCACTGGCGCGGCCAACTGAGTCCTCTGTGACGGATGCCAGCAGCGCACAAGCCTCTCGGCATCGGTCGACGCCGACCTCTCCAGGGCAGTCTCATACGTGCGCCGTCGTAGGAGATGGCGGCGCACAGTGGCATCCAGCGCAGGGTGTCGGGCGTTGTCAACTTGCCAACTTGTCGGGTTACTGACCTTGTTGTCGTGATGTCGTCAAGGTGAGGCCGGTTTCGGCGAGGCATCCATCGATGAGGTTGCTGCGGTACTGGATCTCGCGGAGGCCCTGGCGAAGAGCACGCATCAGGTGGTCGGGATCGGTGAAGGCGGTGTTGGCCTGACTGTTGCGTCGCAGCAGTGACCAGATTCCCTCGACGGGGTTGAGGTCGGGTGCATAAGCGGGCAGGAAGTAGCAGACAATCCAGTCGTGGGTGTCGATGACCTCGCTCAGCCGGCCGTCTTTGTGCACGTTGAGGATGCCCCTATGTTGCGTCAAGCGGCAGAAGACGAGGCAGCAAGAGCCGGCGCCTGCTGGATCTGACGGTAGATCTCGCGGGCGACGTAGCGTTTGAGGCAGCGGATGATCTCGCGTTTGGACATGCCCTGTTTCGTGCGTCGTTCGAGGTAGAGACGTGTGCGGGCATCACGGCGGAGGCGGGTCACGACTATGCGGTAGAGGGCGGCGTTGGCCTGCCGGTTGCCTCCGCGGTTCAGCCTGCGACGCTGGGTCTTGCCGGAGGACTGCTCGACGGGGCTGACGCCGCACAAAGCTGCGAACGCTGCCTCGCTGGCCAGCCGCTCGGGGTTGTCGCCGGCTGCGATCAGCAGGGCAGCGGCGCTGTCGGGCCCGACGCCGATGACATCCAGCAGCTGCGGATGGCAGCGACGGACGGCCTTGGTGATCCGGCGGGCGAGCTCCTTCACCTCGGCGGTCAGCTGCTGGATGCGCCGGGCCAGCAGCCGGAGGGTGAAGACGGCCGTGTCGCCGGTGTCGGACAGGTTGGCGCACCTGGCTATCAATGCCGCGTTGGTGAGCGTGGACAGTGCCTCACGCAGCGCGGGATCAACTCCGAGCAACACGGCCTTGAGCTGGTTCTTCGCCTGTGTGCGGGCTTTGACGGCCGACTCCTTGGCCAGCCGCAGCAGGCGCATGTCGGACGCCGGGCCCTCACCGGTCTTGGGCGTGACATCCGCGCGCCCGGACAGCACTGCGCGGGCGGCGGCCTCCGCATCCACCGCGTCCGTCTTGCCGCGCTTGCGGCGGATAGCGCGGTCCGGCTGATTGACATCGATGACCTGGATGCTCTCCCGGCTCAGGAAGCGGGCCAGGGCCGCTCCGTACGATCCGGTGCATTCCACACCGGCTCGGCGCAGGGCGCCGAACGAGCTTGCCCAGACCAGGAGTTGGCGGTATCCGGCGGCGTTGGCCGGGAACTCTTGGTGGGCCAGGAGCGCGCCGAGTACGGTGATCACGGCGGCGACATGAACGTCCTTGTGGGTGTCCACCCCCAGGATCACGTCCTCTGCCAGCGGTTCTTCCGGCTGTGCGGGCAGAGTCGGCTGGCGCAGGCTGGTGATGGTCACGCGGCTCCTCGATCGGCACGGGGCTGTGGCGACGTCGGTCCGGTGGGCGGTCAGAACTGTGACGGTGCCTTGTGCGGCAAGGCCCCTATCGAGACACGCTCGCCGGTCCGGCGGCAGCAAGCACCGCCCGGGACCACAGTCGACAGATCCTCAACAAGGCAGCCTGGGCCAGTTGTCCCACGGGTCAGACCCTGGCCCCGGACGGCGCCCCATGAGTCTCACAGTTGTCCCACACCAGCACGATCGGGGCGCCGAGCTGCTGGTGGGCAGCGATGAGCAGGTCGCGGTACTCGGTCTAGGTGAAACTGCGTCTGCCGCCGCGCTTGTGTTCGACGTGCTGCCTGGGCCGGTAGATCAGGCGAGAGTGTTCGCCTGGCTTGTAGCAGGCCAAAGCGGCGAGGGAGAAGCGGCGCTGGGAGCGTGACCGCACCCGGATGAGGGGTGTGTGTCCGCGCCGGGACCAGGTGCGGGCTGTGGCGGCGTCATCGAGAACCCGGCTTCGTCTTCGAAGCAGAGCCTGGCCCCGAGCGCCGCCACGGCGTTTCCACCTGCGGCCACATCTCCTTCACCCACCCGGTGACGGCTTCCTCGTCACGCTCCACCGCTCGGCGGGCCGGGACCTGGTGGCTGAAGCCGTGTCGGTGCAGCATCTGCGCGATCGCCGACAGCGTCATGCTCTTGTGGAACTGGCGTCCGATCAGCGTCTTGATCCGCGTCAGCGTCCAGGTCTGTCCGGCCAACCCTGCGCCACCGGCCCCTTGGCCAGCTCGTGCTCGAGCACCGCGAACAGCGTCTCGCTCAGCTTGGGCCTTGATGCAGGCCCCCTCGACTCCAGGGCCGGTGTTCCACCCTGCTCCCACGCCTGGTGCCACCGCTGAACCGATCGCACGCTGACACGTAACTGCCTGGCGATCGCGGCATTGTCATGTCCCGACGCGAAGAACTCGGCCGCCTGCATCCGGATCTGCTAGCGAAACAACCGTCGCTCCGCGGTCAGCCCGCCCCCTTGCGGATACCTCATACAACCGGGCTACCGTGGCAATCACCGCTTGTCAGCCACGACATCACGCCAACAAAGTCAGTAGTTGAGGTGTGGGGCCTTCAAATGATCCGTCAGGGGATACCGGACGTCCGGATTCGCCGTCACCGCCACCATCGTGGAATGGATCAAGGCCAGCTGGGAAGGCAAGCTGAACACCTGGGCGCAGCTGGGCAAGAACCTCCCGGCCGAGACGCTCGCCAAATGGAGCAGCTCAGCCCGCGCTACGTCGCCGTCGGCCGCCGCTCCGCCCACCGACGCCTCGGTGATCGCCGACACCCGCGCCTACCTGGACGAGTTCGAGCAGGAGCTGGCCGACAGCGGCAACAGCGCCGAGGCGCTGAAGGTCGCGATGCTCAAGCGCCACCGGACTTGGGCCGCTTCGGCTCCGGGACCATCATCTGCGCCAGCAGCTCCGCCGCGCAGATGGTGCGGGTCGCTACATCCAGCACGCGTGGCCCCTCTGCCCACGCGTAGTGCGGGATCAAGCCGCGCAGCGTCCCGTACCGCATCCCGTCCTGGATTGAGGACGGCCGGCCACGGCCCAACGCGGCGGTGATGTCCGAGGTGAGTACCGATGTGTCGAAGAGCCCGAGCCGGAAGCCGCCGGTTCAATGCACGCGGATGGTCAGAGGCCGGTGTATGCACGGTCGTGTACACCGCCACAGTGCTCTTGAAGGCGGGCGCTGACGTGGGCGCCGCATTCGTCCGCCCGCTACGCCGACGGCGGCACCTCCCGCACCGGATGGCCGAACAGGCCGCACAAGGAAGGTGAACCCGTCCGGCCCCCCGGGGCTGGCGGTGGGCGCCGCGATCCTGGTCTCTCTCGCAGGAGACAGACGCGACGTTCGACTCGGCACCATCCCGAGCAGGACTTCCAGGGCGTACACGTACGGGCCGATGGACCGCCCTTACCGCTGGTGACACAGCCTTCCTCCGGCAGCCGGCCTGCACAAGGCAAGGCCCACGGCTTCATCTCATCGGGCCTGCCGTCATAATGGGAGCTATGGCAGCCAGCAGCCCGCAGCCCCCCAGGGCCGGGACCACAGACCTGTCCGGCCCGCACGCCGAGGAGCTCGCGCTGTACCGGGAGAAATTCCGGCGGCGTCTCCCGGCCTCGCTGGACGAGCTGCACGGCCCCACTCATGGGACCGTGGACCTGCCGCTGCACGTCGCTTGGTCGGGGATGACCTCGTACGACATGGACAAGCCGCGCCAGCGCATGGGCCTATATCGCACCGCCCTGCACGAAGGCCTGCACGACGACCTGGTCCGCTACCTCAACCGGGACCTGCTGGTGCAGATGTGGCCGGTGCTGCGCACGCTCGTCGGACGCACCGTGCGGACCGTGTGGGAGGACGCCTTCCCTGAGCTCGCCGACCACGCCCGAGCCGCTGCATGACGGATATGCCGGAGCTGCACACGCGGCTCTTGGCGGATGTCATCGCTCTCGGATCCCCCTACCCGCTGGTCCTCACCGGCGGCTACGCCGTCCGGGCCCACCGCCTTGTCAACCGGCCCAGCCAGGATCTCGACGTCGCCACGGAGAGCCCGGCGCCCATGGCCGACATCGCGGCCACTCTCCGTGACGGCCTGACGGCGCGGGGCTGGCAGGTGCGGTCGTTGGAGACCGCCCCGCTGTCCGCCCGCTTCATCGTGTCCGACTCCGTCACCGGGCAGGAGTGTGAGGTCGACGTACTCAAGGAGATCTTCTGGCGCCCCATCGCCCAGAGTCCCTACGGGCCCGTCCTCGCGGAGGAGGACGTGATCGGGACCAAGGTCCGCGCCCTGGGCGACCGGGGCGCGCCCCGTGACTTGATCGACGTGTTCGCGGCCTCCCAACGCTGGACCACGACCGAGCTGGAGGAGTTCGGCCGCCGGCACGCCCGGGGCCGCTTCGAACGAGAGGATCTCCAGGCCAACCTCGCCGGCGCCGAGTGGACCGACGATGAGCCGTTCGCCGCTTACGGCCTCGACGACGCCACCATCGCCGCGCTGCGTATCTGGGCCTTGGAGTGGGCCGACGACCTGGCCGCCCGGCTCTTTGAGGAGTCCGATGACCCTGAGGCGGACTGATTCGTCCGGAAGGGTCGGCGGAACCGGCTCGGTACTGTGCCCGCGCGCAAGCGCCACGAACACCATGGCCAGATGGCCGCCGGAGATCCTGGTCTCCAGGCGGTGATGGCTGAACTCGCCGCGCGGGGAGTGCATTTCGTCCTGGCGCAGGCTCCAGCTGCACCCATACCGGCGCAGGATGCGGCGCTCGGTGGCGGCCGGGCCCCTCTGGGGGCGTCGAGCTCCTCGACGGCTTCGATCGCGGCCGTCGGGTTTGCGGTCAGTTCGCGTACCGCGTCCTCGGCGGCCGTGCCGGTGGCGGGCTCGCTGAGCGCATACCCGTGGAGCTGGTCCACGACCTGGTGGCGTCCCTCGTGCTCTGTGGCGGTGTACC
Organism: Streptomyces sp. NPDC111802; assembly: GCF_055634335.1. Classification (NCBI taxonomy): domain Bacteria; kingdom Bacillati; phylum Actinomycetota; class Actinomycetes; order Kitasatosporales; family Streptomycetaceae; genus Streptomyces; species Streptomyces sp. NPDC111802. The sequence goes on along the minus strand of NZ_JBVKCZ010000054.1, from coordinate 3,057 downwards.
GGGCGGGCTTGTGAGGCTGGGGGCAGCGTCGGGGCATGACGGAACTCCATCTGCGCAAGGGCGGAGCGTCGGCGGGGCGACGGTCACCCGGCGTGCAGCGGCATGTACGCGGAGAAGACGTAGTGGCCCAGGTCGCGCAGCATCCCCGCGCTGTCGTCCACGGCTGCGGGGTCGTGGTCGGTCTGGCGGGTGTACGCCTCGATCTCGCCGTTCCGGGTGAACCCCTGGGCGGCAAGGGCCTCTGCGGCGGCGAGCGTGAGGTCGTTGGAGGACTGCGGGGTGGCGACGAGTCCGTGGGCGGGGTCGGGTACGACGAGGAACACCGGGCCTCCCTCTGTGCGGGCCGCCCTGGTCGGGGCGGCCCATGCCAGGGCGGACGGCTGGTCAGCGAGTGACAGTGACCGTGTAGTCGGCTTCGGCTTTCCAGGACGGCGAGCGCGGATGGACGCGCGGGCCTCCGAACTCGGCACCGAGTAGGGGCAGTCCAGGGCGCGCACGGCGTCGGCCAGGTCGTCGTCGGGTATCGGCAGCGTGTATCCGCTGCGGTAGAGGGTGACGGCTGTCGCGGTGGCGACACGGACGCGGTTGTAGGCGATGGCTTCCTCGGCGGTGACGTCGATGCCGAGCGCTTCGCGCGCGGTTGGCGGCAGTGCCGTGATCCCGGCGGTGAACCGGCGGGCGGAAACACGGAGACGTGCCGGCCGCAGGGCGCGGCGCAGCGTTCGGAGCATGGCAACTCCCGGGGATGGAAGGGAGGAAGGGAGGGGTTCGTCACCTGGTGAGTGAGGTGGAGGAGGTGACGGCTCCTGACTAGCTACTAAAATAGGGTGAGCTCATGTGAACCCCCCCCTTGACCTGCTCAAACACGGGCGGGTCCGTGCGCGAGAGCTGCGGGGCGTACGCGGTCAGGGACCTGGGCGCCACGCTGGTGTATATGCCCTCCAGGCCGGACTGAGCGATCAGGCCCCAGGTGAAGGCGGCGTCGGCGTGGAACTGTCCGCGCGGGGGGTGCGGTGGGACGTAGGCGCGCAGGATACCGACGCCGCACGCAGACGGTAGGGGCGGCGGCCGTCGGGCTGGCACAGGCGCAGGGCGCGGCCGTCGCCGTCGATGATGAGCCGTCCCAAACCGCGCCCGTAGCCGGTGAGTCGGTCCATTCGGCAGTGCGTGCCCAACTCCCGCGCCACCTCGTCGGCGAACGCGTTCAGCTTTTCCTGCGTGGTCAACTCATGTGTCCTGGCGGCCCTACTTCTGCGGGTGGTGGGCGGGTTTGCCGGTCACGGGGTCGCCGACTTGGCCGCCGTCGCCGGAGCGGTCCCAGATGCCTGCCCGGCGTCAGTGACGCCGCCAGCCCCTTTTCCCCGGTCAGCGGGCGCCTGGAGAAAGATCACGGACGACCATGCCCTCGGGGCCTTGCCCCACGGTATTGGTGCACGCATACTCGCCGCGGCCATATGCGTAAGCCAGGGTCAGACACTGTCCCAGGGCCCGCTGCCCATAAGCGTTGGGGTGGATCGTGTCCTCAACGTCGCCCTGTACGAGGGCGGCAGAACGAACCCATTCACTACGCGTTGCCGAGGGGCCCTCAGGCCCGACCATCGATGTGGTTTTGGAGCATGCTTCGCGTCCCTGGAGGGCGTCCTGAAGGTCGAGGAAGTCGGCCTTGTGGGTTTGCGCGACGTCACGCAGTGCCGCTGCGAACATCGGAGCAAATGTGTCACGGGCCCAGTCGGCATCAGTGTTCCATATTGGGCATCCGCCCACCGCCGCTCGGTTGAAACCGGTTTCAGGATAGCGAATCTCGCGGCCCCGAGGGAAAGGGGAGGCTGCGGATTGCAGGACGACTCGATACTCTTCCGGCGAATAGTCGGCATCATTCATCACCCTGTGGATGTCATCCAGAACCATGCCAACACGAGTCTTCATCGCCGGCATCTCTTCGTCCGCCTGGCGCTGCGCGGCGTCACGACAGTTGATCTGGTGCGAAGCTGGTGTCGCCATATAGGCGCTCATGCATTTGGCGATTATCCATCCGAATCCAAGGTCGTTCCCCCCGATGGAAACGGCGATCATCATGACGCGGGTACTCCTGGCGATGCTGGCGAGCTGATCGCCTTGCGGTGGCTCGCCCTTGAATCCTTCCCCGCCTGCCTTGCCGCTCAGCAAATTCTCGGTCTTCGTGGCAGAGCAGGCAAGGTTGATCTTCCTGTCGACAGGCAAATCGACACTCTGAATCTCTGCGACGTCCGAGCGGTAGCAGCTGTTGTCGTAGGAACTGCCATACACGACATGGCCATCATGGCTGGACCCGTTCCAGGCGCGATCGGTTCCATTTCGACCACCGGAGAGAGTGGACGAGTTGCCGAGCCACCGGCCGCCATTGCCGGCGATAAAGCTATCACCGAGTGACACCACAGCTGTGGGGCGTTCCTTTCTTTCTAACGCTTGTGCGCTAGGAGGGGTTGCTGCGCAAAGGACCAAGAGCGCGGCACTAGTAGCAGTCGTAGCGCAGAAAGTCTTGCGTTTCATCTATTACCCCTGCTTTTTCGTGGTGAGGTGTGAGGTTGGTCGGTGTGCTGCTTGGTGAAAGCAATCACGTTGTGCCAGGAACGGGCAAGCTTGGGCAGAAACTGTGTGATGGCCCCACTGAATAGGTTCGGTGCACCGAACAAAGAGGCGTCGGCTGGCCACCCGACAGTGGTGTGACCGCGATCATGGTGTGGCAGGGTCGAGGACGCAGTCGCTGCCCAAGCAAGGGGGCGGATCGGCACGAACTGGTCACCGACATCGCGGGGGGACGGGCTCCGTGCCGCCGTTGATATCGATCTGTGCTCCAGCTGAAATTCATCAGGAACCCGTCGGTGGCCAGTTGCCCGTCCGACGGGGGGACGCCATGGTCCGCACGAGCATGCCGTAGGGCAGGCCGAGCCCACACGGGTCCAGGAACAGGAACAGCGGCTGCCCAGCCTTGGTGTTTCACCGTGAGGGCCGGGGGTGCTGACGGAGTGTGACCCCGAATAGAAGAGGTGCCCGTCCGACCTGCGAAGATCCAGTTGT
>NZ_JBVKCZ010000053.1:0-45876 GCF_055634335.1 Streptomyces sp. NPDC111802 | reverse complement strand
CCGGCCCAGCCCGGCTCCAGCACCGAATCCCACTTACCGTTGGCATTCACCTCCCGCACCACACGAACCGTCGCCTGACCATCCCCAGCATCAGCAGCAGCTGAAGCCACCATGGAAAGAACACCAGTCGCTGCAAGCGACGCCGATAACGCCGTAGACAACGCCAAGGACATTCCGCCGGCCCAACGCCGACGCTGCCGCAATTCCATCAGTCAACTCCACATGAATCGAATGACCCAGATTGGTGACACATGGGCCGAGGAACAACGTAAAGATCCTCACTGTTCTCTCATATGACGCGAAGTGGGATAAGCGGGTGGCTTTCCATCAAATCGCACAATGTGCCGGAACTTGCTACGCCCATTGGCTGAGGCTTTTGACGGCTGACCTCGCCGCAGCCCTGGACGGACCGCCGTAGCCGGCTTCGTTGGGAGTGTGCCTTCTGTAACTCCCGCAAAAGAGCGTGGGAGCCCTCTACCTAGGTGTTTGGGCCTCCGGCTTCATCAGCTCACGAGCGGCGTGGATGGCGCTCGACTGAAGAGGTGGTGGCTGGCGTCATATACCTCTTTGGGGAAGCTCTCCCATTTCGTAACCGCCATGGGGCTTCTCCTGCCAGGTGCGCTCAGTCACAGCGCTCCCAACGCCGGAGGTAGACGCTCATGAAGGAGGGTCGGGCGAGGCCAGTCGCACGCTGTTTCGAGTGACCTCTTGCCGTCTATGGGTACGATCCGCTCATGGCTAAGAAGGTTGTGATGCGGTACACAGATGATCTGACTGGCATGGAATCCGATGAGGTTTCCACGCACGTGTTCTCGCTCAATGGCGTGGAGTACGAGATTGATCTGACGCCCGAGAACTACGACCAGCTGGATTCGGCTTTGCGTCCCTTCATCGACAAGGGCCGCAAGACGGGGCGAGGCAGGAAGACAGGACGTGCGCATAAGGGGCCGGTGGCTGGGTCCAGTGCGGAAGAGGTGCGGGCATGGGCGCGTGCCCATGGCTATGACATCAACGACCGCGGTCGTGTTCCGGGGAAGATCCGGGAGGCTTTCGAAGCCGCTCGGTGACCACATCTGCAGTGCGGCTTGGTGCGGGGGCTGGTACGTACCACCGGCTCCCTCACCCAGCAAGTGAGAGTCGCCGAGCCGTGCGCAGGGCCATTGCCCCATGCGAGCGTGCGGATCCGCCACATATGGCATCGCGGTCGTCGACAAGTCCGATGCGCTTACATCAGGCGCCATCAGGAAGCCGGTCGGATCAGCGTGCCGACGAACGGCTGAAGAGGCGTGTCCACAAGCGGCGGGGTTGCTGGGCGGGCGACGCCAAGTCGCCCTGCTGTGCTGCGGAGTTTGAGGGACGGTCTGAGGGAGTCGCGGGTGTGGGGGCCCCAGAACGGCGGCCCAGCCGGAGGCCCGCCGCCAGTCGAACAGTATCCGGCTGCTGATCACCGACGTGGTCAGCGACTCGACGAACACCCGGCGGCCGAACACCGTCTTCGACGGCACCACGTTGGTTGCCCTCCGACAGGCGCACCCGTTTCGACGGTCTGTCGGCCGAACCTCGGCAGTGACGACATCGAACCGCACGCTCCCGCGGGATGTCTGGCGAGGCCGTGAACCTCCGTCCGGGTGTCACCGCTTTCGCCATCGAAGAGCCCTGGTCGGCGCTCGGCCACCTGGATGCCGAAGGTCAGCCACCGTCGCCCCTCATGGCCAAGGGCGTCTCCCCCCACGGTCGCGCACGCCGTACACGAAGGGCCCACCACCTCCCGCAGAACAACGTAGGGAGCTCTTTCCGACGTGCCTCACACCGAGACGTCTCGGTGTGAGGCAGGGCAATTCACTGTCGGGGAACGCGGTTTCAGACGAGCTTAGCGCTGGCAGTGGACGAAGTTCCCTGCTGCTGACTCTGATCAGAGCCAGAGGGTTGCTGGTACGCCGGCTGCGTCTGCTGGTCAGCCGGTGTCTGCTGAGTCTGGCTCCAGATACCGGACTGCTGCGCCACAGGCTGGGCTGCCTGCTGCGTCGGGGTAGCCACGGGCGCCGCCCCATTCGGCGCCTGCTGCTGACCGCCCTGGAACGTCTGCTGCCGCCACTGCGCCCAGAAATCCTTCGATGCCGAACCGGGCGTGTCCGTGGAAATAGCGCCGCCGGCCTGCTGCGTGACGGGCGCATCCGATGCGTGCTGCACCCGGGATTCAGACGACTGTGAACCCGCCGGTGCCGCCAACTGATTCAGAGCGTTCGCCTGTTTGTCGCCGGCACCGACGCCACCGGGCTGCTGCGGGTTGGATGGCTGGCCCCAGGCGTTGGTGGTGCCGGGATCGTTTGCCTGGGGGGCGGTACCCCTGCTGTCTGAAGCGGACGGGGTGCCTGCGGACGTGCCGCTCGTGGTGAGGCTTTCGGGGGACGTGCCGCCAACGGTTGAACCGCGGCCGTCCGGGGTCGATATACCGGCCTTGACTGGGGCGGAGGCCCCCGGAAGGACGGTCTTGCCGTGGATGCTTGGCCAGTCCGCCTTCTGGCCCGGCTGCCACGCCGGACCGGCTCCATCCGCAGGCCCGTGAGCGCTGGTGCCGGAAGACAGAAGCGAGCTCTGGGAACCGAGTTGGTACTGCGTCGACTGCGGCGAGAGCGGGTTGGACTTGCCTGGCACCGACTTCGCCTGATCGGCGGCGTTCGTAGCCGAATCGGTCATCGCACCACCCCTGGCATTCAGGCTGTCGGACGTGGCCGCACTGCTGGCAGTGTCCTTGTCACTTCCGTCGGTGGATGAACTGCTCGGCGCGGGAGCACCGGTGGCTGAACCACCAGGACCGCCGCTCTTGGGCGAGGCAGCGCCACTCGCGGCGCCGTCCGTTGTAGTCGCTGACGGGGTAGTGGTATCCGACAACGGCTGAGCCTGCATGGCATCCTGGTCCGCACTTCGCTTCTGGCGCGAACCGGTAGAGGCCGAGCTCTCCTCGGGCGTCAGCGAATTGGCCGCGGCCGAGTGCGAGTCACCATCCATGGTTGAGCCGCCTGTTCGAACTGGGGCAGCCAACTGTGCACCCGCGTCCTGGTTGTTGCGCAAGCCGCTCGTGATGGTCCCGATCTGCCCGAAGGTGCGTTGCAGCTCTGGACCTTCTTGTCGCTGTTGCTCGGCCTGATCGACCAGGTTCACGATCTGCTGGAGGCTCTTGGCAACTGGGGAATTACTATCCTGCCGCTCCAGTACTGGCTTCACATGATCTCTGATCCATAACGCGGCTTCGGCGTTTTCGCGGCCGTCTGTACCGTGGGCCGCGAAATCATTGGCGAGGTCCGTCACCTGTTCGAGAGTGGTGGACAGTTCATCCTGCTTCTGTGGCACGGCATTTGAGGAGCCCCAGGGATACATGAGAGCGTCCGAGTCCGATCGTTTCATGATGGGGTACCGGTGATCCGCTTCGTAAATACCCTGTCCCGTGATAATCCAGGAAGCCTGCTGGTTGGCGTCGAAGCTGGTGAGCGGGCGAAGTTTTCCTGTCTTGCTATCCAATCCGGTGAAATCGAGGCGCACCGAATTTATCAAACCCACGTGTCCGAGGAAGCCTTTAGGGTTGAGTGGGTTGGCAGCGGGGAACAGGCTCACGCTGTTGGCATTCACCGTCTGGCCGGGAGCAATGACACTCACGCCATGGCTATCCGAAATATTTGCAGCCTCGGTCACCAGGTCAGCTACTCCCATTGACACATCGGCGATCTTACCGGGTATTTTTGCCATGCCTAGGAGCTTACTCGTGACCGCCTTTGCGGCACCACCCCAGGCATCCCATTTCGCAGCGCTGTCACTATCCGACGGGGCTACGATTGCGAAATCTCCGGTTTTATTTGTGACCCAGATCCGGTCCGTGTCCGGACTGGTGTGCGCAATACCGCGCCATGCCCTGTCAGGATGCTTCTCGGTCGTCGGCTTCGCTTCCTCCCACGTGTGCGTTACGCCAGCAGCATCGGCCGGACCCTCGATACCAATTTTATCCTTGTCGACAATCCACGAGTCACCCGCATTTCCGGTGAACTCCGACGTCCGGAGCTTCCCATCGCTGCCCACATTGAACAGGCTGAGTTGCAGATTGTTTACGCCGGGTATGTGGCGGCCCTGCTCAGAGAGGTTAGTCATGTCTCCCAGCGAGTAGACCTTAGCCTTACTGTGAGCCTTGACCATGACCACGCCATTTTCCTGCAAGAGGTCATGGAACGCACCCATGGTGTCCACCACTGAGGTAATGTCCCCATGAGGGCCTTCCATCTGTCCGGCGGCGAATTTCACGACATTACCGGCCCATGTAAACCACTTAGCCGCTTTACTTGCATCCGTAACAACGAACACGTCATTGTCAGAATTGTTCGTAACCCAGGATGTCTTGGCGAACGGGTCTTGACGCGTTGATCCCGCGCTGCCCGAACCGCCCTCGTGTCCGTTGTTCCCTGCGCTGCCTCCGCCATGGGAGCCGCCGTGTGAGCCGCTTCCGCCGTGGCCATGCCCGCTGGCAGCGAACGCCGGGGCCGCACCGCCCGCGCCGATTCCCAGAGCGACCCCTAAAGAAAGGGCCGTGGTGGCGTACCCGTTCGCCGCCAGAATCGAGCTCTTACTCACCTTCTTGTGACGCCCTGACATATCCTCAATACCTTTCATTTTCTAGTTGATCTCATCACGCCTCGGAGGGCGAATCGAAAACGGCTCCATCTGGCAGGTGGCGGACATGCGGAAGCTGCATTCCGGCCGGAAATTTCGGTGCCGCCTATGTGCAGGCTTCCCGCGTACGCCGACAAATGTCATAAACGATCGCTGCCAGGGTCCAAATCTGTCGGAGTGTAGAAGACTTATTTCCCCACGGCCTTCTTCCGTGTCATGCAAACACGATGACCTGAATGTCGTGTTCAGGGCACACGGAGGGAAACTGAACGAAGTTGGGCTACCCCCGGTAACGGCGGCCGCAGGCAGCAGCAGAGCACATTGAGATCACGAAGTCACTTTCAAACAAGCGTGCGCTCCGTTATGCGACAGCGAGCGTGATTCCCGTCACGTTAGATAGAGTGATAAATGATGGGCGACAGAGCCGTGGAAGCGGTATCCCCGACGATAAATTCTGGAGCGGGCGCCCCAGTCCAGTCACGCGAGAGGCGCTGCTACTGGGCTCTAGTCCGCCTGTGCGCATGATGCAAATCACATCCGCGCCACACGCTGTCGGCGTACGGACGTTTCTCCCCAGCTGTGCAGCGGCTTGCGTGTGGAGCAGTGAATGCGCTCGGCCTGATTGTCGCTCTGATGCGTGGTCGTGGTTGCTGGCGGGTCTTAGTCTGGAGCGAAAATCGGGGGCCGACCCCGCCGATCATGATGGAGGATCATGGCCAGGTCCCCGTGGCCCGTCGCTGCAGTGCTGTTAGGCGTGCTCGCTCTCATCATTCCCACCACGGCCTCGGGGTCGAGTGAGCCATCTCCGCTGCCGTATCCCACCAGGTCGGACTATCGAATCAAAGGTATCCAGCCTGATTACTGGGAGAACAAAGATGATATTTCCGGCAATAATGCCGGTGGCGTGGCGATGAACATGGTCTGGGCGAGCTGGGAGCCAACAGCCAAGACAGCGCCGTGTGCCGCGAACGAGCAGGAATACGACGGGCGCTGTTTCGCCGTCCCGGCTGACGTGGACGCGGCCATCAAGGAATGGGTTGACCGCGGCCTGGTGGTTACCGCCATCGTCTACGGCACTCCCGAGTGGGCACGCGCGGGGCGCCCTTGCTCACCCACGGGGCCGGGGATGGACATCTTCTGCGTGCCCAACAACCCGGCCGACTACGGACGTTTCGCGGGCATGCTCGCTGAACGTTACGACGGGCTGCACGGACACGGCAGGATCGCCGACTTCGTGATCAACAACGAGGTCAATACCAACGACTGGTTCGACATCGGCTGCGGGCAGGGCGCCCCGTGTGACACCAGCGCCTGGCTGGACCAGATCGCGGCCAATTACAACGCCGCCTATGACCGCATCATCGCCGAGCAGTCAACGGCGAAGGTGCTCACCTCGCTGGAGCACCACTTCGGCCGCGAGTTCGACCGGCCCGAGCAGGGGATGCTGTCCGGCATGACCGTGCTGGAGGGCCTCGCCGTGCGCGCGGGCAACCGCCAATGGCGCGTGGCCTACCATGCCTACCCCCCAAACCTGTCCAGTCCCACCTTCACCGCCGACGACTATCCCAAGGTCACCTTCGGAAACATCGGCATCCTGCTGGGCTGGCTGCGCCAGCGGTTCCCCGACAAACCCCATGCCTGGACCGTCCAGCTCACCGAAAACGGAATCAACTCCGGCCACCCGTCCAACGAGGCGCCGCAAGCGGAGCTGCTCTGCTGGAGCTTCCGCAACGTACTCGGCACGCCAGGTATCGAGAGCTACATCTACCACCGTATGCGGGACAACCAGAACGAAGGCGGCCTCCAGCTCGGTCTTCGCCGGGCGGACGGCTCAGCCAAACCTGCCTGGTCGACCTGGGCGCTGGCCAATCGCAACGACCTGTCCCCGGCCAAACTCTCCTGCGGCTTCGACGACTTGCCCCACACGGTGCTGCGTCGCGGCTCCCACACCGACCGGGGCCACATGGCTTCCTCCCGTGCGCTGCCGCCCGGGTTTGCTACCGAGGCGAACTGGCATCTGTTCCGCAACGAGCAGCCCGGCACGGTCATGCTCTATGAATGCAAGGTCGGCAAGCATTCGATGCTGACCCGGGACCCCGGATGTGAGGGCCAGTTCCCCCTCGGGCCCGTCGGCCACATCTACTCCAGCCAAGTCCCCGGAACAGTTCCCCTCTACCGCTGCTACACGTCGTCCAACGGCGACCACTTCGTATCCCAGCGAGCCGACTGCGAAGGCAAAACCCCCGAATCCCTCCTCGGCTACGCCATCCCATGACCCCAGTCAATTGACCCCAGTCAATTCTGCGCGGGGCTTATGGTCCGGTCGGTGCTGCGGCAGCCCACAGCACAAGTCACCGGCGACGCTACAAAGAGGGCTGCAAAAACGGATCAGCCCTCGTGCCACTCACGGTGGCAGAGATCCGGCGACTTCTGGGACGCTCTCGTGCCCTACCCACGAGCCCGCTGCGACCCCGTCATCCACACACTGAAGTGGTCGACCTGGAGAAGACGCCGCCAAGCCATCGCCCTTCATTGCCGCTACCGGAAACGCAGCTCAGGACACGAACCGCTGCTGGAGTACTAAACCCATGGCGACTGGCGGCACTGCCTCTCTCATCCGTGAGAGGCGCCGCTGCCGGAACTGTTCTCGAGGGCAAGTTTCAGCGAGTGCAGCGCATAGAGCACCCTGGAGCTTACGGTCTCACTGGGGATACCGAGTTTCTCGGCCGCTTCCCTGACTGTGTGCCCCTTGAAGTACGTTTCGATGAGCGCTTGGCGATGCGCGGCGCTGAGGCCACCCAGCGCATCGGAGAGCAGTGCGAGCGCCTTGTTGATCTTGGCTTCCTTTGGTTATGAACTCGAGGGGACAGGTGAACTTGAGACATTGGGTCGTACGGGGACGGCGCGCCGGTGTCGGGCACTTGGTCTGCGTTACCAGGATGCGCGGGCGGTCGGGAGGCCTTCCAGGCCGCGTGTAGATCGGTACGTTCCGGACCGATACGAAGTCCGCCGCTACGTGGGCTGGTAGCACCCATCATGGTGGCGCACGCCTTCCTAGCCGCTGATGGCCTCGGTGGATCTCGCCTTCCCTCAGCAGCCCTGCTATCGCGGCTAGATACCGGCGCCACCGGTCGCGCCACCGCCGGCGGCCATCAACCCGCCGCCCGCCTCGGTCACTACCAGTACCGAACACATCCCGATCGGGAGGCACGAAGCACCATCGTCCTGACGCAGCGTTAGCCAACTAGGCTCGGACAGGCCCAGCTGGCGCGGGGCGCGTCAGGACGCATGGAGAAGTAACTGGAGTCCTAGAGCTGGTGCAGTCAGTCATCGAAACCAAGAAGCGCTGTGATGGAGGAGAGAACGTCGCCCTTCCGGGCAGCGGATGAGCCCTTGTCAGGGACAGCTTGCCCACCAGCGGGGATATCCGTACGGCCGTCGTTGGACTCTTCGTCGGTGCTGGCGTCTTCGGCGCTGTCGTTTCCGGCGATGGTGCCGGTGTCGACCAGGCTCGAAAAGCCGATGTTCTGCCTGCCCTTGTTGAAGCTGGCCGCGTCTGCGGATTCTGCGGGCGAGCTTTCCGGCTCCTGGGTGGCGCTTGTGCTGGACTCGGAGGAAGGCGAGGCCGCGGCGGACGTAGTGGAGGTCTCGGGCCGGATGGAGCTATCCGTAAGGCCCCAGGAAGACGGGGATGAGGGCGAATTAGGCAAGCTGGCCGACGGTTCGGGTGGCGTCGAGCTGGACGGTGAGTCACTCGATGAAGCGCCCACCGCGTTAAGCATGCCGGGAGCATTGAGTATGCGCGAAACGGGTGGTTCATCCCTGATGCCCGTATCGACGTGTGCCGGTTCGGAGGCTTTGTTCAGCCCGGAGAGCGGTCCGCAGGTGGGCCAGGCATCTGTGCCTTGCTTGTGGAGGATCTGCTCAGCGACGGCGATCTGCTGGGAGCGGCTGGCCTGGTCGGCTGTCGGAGCGTATCTCGGGCCGCCGTACGTCTCCCAGTCCTTCTGGGAGACCTGGAGGCCGCCGTAGTACCCGTTGCCGCTCTTCTCGCTCCAGGCGCCACCGCTCTCACATTCCGCGACCTGGTCCCACGTACCTCCACTAGCGGCACTGGCCCCGGTGGCGCCGAATAACGGGATGGTGATCGCGGAGCTGGTTAATCCGGCTGCGATGAGGAGAGCCGGAGCTTGACGGGGGCGACGGTGTCGACCATTCCCGGAGAGCATGCGGATACCTTTCGTGAGACAACAGGGACCGGCGCGGCGGATGGTGACGGGGTGCCGTGCAGACGAGTGAACGTATCCGCAGTCGATCACTCGCCACAAGTCAATGCCGCGTAGATCACGCAAGCGTCACGAATTTGAGGATGTGTCACATTCCTTCAGTCGGGCAGGTGCTGTTGGGTGACAAGGATGTCGGGGCAGGCAAGGCTGAGCTCAGGTGACCGGTCTTCGTACGGCCGTGGGACCCGTGATGACGGCAAGGATCGAGGTGGTGTCATGGCGACCGAGCATGCCAACGACTTGAGGGTCTTGGTGGGTTGAGTACTTCCCGGCCATGCGCAAGGGCGGCGGGGACGCGTGGCCCTCTGTCCTAGTGCGTCGTCCGGCTGTCCGCACCAGAACTTGCCGCCGACCAGCCCACCGGGGCGCGTTTGAGATGGCGCAGATTGGCGGCATCGTTGCCTCCACCTCGGGTGCAGTCCCATACCGACGCGGTCGGCGCAGGGGTCAGGAAACCGTGCGCAAGCTCAGCGGAGCAGTGGGCCTCGTCAAGGCGACGAGAGCGGCCGTGGCCCAGAACTCTCGTACCCTGCGGGCCTTGCGTCGCTCGATTCGCCACAGCAGGTGCGTGCCCTGGTCCCGGAGCCGGTGCCAACGGGCCAGACCCCACAGCCCTCGGTCAGCCAGTAACAGCGTGCCGGTCCCGACATGGGCGTCCAGGGCGTCGGAGACGATGCGTTCAGAATCCTTGAACCCGCCGATCGCGGCGTCCAGGACGGCGTGAGAGGAACACTCGGCCACGGCGACCACTCTGGCCTGCGGATAGCCCATGGGACTGCGCTGGGATCCGGACTTGCCGAAGGCGTCGTTGTTGCCCGCAGAGTCGGGCACGGCCAGCAACATCCCGTCCAGGGCCAGCACCCGCAGCCCTCGGAACAGTTCGCCGTCCGCGCCCAGCGGCCGGGCCACCGACCGGAACAGGTCCCGCATCACCGGCCAACCGAGCCGCTGCCGGGCCCTGGTCAGCGACGACTCGTTCACCCCGGACCAGGAGCGCAGTCCCGCGTCCCCGGTCTTGACCAGGCGCAGGGCCTCCAGGTAGTCGGCCTGCGGGAACAAGCACGTCGCCAGCACGAAGTACACCGTGAACCGGGCCGACAGCAGACGCCGCCGCTTCTCCGAGCGGCCGGCTTCGGCAACGGCCCGGTCCACCTCAGGCGGACACGACCGGGTCAGGACTCCCAGCCCCAACCGCTCCAGACGGGTTATCAGCACACCGGGTCAACCGGCTGGCAGCCTCAAAAGCAACGGTATTGTCATGCCTTCGACAGGGGGGATGACGACGTGCCGGCCCTCCTCGACCGCGGTCACGAGGGTGTCGAGATCGTCGTTCTCTAGACGGTAGAGGTGCTCGTACTTCAGCGAGCCGAAACCATGCTGTCGCGTACCCCATCCCGCCCCGGGACCGGGGACGGAGACGGCAACCCCCGCCCACCCACTACTGCTGAACCGGAGCCTGCTCAGCCGCAGGAGCAGCACCCTGCTCAGGCACAGACGTAGGAGCAGGAGCAGGAGCCTGCTCCACCGGAGCTGCTGACGCAGCAGACGCCTCAGCAGCCGCAGGCGCAGCCTGCTGCGGGACCTCAGCCACAGGCCCAGGCGCAGGTGTCGTCTCAACCGGAGCCGGAACCGAAGCAGCCTCAGCAGACGCGGCCGGAGTCTCCACCACCGGAGCAGACTGCTGCACAGTCTCAGACCCAGTAGAAACCGGAGCAGACACAGACGCAGACGGGACCTCAGGCGCAGGCGCACCCGACGCTGGCACAGCACCAGCTGCCTGCGTGAACCCGCCCAGATCCTTAAGCACCGTGTCCCCGCCCCCGCCAACCGGCTCATCCGGGGCAGACACAGACGGCTGAGCAGACAGAGCCCCCAGCGAAGACCCCGCAGCAGAAGCCCCAGCCGACGGATCCCCAGAACCAGAACCAGAACCAGAGCCGGAACCGATGGAGCCCTCCGCGGACTTCGCAGCCGCCGAGCTATCCGCCAGACCCGAACCCCCAGACCCCTGACCAGCAGAGCCCAACCCGCCACCCAGGGAAGCAGGCACAGCCGGAACAGGAGCAGTAGTCGGCGCAGCCCCTGCAGAACCCACAGACCCAGACGCCGGAGCCGAAGCCTGCTGCCCCACACCAGACACAGACCCAGCAGACCCAGCGGGCGCATCCACCGAACCCACACCAGAACCGCTGGGGCTTTCTGCGGGCTTGGGAGCCGCTGAGTTATCCGTCAAGCCGGAACCCTCAGCCTTGTGAGCAGCCGGGTCCCGCAAGCCGCCCGTGGAAGGCGTACCAGCTGTTCCAGCAGGGCTGGAAGCATCCACAGCCGGCTTAGACAGATCCCCACCCGCCGGCGGGCTCTGCGTGCCTGCCGTGGCCGAGGTGTCCGCTGCCGACAACCGGCCCTCAGCACCCCCCTGCCGCCGGCCATCGTGGAAGGTCTGCTGCCTCCACTTATCCCAATGGTCAGTCAACGGTGAACCAAACGCGTTCGTGGAACCGAAGCCATCCGACACCGCCGGCGCCTTGGCACCGTCAGCCCGCTGACTGAGGAAGTTGGCATCCGGCCCAGCCAGAGCGGACAGCCCCTGCCCCGGCAAAGCACCATCCGGCTGCGCACCAGGCTTAGCCTGCGGATCCGCGACAGACCTGGCCTGCCGCCCAGTGCCACCACCCGCACCGTCCTGCGCCGACTTCGCCGCATCCGCACCTTGCTGCTGGCCCTGCTGGTCCGAATCACTAGAGGCCGGCGAACCTGCATTCCCGCCAGCAGAAGCACCCGATCCGGACTGCCCACCAGATGATGCACCTGGAGCTCGGTAAAGCTCCGGGTGAGCATTCCGGTAATCCTCGTAGCTGCCTCCGTCATACTGGTGTGTCGCGTAGTTATAGCCGGGACCCCTCAAGGTGTGCCCGCTGGCATTGATACCGTGATATTTCGGCGAGTACGGGTTAGCCTCATCTCCCGTGTACGTTTTCCCCTTGTCGTCGTAACCTAAACTAATATGCGGCTTGACATGTTGGCGATATATATCGCCAACAGTCGCGCCCATATGGCCGCTTCGCGGACCGACCGGGTTCTGACCGGGCTTCATAGCCCCCATTTGCCGCTGCAAGAATTCAGACTGAGGGTCCCCCGGCCGATACTTCAAGCCCAACGCGGTCCGCGCGAACGGATGCCCCTCCTTTATTGCTGTAACAAGATCAGGGCACTGCCATTCCCCATCCTGTTCCGAATACCGGCACCCCGGCGCATTTCCCTCGGCTGAGGCATTCGCTGCGGCAGTGACCATGAGCCCCACAGAGAGGGGGGCCAGCACAGCGGCGGTCCTCAACGCCCGCTTCTGCCCGCGGGTGAACACTTCGCGCGATTTCCTATGACTTCCTGCCATTTTAATACTTCCTTTCATGTTGCGACGAGCCCATTCACCCCCAGAGGGAACCAGGATCGGCCTCCTCCGGCAGGAAATAGGTTTGCGAATTTAGACCTTGGCGTGAATCGCACCTCGCGATCAACCAGCTCAAAGGCTTGATCGCAACCCCACACCAACTACTGCCGAACCTGCTCCACCGGAACCACAGCAGGCGCAGCCACAGGGACGCCGGACAGGGCAAGGACAGAAACCGGAGCGGCCCAAAACCGAAGACCAGACACCATCAGACCCGACCACCACCCCGGCAACCCCCGACCACCACCCCGGCAACCCCCGCCCATCACCTACTGCTGAACCGGAGCCTGCTCAGCCGCAGGCGCAGCACCCTGCTCAGGCACAGACGTAGGAGCAGGAGCAGGAGCAGGAGCCTGCTCCACCGGAGCTGCTGACGCAGCAGGCGTCTCAGCCGCCGCAGGCGCAGCCTGCTGCGGGGCCTCAGCCACAGGCGCAGGCGTAGGTGTCGTCTCAACCGGAGCCGGGACCGGAGCAGGCGCAGCAGACGTGGCCGGAGTCTCCACTGCTGGAGCAGACTGCTGCGAACTTTCAGACCCAGCAGGAGCCGGAGCAGACACCGCCGGAGCAGACACAGACGCCGCCTGCTGCGCAGCCGGAGCAGACGGGACCTCAGGCGCAGCAGACGTGGCCGGCGCAGACACCGACAAAGACCCAGGCACAGCCGACGTGGGCGCACCCGACGTGGGCGCAGCACCAGACGTCTGCGTGAACCCACCCAGATCCTTCAGCACCGTGTCCCCACCCCCGCCAATCGGCACATCCGCAACCGGCTTAGCCACAGGAGCAGTCGGCACCTCCTGCACCCCAGACCCAGGCGCAGAAGCCCCAGCCACAGGCGCAGCAGAAGCCCCCGGCGACAAGCCCGCAGAACCGGAACCAGAACCAGAACCGGAACCGGAACCGGAACCGATGGAGCTGTCTGCAGGCTTCGCAGCCGCCGGGCTATCCGCCAGATCCGAACCCCCAGCCCCCTGACCAGCCGAACCCAACCCGCCACCCAGAGAAGACGCATCCGGAACAGGAACAGCAGTCGTCGGCGCAGCCCCCGCAGAACCCACAGACCCAGACGCCGGAGCCGAAGCCTGCTGCCCCACACCAGACACAGACCCAGCCCACGTGCCCGGCACACTCACGGAACCCACACCAGAAACAGCACCGGAACTGGCAGAGCCCTCCGCGGACTTACCAGCCAACGCGGAAGCAGACCCACCCGACGGTATAGCCAGTGTGCCCAGCACAGACCCGCCTTGGGACGACCCCGGCTTGGTCCAACCGCCCTGCCCCTGCCCGTCCTTGTACTGCCAGTCACCCTGGTAGCCACCCTGCAGCCCGTGCCACGCATGCGCACCATCACCGGCAGGAAGCTCCGAACCAGCCGCATCACTATGCGCAGCTGCACCACCAGCAGGCGTGCCACCCAGCCCGCCGGAAACACCACTGGCAGACTTCGCATCCCGGTCCGATGGAGCCTGCGACGCATCCGCGGGCTTCGCCTGCCCACGAAGAGAAGCCTCCAGGTCTTTCATGGTCTGCCAGCGGTCGTCCTTGCCCAGACGGTAGCCATCAAAACGGTCATAGCGCTGAGGCTGGGACGGATCCGCAACCTCCCAGTCGCGGGCGCCCTTCACATGGCCATACACCACACCGGAACCCCCACCAGCAGAAGCAGACTCCCGATGAGACTGCGGCCCCTGCACAGCCGCCACCGGCTCTGCATGATCACCACGAGACTTCGAGCCGTCTGCGTCCGGCTTCCCGGCACCGTGCTCTCGCGCGCCCGGCCCAGACGGCACCTCCCCATCCGGATCCTTAAAAGCATTGCCCGGATCCGTATTCCGACTAAATCCGTCTTTTGCCGCCCTGTCCAGGACCTCCCGTAACCCATGGCCAGGCCGTAACCCGTGATCAGTCCGCGCCCAATTTGTACCACCTACACCGCTAGTCGAACTGACACCAATTGCCACAGGATTTCCGTTTTTATCCTTAGCGATCAGCGGGCCGCCGCTGTCACCGGGAAGACCCGGAATCGCGCGAATTAAATCAAGCGGATTATTTGTGGTGGGATTTCCGCCGTCAGGATATTGCTTACTGTTGGCGCGCCATCGGGAGCCGGAGATCTCGTGAACGTCAACATTTCCACTCAGGCGCTTAGATGTAGATCCGTAACCGGCGCTCTCGAAGGAGTTAAGCCAACCATTATATGATTTGGCAAATCTGACTGCGTCTTGGGCGCTGGGATGCTGAGGTGCCACATCGCCCCATTTTGACTGCACTTCTTGTAGTTTACGTTCCGTTTGCTCTGTGTGACCGTACACTCGCGCCCTGTACCCTTTTGATTCCGGCAAATCGACACCTGGATCGCCGGGCAATGGCAGATGCGGAACACTAGGTGGTAACGGTTCTTTCAGTCCGATAGTAGCGAAATCATTGGTAAATGTGCGGTTATTGTAACCGTGAGAAATGTATAACTTTTCTGCTTTTATGTGGTGTGGTTTCCCTTTCTCGTTAAAGTAGGTAACTTGCACGTCCTCGGGATGTGGTGCTGCATTAACCACATGCGCCGCGGTAACAATTAACTTGGGTCCGACAACAAATCCGGTCCCGAGATAAACATGGCGGCCGATAGTGTATTTAATGTGAACCACGGAGCGGGCCTCAGTCGGCCGGTGCTTCTTATAGCCTTCCAGGTCGATGCCGATCGCGCTGGCGCTGGGAGGATCCACGAGCTGACTGCTCATGGATGCTGTAACGCCGATGAACGTGGCGATCGTCGCATTACGTAACCACTTATTGGTCGAAATAGGCCCGCACCCGGATGTCAGCCCGGCGTGTGCCTTCTTGTGGCGTGCAGTCATTCCTTTATCCCTTCGAAAATATGGCAACCCATCAAGTGATGTGGTCACCGGATCTTTACGACCGGTAGATGCTGGCCATCCCGTCGGCATTCCGGATTGTTCATTTCTCTGCCCGTTTCTCATGGGAGCGTTGCCGCGATACCCTCAAAATCTCCGGAGGAGGACCAGGGACGGCCGCCTAAATGTTGAATCTCTGAATATGATTTCAGGTCGGCGCGTCGCCGTATCTGGATAAGGCTTGCGCGCTGACCTGTTTGGTGAACCTTTTCATGGCGGCGCTGACGGTGCTCCCCTCCTTGTATGTGCGGGTTCCCGCGAGCCCTGAGACGGCCTGTCAATGAGACGACCGCACGCATGCTTGGTGTGTCAACCACATCCCCGCCAGCCATCCGTTATGCAGGGGCAGCTGTGACGCTGGCCATGTCACCATCAGAAGAAAAACACAGGCCCACACTCGGCACTTCATAAACCGCATACCAAACTGCACCCGAAAGGCCAGCGGGACCTCAAAAGCAGCCTTATGCCACCCAGTGAGCCACGTGACAGACATCACCACCCCGCCTGCAGCCCTGAAACCCGCAGTATCTGCGACTTCAGCGCCTGCGAGCCAGATAACTTGCTGCCAAGGCCGTATTTCGCCGTGTTTCTTTCAGAAGGCGGCCGAAGGTCCTGGTGGTGACAGCGAGCGGGGCGACGATCCACACCCGCATCAAGAGCGGGGCGTGCCATCCATCCGCGGCCCGGCCCTGGTGATACCACCTCGGTTTGTCTGTCACCGCTTCACCATGAGCGCGTTCCGCGTCTGCCAGATGCTGAGACGGCCGTTCGGCGGCGCATAGGCGGGGCGGCGATGCACCGGCCGGTCGAGGTCTGTCGGCCATCACGTTTGCCTACAGCACGCCAAGCAGGGCGTTGTCCTCCCACTGGTCGACGACTTCGAGGTAGCTGGCCAGGACCTTGGAGTGCGGGGCCCACCCGCCCTGGCAGGGATCTTGGGTGCGGGTGTGTGGGTGGTGGAGATGGTGGTGGGTCGTGGTGCGGCCCCCTCGTTGGGCGGCGCCCGGAGGGCACCACGGCCGCCGCCGGGCCGCCAGGCCAAGCCGCTTCGCGGTCGGCTGCGCCGAGCCTGGCAGCCGGCGTTGTCAGGTTCTTGGTGCGGCTGGTGGGTTGGGGTGTGGTGTGGGTGTGGTGGTGCCTCGGTCAGCCGGTCACGGGCACGCCGGTGATGGCCTTCCAGACGTGGAATCGTTCGGTCATCTCGGTTCGGTAGTCACTGGCTGTGATGAGGTGGCGGCGGGGGCGGAAGTGGCTGGAGCGCCGAGTGCGGGAACTGGCCGCGGTCCACGGCGCGTTCTGGTCCAAGAGCGCCAAGCAGCCGGGCACGGAGGGGGAACTGGTCGTGCCGTGCCGGTGAGTGCCTGAGCGCGGGTCCCAGCAGCCCAAGGCCGCAGCTAGCGACGCTGTGTCGAGGGACCACCGGTGCGCGTGTGACCTGGTGCGTGGTTTGGCTGCGTGGTACCAGGGGCCTTCGCCGGCCCCTGGACCCCGCTGCCCCACCACTTCCCGGCGCGAATCCGTTTCGTCGTGGGACAGGACCGTGCGCGCCGGAAAGCGGCGGGGTGGTGCGTGTGCGGACGCGGAGCGCAGGACAACCCGTATGTGCCCGGTTCAATGTCAGCTGCGAGTGGAGCGGGGTTTCCGGGATGGGGCCGAGCTTCGTTTGTTCCGCTTTTGAGTGCAGCTGCAAGGTGGTGACGGGCAAGGGATGCGTCAGCCGGCGCGGGTTGGCACCGTGGGGTTCCGGTGCGGTGCCGCGAGGTGTGCTGCTTCCTGTACGAGGTAAGAGAGTGCGCCTCCCAATGCGACCATGACCTGCGCAAACACCCTGGGCGACCGAGATCGAGTGAACTGGCAGGCAGTTCCGTCGACCGTAGAGGACGATCCTCAAGCCCGAGGGCCCAGATCCCTCAGTCGTGCCACACAGTCCCAGGAATCGGGCACCACGATCTATTGAACTGACAAGGCGATCGCTTGATCTGTCAACAAGACTGCACGATCTGGGCATCACGATCCTGTAGCAGCACCAGATTGACGTGACGTACATGAGTACCCGAGGCGGACAGGGCTCGAAATGACGAGCTGTTCGTGTGAGAGCAAGCGACACGGCCTACAGGCGGAGTTGATTGACGCCCTGCTCATGTACGTTAAGTTCATCTGGTCGGCTTCACGGCCGTCCCTCGTGAACCATCCATCAACCCCCTTGCACCGGAGGGTCCGTTGGGAGCAGTACGCAGGCTGGTTGACGCCGACACGGGCGAGACGGTCCCCTATGCGCCATACGCCTTCTCGGGCAGGCACACGCAGGTCGACAAGGCACGTGTCGAGGCGATCACCGAATCGAAGGCGTTCACGCCCAGTCAGAAGTTCCTCGTCCTGTGGTGGATCGGGGTCTCACCTGAGCGATTGGAGCCGCTGAGGGCAACCGGAGCAGACATCGCCAAACGCGTAGGGATGTCTACCGACGCGGTCGGGAAGATCAATAGAAAGCTGGCCAAACACCGCATCCTGATCGTCCGAGGACGCATCGGAAACTACAACTTCTACCGAATCAGCCCTTACATTGCCTTCCACGGAACAGGGCTGGAACAGCGTGAAGCGGTGAAGACGTGCAACCCGCCGGACATCCCCGGCTTCAACGAGAACGCCCCTACACGGTGGGAGGCCCAGTGATCAGCAGTGACGACAAGCAGAAGAACCTCGAGCTGCTTGAGAAGACGGCCGGCATGACCGCCAACCAGCGCCTCGTCGTCATGCTGTACGCCCTGCACCCGACCGACCGGTCCGGCGCCGTTCTCGAGACCGCCGCCAACCTGGCCAAGCTCGTCGGCATGGCCCCGCCCGTGTTCTCCCGCACCCGCAAGCAGGTCATCGAAGCCGGCTGGCTTGAGGAGACCGAGAGGCTCGGGCACATCAAGTACTACCGGCTCGAACCCAAGCGCATGGGGGAGAACGTCGTCATCCGGCTCCGCCGCGCGACCTGACGTCTCTCAGACCGCCCCTCATTGACGTCACGTACATGAGATGCGGTCCAGAGGACGCCTTCCATGCCCTCTGCGCAAGTGCTGAAGGGCTCGGTCAAGCCACCCGAACCTGGTGCGAGACCAACTCGGCCGTGGCCTGAGGAGTGCTCAAAGCGATCAACCACCATGATGTCGGCATGAATGATGCATCGCAGGAAAGGCCTCCCGCCCGACCCGATCCTGCAGCTCAAGGCGCGTCCGGCGAGACGCTGGCGGATGTGCTGAGCCTCGCTGCTCCGCGCCGACGCACCGTGGACGACCACATGTTTCGTGCGGGGCGCACATCGTTTCGGTTGCAGTTGTTCACAGCACCCGGCCAGCGGGCGGTGGCGGTGGCGACTCAGGCCGAGGAAGAGGCCCGAGCCTGACCAACGTGGCCGAGTCGTGTGCAGCAGCGGTGTGGCAGCAGCACTGCCCCGACCAAAAACTGCCGCCGGTGTGGATCGAGCGGCAACTTCGGAGCACGTTCGGTAGGGAGCCGGACTTTCGATTGATTACCTTCAGTGAGACCGAGCCGTACCAGGTGCGCCATCCACGCTGGCGCACCATCAGCGCGGAGCAGATCGTACAGCTGGTCGGCGGTCCGGTCGCCGATGACCGCGGCGAGGGTTACGTGCCGCCCCAGCTGGAACCGGAGCCGGAGCCGCGGTTCGAGGCGATCGCGTTGTGGCGCTTGGCGAGGCCCCGCCCGTTCCGCGAGCAATGCATGTCCGGTGGCACATCCTGGTGGCGACGCTGGACGAACCTGGTTTTCCCGCAGCGCGGTGGGCGGGTCCTGCTGTTGGTACCACTCTGGCGACTGGCATCAGGTCAACCACATGGCGCTCGCCGCCCAGGCGCGCGCGAAGCACGAGGGCATGAAGGCGGAAGACATGGCCGACTACGTCTGTGAGTACGCCGCCGCGGCCGGCGCGAGTGAGTGGGAGCGTGAGGTGCTCCGGACGTTGTACTCCCTCGGCGACGCTATCCAGCCGTCCGGCGACGGCTACATCAGCGATGGCTTCATCAACGGCCAGCACCGCGTTCAGGCGATGCTGGATGCCGGAGTACGCCGCACTGTGGTCCTGCGCCACATGTGGCCGGACAGCCCGGCCCACTGCCGGATTTCGCGCCGCGCACTCAGGAGGCGTTGGCGGTTGGGGTGATGCCATCGCCTCAGCTACTCGTCGTCAGGTGTAGAGCACACCCTGAGTGTGTCCTCCCCGTACCGGCCTGCTCTGCAGTCACTAGATCACTTGCGCGTGTCGATGAGATACACGCCTATCCGTCGACCAGTTGAACTCTGCCCTGCGCCGTCCCGGCATGTTCTCGCAGCATGACGCGGCCCTGCGGATGCTGACGGACCATCTGCTGTTCGTGGAATGCCAGCCCGAGGCATTGGCGGAAGAGCCGCGCGCTGGTCGAGCCGAGGGGCCTGGACCAGCACGGGTGTGGCAGGGCTGTTCCGGGAGTTGATGCCGGGAGGCTACGATCAGAATTGCGTCGCCTCGGTCTACGCCGAGTTCGCGCACCGCCGCGGCTGGCTCAGGCCCGATCACGTTTTGCCGGCTGGCGAGTATCGCATTTTGCGTGACAGTCGTGCGCCCGTGGGCGCAGGAGGACCGCTCGTGGGCAGATGTCATCTCCGGGTTCGGCCCCCATTCATCCTGTTCGGAGGGACTAACCCGCGGTACAGCGGGACGCTCGGCCATGGGTGAGGGCCCCGACGAGCCCATCGTGTTCTTCCATCTCTGGAATGGCAGCACTCGGGCCCCCGATTCCACATGGCCTGAGCTTGAGGAACCTGTTCTGCTTGCTGTCCGCTTCGGAGACGCCCTTTGACAAAGTCTGCACCTTCACCCCCGACGGGCAACGCAGGCGGCCCGAGCCCGACTCGCTCTGCCGCTGAGCGCCCGAGAAGTTACGCAACACCAGCAGGACGGGGCCTTCGCCTTCTTGCTGTTCCCAAACCCGCCTCCGCTCACTGGGGGATGGCCGTAAAGACGCCGCCCGGCCTGTTTCAGCCCCGGCATGCCGAGCAACACCGCACAGAGGTTAAACTCAAGTTAGCGAAGATCATTCGCTTGCGGTGGGTCATCGAAAACTGGCTCCACTTCGTCAGGGACACCGCCTCCGCGGAGGAGCCTCCAAGCTCCACACCGAACGCGGTCCGGAGAACATGGCCACCTTGCTCAGCTTCGCGATCAACTGCCTTCGTGCCGCCGGGCACCACAACATCGCCGCTGGACTCCGCAAGATGTCCTACGAGCCGTTCACCCGTCCCCTGGCTCTACCGGACTCCGCTGACCAGCACATACGCGCTAAGAGTCAGGCTATGAAACCGCCCTGGCCTGTGCCTGCGCCGACAGTCGTGTGGCTTTCATCACGCAGTCGCCACTAACGAGATGCGCTGCCTTTGGTATGCACCGCTCCTCGGCCCCGAGTTGTTATGCGGCGCACGAATCTCACCTTCGCCCCTCTCTCTTTTATTCTCCGGTTGACATGTCGGACGTCATGCCTGCTATTGCGTAACGGAGTGTGTGGTCGTCGAGGGGGTGACATGGCCAGCGTGGCGTGTTCTTCTGGCCCTGGCATTCGCTATTACACGGTATCTCATGGCGGGTCTGCTGTTGTGCTGTCAGGGGCTGCCCCATTGGCATCGTCTGGCTCTGCCGCGGGTTCCGGCCCGGAATCACCGATGAGCGAATGGGAAGGAGCGGAAATTCATGGGAGCTCATTCGAAGCGCCGTGTCCAGGGCCGCCATCAGATGGCCATGCCGCTACGGAAGGCGTCAAGAAACCTGGCCCCCATGGGAGCGAGAGCAACAGCGATCGGGCTGACCATGGCAACGGGTGGCATTTTCGGCGTGGGACAGGCCATGGGAGATGATGCGGCGATCGACCCAAGCCCCTCCGTACAGGCAGAATCCGCCTCCGTGGGAGACGGTGCGACGGCCGACCCGGGCCCGTCGGTGCAGGTAGATCCGGTCGCCACGGGAGACGGTGCCGCGGTTGCCCCAAGTTCCTACGTGCAGGTAGATCCCGCCTCCACGAACCTCACCGCGGGCGAACAGAACGCTCTGGATCAGCTCAGTCCGCAGCAACATCGGGAACAGACCAATCTCACTCCCCAGAAGGTCATGGCGCTGGCGCAGTCCCTGTCTCATGGGGATGCCGTGCCGACCAGCCAGCAGTCGAAGACGCCCACGCAGTCGGCGTCACAGGCTTCTGCCGCACAAACCGCACAGACCGCGCAGCCAGCTGCACAGCCCTCGCAGTCGCAGACGGCGCAGCAGACGCCATCGACCCAATCAGCATGTCCGTCCACGTCGTCAGCGACGCAGCCGGCAGCGCCGTCAGCCCAGCAACAAACGTCCGAGCAAACGCCGTCCACGTCATCGTCAACGCCAACGACATCGACAACCCAGCAGCAGTCGCAGTTTTAGTCTCAGAGCCCGAGTCAGGGGGGTGCATCCGGCTCGAACTCAGGCGCCAACTCCGGCGGGAGTCAGCTAGGGACGACTGATTCGTCCCAGACAGCTACGGGTTCTCAACCCGGTCAGAAATCGGATGAACAGGCTCAGTCGGGTCAACAGCAGGATCCAGCTGCTCAGTCGCCGGGGCAGAACCCCAGCTCGCAGACTGATCAGCCCGACTCGCAGACCGGCAGTGCTCCGGCTCAGCAGACGCCGGCTGCTGAGGCAGGGGCGGATACGAGCGGCCAGGTTCAGCAGCCGAACGAGGCTTCAGCTCTGGCCGTTCCGGATCTGAGCCAGTCCTCCCTGCAGGATCTGGGGCAGCAGTCGGCTGCGCCATCGATGGACCTGTTCCAGGCTCCGTCTGCGGACTTGGGCTTTGCCGGTTGAGTTGGGCTGTATAGCGGCTCGGGGCTTGGTGAGGCGCTGCCTTCTCGTTCCCCGTGAGGATGAGATGCCGGGCCGGCCGGACAGAGGTGGCCCTCGAAGCTCGTTTGCCAGTAAGGGACTTGATACCTCCCTCACCTCACAGTCGGAACCAATTCCTAGAGAAGCGGGACTGGCTCACGATCATTTAGTTGCTGCGTCAGAGCAGCCCCGAACTGCCCGCCGCATTACTGGTCGGAGCCGATCTTGAATCGCCTTAAGGTCAACCCGCTTTGCCGTTAATCCACCCTGCTGACGAGTTCAGCGCACAACCGGTACACTCCGCCGGATACTGCCTCGTTTAGTTGCGAGAATCCACCTTTTGCGCTTGTGGCAGTGTCGTGCAGGCGGGATTCTGGAAAAGGGGTTCTGATGTTGGAAATAAAGGCTTTATCGGGGTGGAATAAGATCGCGCGACTGACCGTGCTGGTCGTCGTGATGGCTTTGGCCCCGGGTCTTGTTCCGGCCACTGCGGGCGCTGCGGCGAAGATGATCTATTACACGTCTCCCCATGGGAGCGGTAAGGCGTGTACGCAGTCGGCGCCATGCGCGCTGAAGACGGCGAAGTCCACTGCTGAACGGCGCACCTCCACGATGTCGGGCGATCTCGTGGTGGAGTTGGCGGCCGGCACGTATCAGCTGTCGTCCCCCCTTACGTTCGGTCCTTCCGACTCGGGGGAGAACGGTCACGACGTCATCTACAGGGCAGAGCCGGGGAAGAAGGTCGTTCTCAGCGGTGGCAGATCCATCACCGGTTGGAGCCTTCATGATGCGGCGAAGAACATCTGGAAGGCTCCCGTGCCGGCCGATTTGAACACGCGGCAGCTGTGGGTCAATGGCCGTCGTGCCACCGTCGCGAGCATGTCGGCGAACACCGCCTTCGGCGCGATGCAGAAGACAGCCAACGGCTTCACGTATGCGAGTTCCTGGCCTGACACGTGGCAGGACATCGGTCACGTCGACGTCGTCTACGGCCATCGCTCATCGAGCCGCGGCTGGACGTATTCGCTCTGCCCGGTCTCCTCGGTCTCGGGCGGCGTGGTCACCATGAACAACGCCTGCCACGCCAACGCGAGCAGCACCAACGGGATCACGGTGCCGACCGCTGTGGAGAACAACTACGCACTGCTGGGCTCGCCGGGGCAGTTCTATCTGGACGCCAGCGCTGACACGCTCTACTACATCCCGCAGGCCGACCAGGACATGAGAACCGCGAAGGTGACTGCCGGCGGGTTGCAGACCCTTGTGGAACTCGCGGGCGCCCCGGACAACCCAGTGCACAATATGCAGTTCACCGGCCTGAGCTTCGAACACGCCACCTGGCTCTTCGGCGATGAGGGTCTTGCGGACCTTCAGGCCAACGTGCTCCTCACCAAGACGGAAGACCCCCCGGCTCACGCTTCCGCTCTTCCGGCGAACGTCGCCTGCCACTCCTGCGACGACGTGACGTTCCGCGGGAATACCTTCCAGCACCTCGGCGGCAGCGGACTGGGCTTCGACGGAGGCGGCCAGGACAACTCCGTGATCGGCAATGTCATCACGGATGTCTCTGGCAACGGCCTCCAGATCGGCGCCGGTGTGGCATACACCCCACCCGCTCGGCTGGAGTCCGGCTACACCGTCAGCAACAACTACGTCCACGATGTGGCCAATGAGTACCAGGGCGGAGCGGGGATCCTCGCCACCTGGGTCAAGCACACCCACGTGGCCCACAACGAAGTCTGGGACACTCCCTACACGGGCATCTCACTGGGCTGGGGGTGGGGCGTGTCCAAGGACCAGCCCATGATCGACAATCACGTCGATTCCAACTACGTCCACGATGCGATGACTTCGGCGCTCGAGGACGGTGGGGCGATCTACGTCAACGGTAGTCAGGCAGCAGCGCAGCCATCTGTCATGACCGGGAATCACGTAGAGAACGACTCGCAGCGCTACGGGGCTCTCTATCTGGACAATGGGGCCAGCTACTGGCAGGTGGAACGCAACGTCGTCAACGGCTACGCCCCCGCCTGGCTCTTCGCACCCACCGCGGAACACAACACCGTGCACGACAACTATGCCGGCGCTGACGCGGGCGCTGCCGTCTTCAAGACCCCCACCAGTACCAACACCGTGGCCGACAACACCGTCGGCGTGACGACCTGGAACGCCGAGGCGCAGACCATCATGGCCAACGCCGGACTGGAACCGCAGTACACCGCGATCAGGAAGGGGGAGCCGCAGACGAACCTCGCCTACGGGAAACCGGCCGTTGCTTCCAGCACCTACGGGCCGAACTATCCAGCCTCCCAGGCCAACAACGAACGGATCGCCACCCCTGGCAACGGGCCCTACAGCATGCCGTTCGCCTCAGCGGGGAATGCCCCTGCCTGGTGGCAGGTAGACCTCGGCGCTCCACACCCGCTGTCGAAGATCCAGATCCTCTTCCGTCAGGACGGCGTCGACAATCCGGCCGAGAGGCAGAACCTCCAGATCCGCGTGTCCAACCATGCCGATATCTCTCAAGGCCACACCGTCGCCTGCGCCGTCGGCCCGACGCCACTGCCCTACGAGTCCAGCTACAGCTGCTTCGCCCCGCCGGGGGCCTGGCGCTACGTGGATGTCGTCAAACCCAGCCACCTCGTGCTGGGCCAGGTCCGCGTCTTCGGGGGGCAGGCCGTCAACCGGTAGTGGACCTCGACGTCGTCGTCGGCGGCCTGTGCAGCTTCCATCCAGGTCGCCGTCGCGCGGTTCGTGGGCTTGACCGGGTTTGCGCTGCCGGTGATCGCGTACGTCCTGGTCTTCCTCGACAAGCAAGCCTCCAGGCTTGCTCGAGCCCTGATGCCTGGAAACAGGCGGGTCCGGTTCTGAGGGGGCTGGGTCACGGCGACGTGACCCGGCTACCCGACCAGCAGCGCGGCATCGCCATTCGCTACGACAAGACCGCCGAGTCCTACCAGACAGAGGTCACCCTCGCTTCCCTGCTGATGTAGGCGTGGCATTTGACGCAGCTACTGCTGAGGCGCCCAAGCCTGCGGCTGCGGTTGCTGTACCTGCTGAACCGGAACCTGCTGCGGCTGGGCCTGCGGGGCCGGCGTACTCACCGCCCCGGTACTGCTCTGCCAACCCTGGCCCAGCAGTGGGGATGCCAGCGGCAGCTGCTGGGGATGCTGATTCCCACCGCCGGCGCCGCCATTGGCCACAGCGGCAGTGCCGCTATTCTCACCAAGGACGTTGCCGCTGCCACCGGCGGACTCCGAGCGCTGCAAAGCCAACGCCTGCGGCCCAGCGCTGTTGGGGGCGGCCTCGTCGGCCTTGGAGTTGTCCGCCGTTCTGTCCGACATCAGTAGCTGCGCCCCGCCCTGCGGCTGCTGCTGTCCCAACTCCTGCTGGAACTCCTCAAGCTTCTGTTGCACTCGCCCCCGATTCACCACACCAGCCCCGAAAGCGCTGCCCTTGGGCAAGGCCTCAGTGGAAGAACCCAAAACGCTGGCACCACTGGGCATAGGCTCACCGGTTGCCAAACCACCCGCCGGGGCCAATCCGCCCACAGCGGCACCAGTGAGAGTGCTCCCCGTGGCCGAACCACCCGCACTACCCGAATCCGAACCAGACACCTCCTGATTTGAACCCTGCGGCTGGGGCAGCTTGGCCGGCCGACGCTGATCCGGTACCGCCGTGAATGACGACGCAGGCTGCCGAGACTGCTGGTCCTGGTGCTGCTGCCACTGTTGCAGCCCCGATGGCGATGGGATCGACTGCTGCGTCTTGACCGGCTGCGGCTCCGCCACGCCCTGGTGGGCCTGGACCGGAGATGACCATCTCGTCGACGCCGGTCAGGCGCTTCTGCCGCTTCTTGACGGTCTTCGGTTCGGAGGACCCGTCCCGGTCGCGCGGCACCGTTATCTCCACCGGGCCGATGTCGGTCAGCACGGTCTTGGAGCGTTTGCCGTTGCGGGAGTTGCCGCCGTTCTTGCCGGCCGGGTCGTGCTTGTCATAGCCGAGATTGTCCGTGATCTCGCCTTCCAGGGCAGACTCCAGCAACCGCTTGGTCAACTGCTGCAGCAGCCCGCCTTCACCGGTCAGCTGCAGACCCTCGGCCTGGCCCGGTGCACCAGCTCGTCGATCAACTGGTCGTCAACGGCCTTCGCCGACACCACACTTGCGGACTCGGCGCCCTCGGACTCGGACACGTTCTCACTGGTCATCGATGCATCTTCCATGATCGGGAGTTACACCGAACGTCTTACAGTCCCCCGTCAGGCCTCGAACTGTCTCGATCAAACCCGGGCGATTCACATCCCCGCGTCGGCGGGCGTCCGGCACGAACGCCAGGCCGTGGCAAGTGTGGCAAGCCACGACCGTCTGGGTCTCTGTGAACGGGACTACCGGCCAGGGGCTCGACCAGGCCGAGCCGAGCGTCGGTGACGTGTGCGCAACTGCCCAGCCATGTCGGGCCTTTGAGCTACTCCGTCCGTCGTTTCTCCTTCTCGACTCGACCGGGTCCGTTCCGGTGCTCATGTACGTTGTCCGTCTCTGCGATCTTCTTCCACGACTTCGGCTGCACCGGAGCCGTCGACGCTTTCGCGATCGACGCCGCTTGTGCCGCGGGCGCCGTTGGCTTCGACGGCTGGAACAGCCACGTGTCGAAGAGTGCGGCCAGCCGCTTGCCGGACACTTTCTCGGCGTAGCGCTGGAAGTCGGTCAGCGACCCGTTGCCGTGGGCATGCTTGTGCGGCCAGCTCTTGAGAAGGGTAAAGAACGCCTTGTTGCCGATCTCGTTGCGCAGTGCCTGCAGAGCCAGCGCGCCCCGGTCGTAGACGGCGATGTGGAACAAGTTGTCCGGCCCCGGATCCCCGGGCTTGACCGTCCAGAACGCATCGTCGGCCGGGCGCGAGGTGTACACGTAGTCGGCGATCTCCTGCGCGGTCCCTTCACCCTCGTGCTCTGACCACAGCCATTGCGCGTACCGCGCGAAGCCCTCGTTGATCCAGATGTCCTTCCAGTCCTTGACCGAGACGTCGTTGCCGTACCACTGGTGGGCCAGCTCGTGCACCACGATGGAGACGTTCGACCCGTTCGAGAACTTGAGGGGGCTGTAGAAGGGCCGGGTCTGGGTCTCCAGGGCGTATCCGACGGACGGGGTGTTGGGCACGTACCCGCCGAGCGCGTTGTACGGATAGGGCCCGAAGTACTCGGTCAGCCAGTCGGCGATCTCCCCGGTCCGCTCGATGCTCGCCCGAGCGGCCCCGGCGGTGTCGCCGAGGTCCTTGCTGTAGGCGTTGATAACCGGAATTCCGCTCTCGGACGTCCCAGTGGTGATGTCGAACCTGCCGGCCGCGAAGGTGGCGAGGTAGGTGGCCTGCGGCTTGTTGGAGCGCCAGTCGTAACGGGTCCAACCGGCCTGCGAACTCGTCGACTGTAACGTGCCATTCGAGATGAACTGCGTGCCGTCCGGCACCTGCACCGACACGTCGAAGGTCGCCTTGTCACGCGGGTGGTCATTGCTCGGGAACCACCACCATGCCCCCTGGGGTTCGCCCGCCGCCACCCCGCCGTCCGGAGTGCGCAGCCAGGCATTGAAGCCATACGCCTCCTTCGACGACGGCACACCTCGGTAGCGCACGACCACGGTGATGGCCGTGCCCTTGGCCAGCGGGCTCTTCGGCGTGATCTCCAGCTCGTGCTCGCCCGAGGTTGCGAAAGCTGCCTTCGCGCCGTTCACCCGGACATCGCTGACGTCCAGCAGGAAGTCCAGATTGAAGCGGGACAGGTCCTGAGTCGTCTTCGCCAGCAGTGTTGCTGTGCCGGACAGCTCGTCTGTGGCCGGCCGGTACTTCAGCCGCAGGTCGTAGTGGGAGACGTTGTATCCGCCGTTGCCGTAGGCCGGGTAGTAGGAGTCGCCGATGCCCGGAGCGCCGGGGGAATGGCTCGCGGCCGATGCCGGCATCACCAGCATCAGACAGGCGGCTGCGAGTGCCCCCGGCGCCATGATTCTCTTAGTAGTCATTCGGCTCTCCTCTTGAGCGGTAGCAAGGGCCGCAAGACTCATCTGGGCCCAGGTCCTATCTGCAAGAGAGAACGAAGAGCTTGCCATGACGGGGTAGCGCGGGTCTTCGAACTTGAGCGGTGCGGCTTGTCAGGTGCGCTGACGGCCCGTCACGGTATTTTATGGGCGTGGCTGGACTGGCCCCTGGACACAGGACGCCCGTGGTCCCGAGTGATCATTTCTGTTCTCTACGCAGAAGGATCATTGGGGAGCCACGGGCTTGGTCAACGATACGACGTTGGTGCTCGGCCTCGACGGGTGTCCGTCGTGCGGGTTGAGTCACTAGCCGACGGGACACGTCGGGTGCACCTGATCACGGCGGACGAGGCCGCGCGGGCCTGCCCGTCCTGCGGGGTCTTCGCCTCCCGGATGAAGGCAGGCGGTGGCCCGGCCGCGGGATCTGCCCTACAGGGAGCGGGGGCTGGAGTTCTTGTGGCACAAGCGCCGCTGGTGGTGCCGCGAGGCGACGTGTCCGAGGAAGTCGTTCATCGAGAGCATTGCCCAGATACAGGCTGGAACGCGGATCACCGCCCGGCTGCGTCAGGCGGCCGTACGCCGGGTGCGTGATGCCGGCTCCACGGTCACCCAGGCCGCCCGCGACCTGCATCTGTCCTGTCCAACGGTGATGGGCGCCTTCCGTGCATTGGCGCGCGCGGTCGTCGACTCCCCGCTGCCCGAGGTGAAGGTTCTGGGCATCGACGAGACCCGGCGGGGCAAAACGAAGTGGAAGCAGGACCCCGACAACAACAAATGGCGTCTGACCCGGCACCGATGACACACCGGCTTCGTCGACGCCATTGGCCACGGCAAGCTGCTCGGCCAGGTCCAGGGCCGTGCCGTCGCCGACGTCCTGGCCTGGCTCGCCACCACCGATCTCGGCTGGAGAAAGGGCATCGGCTACGCGGCCATCGACATGTCGCCCACCTACCGCCCCGCGATCCGTATCGGCCTGCCACACGCCACCACCGTGGTCGACCACTTACACGTGGTCCAGCTCGCCAACAAAAGATGCTGTCCATGGTCAAGCGCCGCACCACCGCCGAGATCCGCAGTCGGATCGGACGGGCGAGCGCCCCGGAGTGGAAGGCCAGACGGCGGCTTCTGCGCAACCGCGAGGACCTCACCGACGAGCAGTTCGCCGCCATGTGGAACGCGCTGCTAGGCGAGGGGAAGATGGGCAGACGCTGCTGCTGGCGCACGGGGCGCGGCTGGTTCTTCGGCCAGTAGGAGTACAGCGGGTTGGGACGCTCGCTACTCCGTTGCGCAGGAACTGATCGATGACTGGGGCTGCGCCCGGTTCCACGGCGACGAAAGGCCGCGGTAGAACAGAGAACGACCGTGCACCGAGGACCACTTGCCCGTGTACTCTCGGGTGCGGCCGGCCGTTCGACACCCTCCTCGGCGGTGCAGCCGGGGCATGCCCGGACAAATACTTGCGGACCGTCTTCCGGTTCAGGCCGGTCTCCTTGGCGACCTCCGTCAAAGTCGCCGCACCAGACTCGAACAGGGCACGGAACCGCCGAAGTTCCAACCAGCGTTGCGGGTCCAAGACCATCGTCAGCTGCCCTCCGCCGCCCCTTACCAACCAGCAGCAGAGTGCCGAGCAACATCAATCACCACATCAACAAGCGGCCCTTTTCACCCGTACGTGACTGACCACCGGTGACGGCGTTGAAGGCATCGCCGAACACGTTCCCGGAGCCTCCACCTCCGGGAGCCTCCCCACCGCCCGGAGCAGGTGCGGGCTGCTGGCTCGGCTGGTTGTACTGCGACTGATCCCCACCACCAACGCCACCGGTGCCACCATTACCACCGTTGCCAATAGCGCTAATGGCAGCAGCAGGTGCAGCCTCAGGCGCAGGCGCCCCCACCGAAGGCGCAGGCGCAGGCTGCTGCGCGTTGTCCAGCGGCATCAGCATCGCATCCGGTGACGTCACGAATGTGTCCGTCCCCGGCACACGCTGATTATGCTGGGGAATATAATGATAGCTCGGGTTCACCAATTGGTCTCCATCAGCGTAATATAGCGTTCCATTCTTGAACTGGGACTCGTAATTTACACCGTTGTCGCCGCGATAGCCGACGGAATGCGTCACACTTTGACCAAATGGGCCCGGAGAAGCGTAGTGGATGCCACCATTGCCAGCCGCGGGCTGCCACTGCCCGTTTTCGTTTATCATGACAGCCCCGTTCTCCATCCTGGCGTCATACTTGCCGCGCTCATTTGTCAGCTCCAGATGGCCGCCGCCACTACCATCTACAGGCTGTCGATTACCGTCGTCATCCTCGTAGAAGAGCTGCACCGACTGCGGACCCGACACGCTCACGTCGGTGTTATTATTAGTCGGCTGGCCCCAGATGCTATTCTGACAACTAGTCGAAGTAGTGATCTGACACAGCCCTTCTTTCATTGCCGGCTTAATGAGCTGTTCAATAAAATGCTGGGCTCCCCCACCACCCCCGCTGATGCGTGGGGCGGGGGGATGCCAGGATGGCGTGTACGCTGCGGCGGATGCGTTCGCTGCGCCAGCAAGCATGAGGCCTGCGGCGAGGGGAGCAGTGACGGCGCCAGCTCTCAGTACCTGCTTCTGCCTCGTCGTCATCCCTGGGTGTGCTTTCCTGTGTCGACCTGCCAATTCATTCTTCCTTTCGCGTTCGCACTGTGAAACGATTCTTCCCCCAACGCGGGAAGGGCTAGGAGCCGGCTCCCTCCAGCAGGTTCGCGAATTATCCCTCATGAACGGAGCGCTCGTAGGTGATGCCCGCTTCACGTTGGAGGTTTCCGCATGCATCGATACTCTCATCCAGCCGCGTAATGGCAATTGGACTTCCGGCTGCCTTCCGTTATCTTAAGTTCAGGGCAGAGCCCCGCATACACGGACAGGAGAAGCTGGCGGAGAGCAGCATGCGAGACGAAAGTCTTTGTGATGCGACTTCGGTAGCAGACCGGCCGCCGGGGAAGAGACCCGTCCCGTCACCAGGGCAAGACGCGTGCATTCTCACGCGGCGAGACGAGCCGCTCACGCCCGTACCCACCCTGATCAGGGCTATTCCAAGGCCAGCGTGATCCTTTGGAGTGGCTCCCAACGGGGAGAAAATGACGCCGCGCGTGACCAACTGTCCCGCTTCTTCCGGTTGGCCGAGGGAACCTGGCCCGGCGATGACCGCATCGGTCGCCGTCCCGATACTCGGGGCACCGTGGCAAGGAAGGCCTCCGATGCTCCGCGGGCGCTCGGGCACCTGAACGAGCGGGGATCGTCAGCACACGTCAGTCTTCTTTGAGGGCTCAAGGCCCGGATCGTCGGCGGACGTTGTGCTGACGCAAACGGCCGGCGTCGAGGAGGCACCTTCAGCGACCTGAGCTACCGCCCATTAGATCGTGGGCCGCAAGCGGAGCATCGCCATCGACACGCTCGGCCTCCTGCTCGTAGTGCTGGTCACCGCGGTCGGCGTGCAGGACTCCGTGGCCGGCACCACCTTGCTCGACCAGGTCGCCGCCGCCCATACCGGTATCCGCAAGGTGTGGGTGACGGTGGCTACCGCAAGCGCTTCGTCGAGCACGCTGCCCCCCCCTCGGCATCGATATGGAAATTGCCGCCCGTACCTATGCAATAAGCCTGTTGTTCCCGCCGCGCCGGTGGCCTCCTCAGGCGGTTTCAGGTGCCCGTGGGTGGCTGTCCAGCCGTCGCCGCCACCTTCAGGAGTGAGCTGATATGTGGTGGTACCGGTGTGCTCCGGTAACGCGACAACAGGTTGGAAGCGCCTGCTGCTGTCATAGTCATGCAACGGACGGTGAGGAACCAATTACCCCCGAATATGAATCGGGCGGATAGCTCCTGGTCATCGAGGTGAAAACGGCTCGACACACGCCTCAACTGCTGGCGCGTGGAGGCGCGTTCGGCATAGGTGATCCTGCGCAGGGTGGCACGCGCGATGGGATGGCCGCGGACGAGCTACGGTGCGAGCCTCTCGGCTGCCCGAAGCTCGTCGAGGGCCTTGTGCCGGTCCCCGTCCCACGGCCACGCACGGGCCAGGTCCATGCGATGGTGCCCCTGACGGGAGTTGGGCAGCGCCGCGATCTGCGCCGGGGCGGCCTGCTCGTTGCGCCGCAGAGCCGCCCTCTGATCGCTCAGCTCCAAGGCGGTGTTGATGCCGTGGGTGACGTTCCCGGACGAGAAGGTTAGGGAGTGCCGGTCGTCGAACGGCTCACCGCCGCCGCGTCGGCACGGTTGGCGGCCCGACGGGCAAGGCCGAGGCGGTGTTCGGTCTCGGCCGCGTTGGCCGCCCGCGCGGCGGAGACAGCCGCCCTGAGCTGGAGCGTCCCCACGCGCGGACCGCGCGGCTCGCCCTGCCCGTACTCACTTTCGATACCGCCGAGGGCCTTGTCAGCCAGAGCCAGGCGTCCGCCCAGTCGGCGGTGGCCCACGTGTCCCACACCCCCATCCAGTCGGACACAGCAGGCAGCACCGGACCACCCGACAACCTCGACGCCCACGCGGCCCGCTCGCACGCGGTGGCAACGAGTTCCGGGTGACCCGAGCGCGTGCGCAGCGGTGTGAGCGAATTTGCAGCACACCGCATAGATGCCGAAGGCTTCCTCCCGGTCATGGCCGGTCGACCGGTCCGCGAGTGCGTGAGCCTTACGCAACAGGTCGGGCAGGCTCCCACGATCGCCACGCTCGCCGCAGCAGCCCGCAGCGTCGCAGACCAGCATGAGC
Source organism: Streptomyces sp. NPDC111802 (assembly GCF_055634335.1). NCBI lineage: Bacteria > Bacillati > Actinomycetota > Actinomycetes > Kitasatosporales > Streptomycetaceae > Streptomyces > Streptomyces sp. NPDC111802. Next base: position 12,921 of record NZ_JBVKCZ010000053.1, on the reverse strand, counting down.
ACGTCGCTCACCCGCGGTTCTTGATCTCGGTGAGGATGTGCAGCCCGTGCTTGGCGCCCTCGCCGCCGTCGCCGGCCCACAGCCCCAGGATCTCCTGCCGGCCCTCGGTGGTGACGGCCAGGGCGACGTAGACGGGCCGGTTGGCCACCGCGCCGTCACGGATCTTCACGTGGATTGCGTCGATGAAGACGACCGGATAGACGGCGTCGAGGGGTCGGCTCCGCCATTCGGCCATGCCCTCGAGGAACTTGTCGGTGATGGTGGAGATGGTCTAACGGGAGACGTCGGCGCCGTAAACCTCGGCCAGGTGGGCCTGCACCTCGCCGGTGGTCAGGCCCTTCGCGGCCAGCGAGATGACCATCTCGTCGACGCCGGTCAGGCCCTTCTGTCGCTTCGTGTGCGGGGCCAACCCGCCCGCACGGCTCTTAGGGGCGGCGTGGCAACGCGCCGCTGCTACCCGACAGGCCATCGCGGTCACCGCAGCCGCCGCGCCCGCTGTCGCGGGCTCGCGAAGCCCCATCTTGAGAACGTCTACTCCGCCGTTGCCTTTAACCTGATCCGCATCGATGCCTGGTGGAACGGCCAGCCCCTCGACCGCACCCGCACCAGCCACCTCGTCCGCCTCGACCTCACCCTCGCCGCATAACCCCACATTTGGCCAGCGGGATCGCCGACGCTGTGAAGGGCCGCACTACCGAGAACTGGCACTCTCTCAGCACCGGGGATGCCGTGACCTGGCCGGGCCTCCGTGAGGCGCAAGTCCGGGGACTGGGCTCATGGGTCGATGACGACCTTGCAGTCGTACGTACCGGGTTCCAGGCCCTCGAATGTCGCCGAGGTCCTGGTGGTGTCCGACGCCGTCTGGCTGGTGCAGGTGATGGTGGACTCGGTGGCGCCCTGCACCCGCGGAGTCGCGGTGATGGCGAGGTCCGTCAGGGGCGTGTTCCTGAACTGGACGCTCTCGCCGGTGTACGGGGTCTCGGTGCAGTTGGCCGCGTTGTCCACTGTGACCGTCTGGCTGGGGTTGTCCGCGTAGCCCGGGTGATCCCCCTCAGCCACGGTGTAGGCACCGAACGGTAGGTCGTCGAAGCAGACCCGCCCGGTTCCTCCCATGTCGGTCGAGCCGCTCTTGACGACCTCGCCGGCGTTGTTGGTGACCGTGAAGGGCACGCCGTTGTGGGGGTGCTCACCGTCGCCGTCCGCCTTGTGCTTGCGGACCTTGGTGATCAGGATCGCGCCCCTCTTGCGCACATCGGTAAATTTCAGCGTGACCTTCTGGTTGGCGGCGACGGTGGCGTGCTGGTCGGCCGCTGTGTCGTGGCCGTCCGGGGTGCTGGTCTCGACGACCCAGTACTGCCCCTGCGGCACGTCGGAGATGGTGCAGGTGCCGGGACCGGGGGCGCCGGTCACGCACGTGAGGGCGGGGCTGGTGACCGTATCCTCTGGGCCGCGCAGGCTGCCCGTCGGCGCCTTGTCGTTGTAGAGGGTGAACTCCGCCCCGTCGAGTGAAGCGCCGGTGTCGTCCATCTTGTTGATCTGGACGCTGCCGCAGTTGGAGACTTTGATGTCCGTCGGCGGGACGAAGTCTTTCAGCGCCGAGGTGAAGGAGTCCGAGGAACGGCTCTTGAGATAGGCCGAGCCGAACGACTTACAGCCAGTGCCGGTGCCGAAGAGCGCGGACAGCCGGATCTGGGCCTCACCGAAGGTACGCGGGTCGTGCGCACCCAGACCGTCGCTGTCCGCCTGGGCGATCGGGCTAGTGTTGATTGAGGCGGCGGCCTTCGTCGCGTCGAGGGCCGTGGCCGTGCCCCACTTGGTGCCCGACCAGGTGCGGATCGAGATGCTCGGGTGGGTACCGCCCTGCGATAGGTCGTACTGGATCAACAGGTCGCCGACTGTACGCACCGGGGTGATGCCGTTGCTGCTGAGGGTGTTGCTCTGGTTGAGTTCGAAGTCCATGTTCGTGGTGCCCGAGGGCTCCTGGACACGCGACCAGAACAGGTTGAGGAAGCCGTCGGTGGTGGCGCCTTCCTGGTAGAGGCCGAAGAACTTCAGATCGCTCTTGTTCGGCGGGATGCCGCCATCGACGACTGTGGGGACGGCGATGTCCTCCTTGGTTCCCTCACCGAACGACTCATCCGTCGGCCCGCTTGTCGTGTCCGCTTTGCGGACCTCGGCGACGCTCCCCCAGTCGTCCGGGCTGTCGGAGTCGTCGACGACCAGGTTGGCGTCCTCGTCGATCTCGAAAGTACTGCTGGACAGGCTCGGCGGGGGCGCCTGTGCCGTGGCCACGGCCGGCACCAGTCCGATGGCCAGCACGGCCGTACCCGCGGCTAATCGGGTGCTGCGGGATTTCCAACCGGTACGGCGGATTCCAGCGGACAACTCGGGTTGCGTAATTGGGCTCAACGCGGATCCTCTCCATAACGGGGCTGGCCGAACCGCGCACGTTTCGGCCAGCCTCATGGGCCAGTTCTGGGTGTACAAGGCCAAGAAAGAGCGTGCGCAATGCAATGAATGGCGCGCACAAGTGGCCCTGCCCAACAACTAACACGATGGCGAAACCCGGGTGTCATCGACTGCCGCAGCCGGGTGACACACGGCTCTTTGAGGGGTGTTATCAATGCAGGTCGCGGGCGGCCTGGGTGACCGTGGACCCGGCATCACGAACCCGGCGTCCGGCCGCCTGACGCCGCCGGGCGGTGATCCGCGCCCCATCGGGTATCTGGGCAATGGTCTCGGTGAACGACTTCCTCGGACACGTCGCGTTGACCAAGCCCGTGGCTCCAGTCCGCTGGTGATCATTCACCGCAGTCCCAGCAGCCGTCTCCGTCAGTCTTGCCTGAACACCGTGCTGTGTTTCAGCAGGATCTTGCTCGCGGCGAAGGGCCTGACCACCGGCGAGGTGCAAGCCCACCTGGCCGAGGTCTATGGCGCCGAGGTCTCCCATCAGACGATTTCGACCATCACCGAGCAGGTCCTCGAGGGCATGGCCGAATGGCAGAGCCGCCCCCTCGACGCCGGGTCTATCCGGTCGTCTTCATCGACGCCATCCACGTGAAGATCCGTGACGGCGCGGTCGCCAACCGGCCCATCTACGTGGCTCTGGCCGTCACCACCGAGGGCTGGCGGGAGATCCTGGGCCTGTGGGCCGGTGACGGCGGCGAGGGCGCCAAGCACTGGCTGCACATCCTCACCGAGATCAAGAACCGCGGCGTCAGCGACGTCCTCATGCTCGTCTGCGACGGTCTGAAGGGCCTGCCTGAAGCGGTGGAGACGGTCTGGCCCAGGACGATCGTGCAGACCTGCGTCGTGCATCTGCTGCGGAACTCCTTCCGCTATGCCGCCCGCCAGGACTGGGACAAGATCGCGCGTCTCCTCAAGCCCGTATACACGGCGCCGACCGAAGAAGCCGCCCTGGACCGGTTCGCAGAGTTCGCCGATTCCTGGGGCAGGAAGTATCCGGCGATCGTGAAGCTGTGGGAGAACGCCTGGGAGGAGTTCACCCCGTTCCTGCGGTTCGACACCGAGATCCGGCGCATCGTCTGCACCACCAACGCGATTGAGTCGGTCAACGCGCGGATCCGGCGAGCGGTCAAGGTTCGCGGACACTTCCCCAACGAGCAGGCCGCGTTGAAGTGCGTCTATATGGCGATCATGTCCCTCGATCCCACGGGCAAGGGCCAGGTCCGCTGGACCATGCGCTGGAAGACCGCACTGAACGCTTTCGACATCACCTTCGACGGCCGCCTCTCAGCAGCCCGCCAGTAGCCCCAACCACCCCCAGTTACACCACTCGTTTGACAGTCCCCAAGCCGCTGGGTGAGGTTCTCGGAGGACAGCAGCTTGATGACCTCGACGTAGCGATCGGTGACCTGGCCTTCCCGGATCAGTTCGGCCTGTTCGCGGTCCTTCTCTCGGGTGTGTGCGAACAAAGCCTCGGTCTGCTTGTGGCCTTTGTGGGTGTAGTACAGGCCGAGCGCGGCGCCGGCGCCGAGGGCGACAAGCATGGTTCGGAAGCCGGTGATGACAACGCCGTCGGCAGGCTGAAGGTCTTTCGTGCGGAGGTGCGCACCGTCGATCCACCAGGGGCCTTGCCACAGCAGGAGGGCGTAACCGACGACCGCCAAGGCGATGGCGACCGCGAGCGTGATCCGCTTCGGCTTCATGGCAGCAGCATGGCCTTGCAAACGATTCGTCAACCGCTGGACACCACGGAGAGCAGAAGTTGAGGTTGCACCACATCTCTCGCAAGGTTCGCCAAAGCCCCGGCCGTGGTGACTACCAGCTGATCGCTTCGGTCACCGATCGCTCAACGTGCGACGGAAAGCGGCGCTCAACCTTGTTGCGACAGATCGGCGTGGGATGTCCGATGCCACCGAACTTTGAGTGTGTGTCATCGAAGCTTGAGAACCCATCTTTGAACGCCTGTTGGTCTCCTACATGCGCCATGGTGGAGGGCTCCGTGCCCACGAGGGCTCTCGGTTCGCAGGCGTCTGGCATGGGCTTTGCGGAGAGCTTTAGGGTGCTCCGCGCGCTGCAGCGGTACGCCTTTGCGGCATTGGCCCGACAGCCCAGGACGGTCCGCACTCCGGACCCCTGGACGTCACTCCGACCTTCACCACCTCGATCCTTGCCCGCGCCCGCCGCATCCGGCGCCAGTGCCGCGACCGGCGCACGGACGAACAGAAGACCGCCGTCGTCTTCACCGCCGGCATCAGCTGACTGCCGCACCCACGACACAACAGGGTCATGTCCCCTCAGCGCGACACCATCCACAACCGCGGCCCGAAGTCGTCGTCCGCGACCACGACCAGCCGTAGCCGGGGCACCCCGTCCCTGCCCATACAGCCACCGTACGAAGCGGAAGTGGCCGCCGGGAGAGCCCCGGCGGCCACTGCGCGAAACCCTTCGGCCTGCCCCGAAGGCGCTGACCGCTTCGAGTCCGGTCGGGGGCCTGCCAAGGACGCTCTAACTTAGGCAGAACAGGCTGGGCCCGGTCGGGTGGGACAGCCAGGTTTCACGGTCTACCATGCCGATGGCCGAGTGGTTGTCGGTGATCAGTTTCAGGCAGCTGACGGGCCAGAGGGTGTCGTTGCCCAGGTTGAACGCCGCCGGCAGACCCGACGCTCCGAGGACCGCCTGCCCGTCCTGTAGCGACGCACCGTACGGTACGGCGTAGTAGACGGATGGCGGCACGGCGATCGCGTTGCGGGTGAGGTCGGTGTAGGCGGCGATGTTCTGGATCTGCAGGCGCTGGCCGTTGACCACGACGGCGGCAGGCAACCCGGGGACCTGCAGCCCGTATCCCTCGTAGATCGCGGCGATCTGGCTGGGCGGCATCGATGCGCAGCTTGTGCCGCTGAGCAGGTCGAGACCGATGTGGGCCAACTGCCGCGGCGGGAAGGTCGTGGTGGACCGCATCACGTCCACGGGGATCCGCCCGCAGTCATTGGTCGTCGATGCAAGGGAGTGTTTGTCCGGGCGGGAGACAATGCCCGGTCCTTCGGTCCATGTGCCAGGCACGAAGCCGTCGGCGTAGGGGTGCACCCGCAGGTCGTTTCGGTCGAGGAAATGCAGAATGGTGCCGTCCGCGCGGGGCCCGTTGTTTGTGACGATAAACGCGCCCAGCGCGTCGGAGTACTGCCAATCGACTGAGAAGCCATTGACCACGAGGAAGCTGCGGGAGTTGGCTTCGGTCTTGGCCTGCCAGCCGGAGGCCGTGAAGACCTCCACACCACTCTGGAAGGTCGGATCGGGCGAGCGCCACGCGAACTGGCCGGCTCCGTTGCCCAACGCCCCGGCACCGGTGGTGTCGGTGAACATCAGGTAGAACTTGCCGTCGAGGTAGATGGCGCTGGGCTGGCCCGCACCGTAGTTGTTCCCCGTGTTCTGCTGATTCGCCGGGTTGATGATCGCCTGACCGTTGTTCAGCCGGGTCCAATGGATTCCGTCGGGGCTGGAGGCCACGCCGATTGTTGTCCCGAGCGGGTCAGTGTCGTGCCGCAAGGCACCGTAGTACATGTAGTAGGTGCCGTTGACGCGCACGACCGAAGGGTCGCAGGTGTGCTCGTTGTCGAAGCTGCCGTTGCCGGTTCCCTCGAACACGATCTGGTGGGGCGCCGTACTGCCCCGCGCGTGGAACGGGCCGTCCAGGCTGGACGACTCCGCGTACAGGATGTCGTCGCCCGGAACGCTCCCTGAAGGATCCTGGCCGCACCACCACATCTTGTAGACGCCGTCCAGCATGACCGCCGGCGCGTAGTCGTACGCCGAATCCCCGACAACGGCCCCCGGACTCGCCCGGTAGGAATCTGTACCAAGCGTGGGGGGTCCTGCAGACGATGCCGGGGGCTCAGCGGCCGTCGCGTGGGCGACCCCGTTCAGTGCCATCGCCAGCAGCGATAACAGGACAGTAGGAGCTCTTATGGCGTTCCGGGGCACATCTTCTCCTCATTGGTTAAGCCTCGGGAATATTTTCGCGAAATATGTCTGCATGTAGTGATGAGTGCGACAACACGGTATGACGGGAGCCGCGACGAAAAATCCCTCGCCCGAGGACGCGCCCTTCGGCCCCGAAGGCGTTGACCGGTCCGAGGCACTGGCCAAGAGGAAGCCCCGCAATTGAAGATCGAAGCTACGCGGCCAGGCGTCCTGCATGGCCGCTCCACGCCGCCCACTTTGGCGCTGTCGGTCGAGCAGCCTGTCCGGCGTCTGCGTCGACGCTGTTCTCGCGGCCGACTTCCGGAAGAAGCGGGCCTGACCGAACAGTGGCTCGTCATCAGGCCGCTTTCAGCGCAGATTGCGGGCGTGGCAGAGAGGCATTGGGCTGGACGGCAGGCCGGGTGAGCCTGCGGGTCATGAGCGTGATTGACGCGAGCGTGAGCATCGCCTCTGAGTGCTCGGGCAGAGTCTCGTAATCGCGGACATTCCGTCGCGCATGCAACAACCACGCCAGCGACCTCTCCACCACCCAGCGCCTCGGCAGGATCACGAACCCCTTCGCGTCCTTCGGCCTGCTCACCGTCTTGATGGTGAGCTGGAGGAAGGACTTGGCCCAGGTGATGAGGGTTCCCGCGTAGGCTAAGTCGGCCCAGACAATGGTGATTTCGGGGTGCATGAGGCGGAGCCGGAAGAGAGCTTCGCGGGCGACGACGCTGTCGTGCATGTCGGCCGGGGTGAACATCACGAGCAGCGGGAGCCCTTTGAGGTCCACGATTATGTGTCTCTTCCGACCCGGCGTCTTTTTCCGGCGTCGTAGCCCGAGGTGGCGCGCGGGACGGTGGCGGCGACCTTTACGGACTGCGAGTCGATCACCGCCGCCACCGGGTTCGGGGACGTGCCCATGGCTCGGCGGATCCGGCGCCCCAGCTGGTCGCGGATGAGGTTGAAGACCCCTGCGGCGGACCAGCGGGTGAAGAAGCCGAACACCGTCTTGAAGGGCGGGTAGTCGCTCGGCAGAGCGGCCCATTTGGAGCCCGTGTCGACGAGATAGCGCAGGGCATCGACGATCTCGCGCCGAGGGTGGGCCTCGGGCCGGCCACCGAGCGGTGTCTGGCAGGCCGGCGCCCGGCATCAAGGGCTCGATGAGCGCCCCCTCCAGGTCGATGGTGTCCGAGGGATACCGGCGCCGGCGCACGACGTCCAGCTCCCGCCCGTCGTCAGGCGATCAGGTCGAGAGTGGACTCGACCGAGTTGAGCTGGGCGACGATATGCCGCACCCGCTTGTCCTGCGGGTCCAGGGCGGCGTGCGGGGCGATGGTGCCGGTGATCAGGCGGCGTACCTCGGTGAGCAGCACATGCACCCGGGCCGTCTCATACGTCTCCAGCTCGTTCGGGTCGGCGGTGAACTGGTAGCCGTCCGCACGGGTGTAGATCACGGGCGGCCAGCCCTTCTTCGTGATGATGTCGCGCATCATCGCCATCCCTGAGCGGACCTGGCTGCGGGTGAGTTCGGTGGCCCGCGCATCAGCTGCGGCATGTGCAGCCCGGCTGGGCGGGCCTGTTTGAGCGCCTTCCAGATCGCTTCCGCGTGCTCGCGTGCCGCACCGCCCCGGTGCCGTGACCGGGGCATTCCTACTCGCCTCGCAGGAGTTTCGCGAGCTCTTCGTCGACGTCGACCTGGCCGGTGTCCACGGCGGTGAGGATCCACTCGCAGGTGGCCCGGACACGGTCGACGTTGTGGTGTACGGTGTCGCGCTCGTCCCCAGAGAAGGGCCGCTCGCGCAGTGACGGCACGATCTGCCCGGTGGCTGCGACGAACCGCTGGCAGGCGCCAATCAGGTCCAGGAACTCCAGCGCGTGGTTGATCCGCCGCACGGTCGGCCCGAACGGCTCCTGGCCGCCGGTGAGTTGCTGCTCCTGGGCCTCGCGCAGCTGGCGGGACTGCTCGACCTGGGCGTGGTTGACCTGGTGGCGAGCCGTGTCGTCGGTCATGGCCTTGAACGCCACCGACGGCCGGCGCAGCAGATCAGTCGCCACCTTCGCGGCAACCTGCTCGTCGGCGACCAGGTCGTGCACGGCCTCGACCTTCTCCTGCACGGTCTTCGGCCCCGGCCCGTGATAGCCGACCCGCTTCCGCGTCGTCTCCGGCGTCCACCGCCGCCTGCGGGTCCGCTCGTCCAGCGGTGGATTCCTGATAGCCACCCACCGTTCCTCGGGATCCGAGATCGCCGCCAGGACCTGGTGCGTGCTGAAGGCCACCCCTGCACACCGATGCCGTGCGGGCCACCGGCTGGCCAGCCACCGGTACTCCTTGATCGTGTTGTAGGGCACGTCGGTGTCCTCCGACAGCCGATGCAGCCACGCCGAGACACCGAACAAATCGTCCCGGAAGGCCCGGCCGCTGTGCGGCTCCTTCATGGGGACCACCTCGAGAGCGCCGTCGCCGATAATGAACTGGCTCTTCGACAGCGTCTCGACGGCCTCGCGCAGCCGCTCCACGATCTGCTCGTACCGGTCGACGCTGCCGCCGCCGACCTTCTCCGACCCGTCACCGCATCCACCCCCTGCCAGGCCGGAGCACGGCGCCGTGGCCGTGAAATGGGAACTCCGGCCCGCCCGGTACCGACAGAGTCCGCCTGCCGGTACGGGCCGCAAAGGCGTACCGCCGCGGCGCGCGGAGCATCCGAAAGCTCTCCGCAAGGCACGATGCGGGGCCAATGTGAACACAGAAAGCTGGTGTGTACTGAACCCTCCCCCGTGGCGCATGTACAAGATCAACAGGGGTTCAAAGATGGGTTCTGAGTGTTTTCGCGCGGGGGCGTCCGAAGTCCCACGCAGGTCTGCCTTTAAATCGATCAACATATTTGGTTCGATTGTCGTTCAGTTGCATGGTTTTCAACTCGTTCACGGTCTGGGTGACTAGTTTGGCTAGCGGTGCCTGCGTGGGTCTGCTCTGCTAAATCTCACGTGTTGTTGGCCGGGAAGGTAGGGATGGCAGTAGTGAACCCGATGCCGGCCCTGGAACGAGTGGCTGATCTGGGCGCTGTGCGGGTTGTCCACGGGGCCTCGCCGGTTCCTGGTGGAGAATTGTGTGCCAGTGACGGTCGTTGCCCATATGACCCGAGCCCATGCGCCGCGCTGCTCAAACGAGTCTTCGGCCCCGCCGCGATCCCGTTCAGGTTGACATGCGCGAGCTCGCCGCCCAGGTATCGAAGGCTTCTTCGCCTCCTGCTGGAGGGTTGCGGCGGTCCACGTGAAAGACGAGTGGAGTGAGAGCGATCCAGGGGTGTCCTCTGGCCACGGGAAGGGCAGTACCCAGTGATCTTCCCTGATGACGCTTGGCCGCTACCTTCACAAGCCCTCAGCTTCCTCAACTTCCACCCCAAGCACGGCCGGGCCTAACGCCGATGGGAGCCAGCACCATGAATGACCTTCCTCGCGACGCCTACACGATGCTGCAAGAATGCAGCCAAAGTTTCGCCCTCCCAATCAACACAATGCCCGGCACATTAAAATGCGCCGTGGCCTCCGCCTACCTTACTTTTCGCGCCATCGATGAGATCGAAGACCACCCAAAACTCGAGAGAGTGGAGAAAGAAGAGCTGCTCTTCAAGCTCAGTCAGCTTCTGCAGACTCGATTTTGCGGCCAGGATCTCACCTCTCTTCTCCGTGAAACGACACAGCCGCTGCCGCAAGTGACTCAAGAACTGCATCGCTGGCTGACACTGGCCCCCGCATCCATCAGCCCCAGCATCACCGAATCAGCTGCCGTGATGGCTATCCGCATGGCACATTGGGCGGCCAACGACTGGCAAATCCGCACCCCTGCAGACCTTGAGAGCTACACCTACGCCGTGGGCGGAGCTGTGGGACTGCTGATGAGCGAGCTGTGGGCCTGGTACGACAACAGCATCTCTCTCCGAGCCGAGAGCATCTCCATCGGCCAGGGACTGCAAATGATCAACATGGTAGTAGACCGCGAAGGCGACTTGGCGCGCGGATTCGACGGCTACCCCGACGGATGGACCACACACGACGCCATTGCATTCGCCCAAGAGAACCTGAACCTTGGTGACGCATACATCAACGCCCTACCGCCCGGACCGATTCGCACTGCATGCGCTATGCCCCTCGCTGCCGTCTGGAAATTCCTGGGGAAGTCTCCAGGAGGCTGAGGAACGTCCAAGACGCAGGCAGCCGGACAGATCCCGCTCCGGATTAACACGGCGAAGGCTGCCTACCGCCGGCCCGGCAGGGCAACCGCCCGGCATGTCCTTCGCCCCTGAGGGATGCCGAAGCCTGCCCGGCCTGAGCCCTGCCGGCGCATCAAACCTCATGCCCAGTCCGACGCCGACGGTAAAAGGAGTCCGCTCGTGTCCGGTCGAGATATACCGGGAGAGGCAAGCGTGGAGGTGCGGGATGTGCATCACGCCTACCGCCGACGTCCGGTTCTACGCGGTGTGGAAATGCAGATCCAGTCAGGGATGCTCTGTGGCATCGTTGGAGAAAATGGCGCCGGCAAGTCCACGTTATTGAGAGTAGTTTCGGGGGAGCTGCGTCCGACACGGGGCACCGTCCGTCATCGCGGCCGGTTCGGATACTGTTCCCAGCAGGTGATTCTCAACGATGCTCTGACCGTCCGCCAGCACCTCACGTTCTTTCAGACTGCCTACGGCCTGTCGGACTTACGGTATGCAGAGGAGCTGATGGATGCGCTGGGATTCACTGATCACGTCGATGACCAGGCCGGGATACTCAGCGGTGGGACACGGCAGAAACTTCACCTCACACTGGCGCTGATGCACGATCCTCAAGTGCTCTTACTCGATGAGCCGTACCAGGGCTTCGACTGGGACACCTATCAGCGGTTCTGGGACCTAGCAGTACGACTTCGTAAGGAAGGCCGCTCGGTCCTGGTCGTTTCTCATCTGGCCTACGACACCGAGCGCATGGACATGCTATGGCGGCTCGACCATGGTGTGCTGCGCCCGGCCGAGGCGGTGATCCCGTGAGATTTCATCTGACACGGTTTGCCACCGCCTTCCGGTATGCATTGATTGAGCAGGTCCATAACCGCTTCGCCATGACCCTTATAGTCTTATTCGTTCCTTTCTGGACGGCGCTGACGTATCTGGCGATGCCTGCCACCCGAGTGCCCATGCAGCTACGAGCCACCGGGGAGGAAGTAGCCCCGCCCGCTAACGAACTCACCGCGATCAGCGGTGCGCTCAATGGCGTTACCATGATCACCGGTTTCATGATGTTTGCCGCCACGCTCGCCGACAAGGCGTTCGACCGCCGGTTGGTGATGGTCGGCTATCCCCGCATACACCTCGCGTTAGCCAAGCTCACCACACTCGCCCTCGCCTCGACGGCAATCGCCGCCTATGTCACTGGGCTCACCAACCTGGCCTGGAGTCCCCGGCAATCGCTCCTATTCATGGTCGCGTTGCTTTGTGCTGGGCTTACTTACGGCGCTCTAGGTGTAAGTCTCGGTTCCGTACTGCGCCGGGAAGTTGAAGGTATGTTCGCCATCGCGATGCTCAGCATCATCGACCTCGCGCTGCAGAGCCCCGTCCTTGGCTCAGACAGTGACAACCCGGTGATACGCTACCTGCCCTCCTACGGAGCCATGCAGGCCAGCACCGCGGCGGTATTCTCTACAGGCTCTGCAACGCGCTACGTCGTCATCCAGCTAGCTTGGTTCGCAGGAGCTGTCCTCGTTGCCCTGGTGAGCTTTGATCGCAGCACTCGCGGCGCTTTGCCCGCAAACGCTGTCATGGGCCACGAGTTCACCGCCAGAGGGCGGCCGGCGGAACCCGTACACCGGCAGACATGACAACTCCCCCCACGGATGCTTCGTGGACAGCAGATCTTTTCAAGCTCCGGCATGATTTCGTCGGATCCAGACGGATGATGCTGTCCACGGCAGTACAGCGAAGAGCGGCACCACCTGCACCACATTGGTACGCAGCAACCTGCAGGATTCCCACGGCCGTGTCCCGGCAAGCTTCTCTCGTGCAGTCTGTCCGGAACGAGGGCAGGTCCAGTTCGACCGGGGGCCCTGGGGCAGGTACTCCAGGCTGTCGAGGATCTCTGGCGCTCGAGAAAGGGTTGCGTTGCCCGACAGGTGCGCCTGGATCGGTCCGCCGCCCCCGCCGGCAGGCGAGCGAGAGGGCCCAGACCGATAGGCATGCATCGCGCCCCGAACAGCAGCAGCCACATGCCGCGTACGACGTGGGACGCCTTGGTCTTGGCGCCCGCCTGGATGTTGGCCGGGCTGCGCACGGTGACCGCGGTCATCGGCAGCGCGCTGAGGGCACTGCAGACTGCGTTGCCTGCGCCCTGGGCCATGAGCGCGTAGCGTGTTCAGAGACGCCGTGGGCTAGTACTGCAACGGTGCTTGTTCTGATTGCTGGGCAGTTTCAGGGACTGTGTCCGCGTCGTTTGTAGTGGCTGATGCGGGCTTGGTGCTGG
>NZ_JBVKCZ010000052.1:0-53144 GCF_055634335.1 Streptomyces sp. NPDC111802 | reverse complement strand
GACCAACCACGCACTCCCAGTAACGTCCACTACTCGCTGAAAGTTGCCAGACACCCGCCGCTACCTGCAGAAACGTCCTAACTCACCGGCATTGCCTGGCCGGGCGATGTTTCTCTGAGGGCTCCAGGCACGGCAGCCGCCTCGGAGGACGCCGGTCACCGGACCGTATGGCATGTGCAGTCCGTCGTGCCGAGCAGCCTGGCACGATGCAGGGTGTCGCGCAGGCTGACCCGAGTCCACAAACGCGCGACGTGGGTCCTGGAGCCGAAGAAGCCGCTCAGGAGGATGCCCGCGCTGAGGTTCACGACCTCGTGCCACCAGTGGGCCGGCACATGGAGCACGTCCCCCGGTTCCAGATCCACTGCGAAGAAGTCCTCGGCCGCGGCCGCTCCCCCGCCTGCGGCCAGTTCGTCGATGCCCACGCGCGACAGACGTGCCCAGGAGTCGTACTTGGCGGACAGCGCACCGGCGCGTTCGACGGCCCCGGGGCGTGCGAGGAGGAAGCGCTTCGTCCCGGTTATCTGGACGGCGCAGTTGTCCAGCAGGTCGTAGTGCAGGCCGGTACGGGCGCGGGCGGGCCCGATCCAGGCGCTGCGAGAGGTGACGGTGCCACGGGGAAGGAAGTCCATCGTCCCCAAGTCCCCTCGCAGTGTGGGGAACTGTTTCAGCAGGTCGAACTCCTTCAGATACAGCAGTTCGCCGTCGGCCTGAGGCGGCTCGGCCAGGTGCCGTACATACGTCTCCAGTTCCGACCAGGTGAATGCCGTGCGGGTGTTCTCCCTGTTGCCCCGGACGAGTCGCACTCTCAGCGACGGGGCGAGGGAGGCGATGTAGGGCAGCGTCCAGAGGTCCACGGCGGGCCAGCCCGCGGCCAGCCCGCGGAAGACGGCGGGTGTGCGGCGGCGCAGCTGTACCGCCGGGTCGGCGTCGGACGGTGGCAGGGAGCGGAAGCCCGCGTCGTAGGTCACTCGGTTCGCTCCCTTCCGGTTGCGCTGGTCGGCCGGTCGGCATGGCCGGTCCGCTGCCGTATCGCTTCACGCCGCTCGGAGAAACGCTGTGCGGCGCGGTCGAGATCGGTGAGGTACGCGGCCAGTTCCTCACGCGCGCGTTCGCCGTCAGGGCCTCCTGCGGGGCGTTCGAAGACTTTCAGTTTGCGCAGCACCGGGAGGAGTACGTCGTCGTGGTGGAGACGGGGGTCGTAGATTCCGGCCAGCGCGATCTGCGCGGACTTGCGGGCGAAGCCGTCCATGCCGTGGCCCGGCATCCGGAAGGAGGTCACGACCGCGGTGACCGCGCGCATGGCGACGCCCGGAGCCAGGTCGAAGACGGCGTCCAGCAGGTCACGGTAGAAGAGCATGTGGAGGTTCTCGTCCTGGGCGACCCGGGCCAGCAGTCGCTCGCAGTCGGGGTCACCGGAGAGTTGGCCCGTATTGCGGTGTGCCACGCGGGTGGCGAGTTCCTGGAAGGAGACGTACGCGATCACCTCTGCGGCAGAGGTGTGGTCGAGCTCGAACCCGGCGCCCATGTGTGCCATACGCGCCCGCTCCAGGGCCACCGGGTCGACGGCCCGTGAGGCCAGCAGATAGTCCCGGATCACCTGACCGTGACGGTCCTCCTCCGCCGTCCAGCGGTGTACCCATGTGCCCCAGGCTCCATCGCGGCCGAAGTGCCGCGCGATGATGTGGTGGTAGCTCGGCAGGTTGTCCTCGGTCAGCAAGTTGACGATCAGTGAGGTGCGTACGGCTTCCGGCAGCGGGGACTGTTCCGGCCGCCAGGCCTGTCCGCCGAGCACCCCGTCGAAGTCGCGGCCCCGGCTCCAGGGCACGTACTCGTGCGGGAGCCATTCCTTCGCGCCGGCCAGGTGGCGGTTCAGACCGGCCTCCACCACGGGTTCGAGGTCCATGAGCAGTCGGATGTCGGGAGTCGGCTCAGTGGTCATTCGGCTTCCTGAGGCGATGAGAGAGGCGATGAAAGGGATCGACGCTCGCGCTGACACGCGAGCGGCACCGGAAACCCGACACCGTCATGGGGATGAAGGACGGTTCGGGCGCCGCCCGGACAATACCCGGAATTATCCGCCGGGAGGGGAAAGGTAACGGGGGTCACATACGACTCTCGCGTTATCGGTGAATACCGGATTTCCGGCGTTAACCCAAGGTGAACACGGGATTCACAGATCCACGAGAAAGCCCTTTCTATCTTCCCGAACGATCGGTCGGTAGGGACTATTGCGTCATCCGAAGAGGCAACCCATCGGAGATATCTGCAATGACTCCGCCCAGCTCTAGGCGAATAACTGAGGACCACGTCCGCACGGACCGGGAGTCCCAGACCCGTTCGATCGAGACACGATTCCTGAAGCCGGCCGACGTAGACACGCTCCTGACCCTCGAGCAGACGAAGTGGGACCGTCACCAGGCGGCCGACGGCGCCGAGTTGACGGCCCGCATTCACGCGTACCCTCAGCTCAGCGTGGGCGCATTCGACCGGTCCAGCGGTGCGGCACTGGCCTCGCTCTTCATGAAACCGATTAGCGCCGCGCAGGTGCGCTCGGCGGCCGACTGGGCCACCTGCACCCGGGCGGAAGCAGCCGCCCACCACGAATTGAGCTCATTGTTCGGAATAAGCCTGACCAGCGTCGACGCCGACTCGGTCACGGCCGTCTTCGAGTTCTTCTGGCCGTACGCGCTGAAACATGGTTGGCGTGACATATACCTGGGTTCTCCGATGCCGGGTCTTCGGGCATGGAAACAGGAAAATCCGGAGCTGCCGGCCGATGTGTACATGCGCGAAAAGCGCCACGGCCTGCCTCTGGATCCACAGCTGCGCTACTATTACGGAAAAGGCTTCAAAGAGATCGTCGCCTGCCGGCCCGGATACTTCCCGCACCCCGCGTCACTCGACTACGGAGCCGTGCTCCGAGGCCGCATCCCCTTGTCCGCCGGCGCACCACTGTGGCGTCTTGTGCCCCTGCCGTGGCTGGAGCGGATGCAGCACCTGCTCTTCCGGCTCGTGCGCACGTCATGAGCACGAACCACGCCGTCATCATCGGAGCGGGGTTGGCCGGCCTACTGACGGCCGCGGCCCTCGGGACGGCAGGCCGGACGGTGACCCTCCTCGAACAGGACCCCGGGCAGCGCCTCGGGCAGAGCTCCCGGTCACCCATCCCTCGCAACGGTGTCCCCCAGGGCCGCCAGCCCCATGTGCTGCTGCACCGCGGGCTGTGTGCCATCGAGGAGCTGCTGCCCGGACTGCGTGCGGAGTTGGTCGCCGCCGGTGGCGTCCCGCTGGACACGGGCAATGTCGCATGGCTCGGCGAACGGGGCTGGGCTCCGTTCGGTACGCCCGCCTTCGAACTGGTCTCGGCCACACGCCCGTTGGTGGAACACCTCGTCGGACAACGCGTGCTGGCCCTGCCCGGAGTGAGTCTGCTGACCGGATGCCGGGTGAGCGGTCTGGACCGCACGCCTTCCGGGGACGGCTGGCTCGTCCAGCGCACCGACGGCCCGCCGTTGCGCGCGGACCTGGTCGTGGACGCGTCCGGACGCGGTTCCCGGCTACCGCACTGGCTGACTCCGCAAGGATGCGGTCACATACCCACCTCGACGGTCGACGCCCGTTTCGGCTATGCCTCCCGCGTCTACTCCGCACCTGCCGATGTCCTCGGAAGAGCTGCGGGCATCGTCGTGCTGCCGACTCATCGCGTCCCCACCGGAGGCGTGGCCCTGCCTGTCGAGGGCGACCGCTGGCTGGTCGCCGCCGTGGGTGCCGGTGAACACCGGCCGCCGCGGGATCCGGAAGGGTTCGACGGGTTCCTGAGGCGGCTGCGCGACCCCGCACTGGCCGACCTCACCGCCCGCACCCGCCCCGTGACCGAGGTGGCGGTGCACCGGCGAACCGGCAACGTGCGCCGCCACTACGAGCGACTCCCCCACTGGCCCGCCGGGTTGCTGGTCACCGGCGACAGCATGTGCGCGTTCAACCCCGTGTACGGCCAAGGCATCACGGTGGCCGCTCTGCAGGCGCTGCTGCTGCGGCAGACGCTCACCCGCGATACCGAGCCCGGCTGGGAGCGCCGGCTGCTCCGCCGCTTCGCCCGCGCCGCCGACCTGCCCTGGGCGATCGCGACGGGTGAGGACCTGGGCCACCTCGAGCCCGGTCGGCGTGCGGGCGTGGTGGCCATGCTGTTCGGCCACTGGTCCGGCGAGGTGGACCGGCTCGCCGCCCACGGCAACACCCGGGCCCAACGAAGGCTCGACCGCGTCTACCACCTCATGGGTTCACCCGCCTGCCTCTTCGACCCCAGGCTGGTCGCCTCCGTGCTCCGCGGCCGACTGCTGGGGCTGCCGGCCCCCACGCCCCGTCCACCGCTCGGCCGCGAGCACACGCTTCGGCCCTGAGCGGCACAAACACCCCTCCAGCGGGCGCCCTCGGTCCACGATCCACCGAACACCTCCAGGAGAACCTTCTGATGGACATCGCCGTGACCGGGCTCGGTTCCACGACCCCTCTCGGGGGCGACCTGGCCAGCACCTGGTCCGCCCTGTTGGCCGGCGAATCGGGGATCTCGCCGATCGAGGAGGAGTGGGCCGAAGGACTCCCGGTCCGGATCGCCGGCCGGTTGCGGGTCGAGCCGACGGCCGTCCTCGAACGCGTGCAGGCCCGCCGTCTGGACCGCTGCGAGCAGGTCGCCCTGATCGCCGCCCGTGAGGCGTGGGCGGACGCCGGCCGGCCCGAGGTGGATCCATGTCGCCTGGCGGTGGTGATCGGCACCGGCACCGGCGGCGTGCTGACCCTGCTGGGCCAGGACGACGTCCTGGAACGCTCCGGAGCGCGGCGCGTCTCCCCCCGAGCTGTAACCATGCTCATGACCAATGGCCCGGCGGCCACCGTCAGTCTGGAGCTGGGAGCTCGGGGCGGTGCCCACACCCCGGTCAGCGCCTGCGCCTCCGGCGCCGAGACCATCGCCCTGGGCATGGATCTGATCCGGCTCGGCCGCGCCGACGTCGTGGTGGCCGGCGGCGCCGAGGCATGCCTTCACCCTCTGCCACTCGCCGGCTTCGCCCAGGCGACGGCACACTCCACCCGCAACGACGACCCGCAACGGGCGTCCAGGCCCTTCGACCGGTCGCGGGACGGCTTCGTGATCGGGGAGGGCTCCGCCGTACTGGTCCTGGAACGCGCCGAGTTCGCCGCCGCCCGTGGCGCCCGCGTGCACGCCCGCCTGACCGGGTCCGGTGTCACCTCCGACGCCCACCACATGACCGCGGGACACCCCGAAGGCCAAACGCGCGCCATGCGCCTCGCTCTCGCCGACGCCGGACTCGCCTCCAGGGACATCGACCTCGTGATGGCCCACGCCACCTCCACACCACACGGAGATCTTCTCACCGAGGCCCGCGCGATCACCGAAGCCGTCGGAGCCCACCCGGCCGTCACCGCGACCAAGTCCATGACCGGCCACCTCTTCGGAGCGGCCGGGGCCCTCGGCGCCCTGGTGGCGGTCCTCTGCCTGCGCGAACAGGCCGTACCGCCGACGGTCAATCTCGACGACCAGGATCCCCGGGTCGACCTGGACATCGTGGCCGAACGCCCCCGCCGCGGCCCGTTCACCGCCGCTCTCGCGAACGCCTTCGGCTTCGGCGGCCACAACGCCTGCCTGGTCCTGACTCCTTGACGGAAGCCGCCCGGCTAGCCGGCGCGTCCCTCCAGCAGAGAGCGGACGCTGAACGGCTGCAGCTCCTGCAGGACGATGGTGGAGTTGGACCGGACGACACCGGGCGCCACCAGCAACAGGTTCGTGATGCGGTGCAGGTCCTGGGTGTCCCGGGCGACCACGCGGGCGAGCAGGTCGCCGTCGCCGGTGGTGACGAGCAACTCCACCACCTCGGGAATGCGCAGGATCGCCTCCTGGGTCGGCTGACCCACACGCTGGCTGATCGACAGCGTGATCAACGCCATCAGCGGACGGCCGAGAGCCGTGGGGTCCACACGCCGACTGGGCTCCCTCAACTGACCGTCCTCTTCGAGCCGTTTCAGACGTGCCTGCACGGTGTTGCGTGCCAGACCGAGCCGCTCGGCCAGGGCAACCGTCGTGGCACGAGGGTCAGCGTCGAGCGCCAGGAGGATGCGGGCGTCGAGGGCGTCGAGATGTCGCATGGTGCGCAGTATGACACGACCCGAGGGCGCCAGATTGAGCATTCTGCTCAATAAATATGACGCATATTGCGCGTTCTGCTGACCAATTCTAGGTTCACGCCATGCAAAACGCGCAATGCAACAAGATGTCAACGAACCGGCCCCCGCACGCCGACAACCGGGTGTGGGGCGACGAGGACGAGATCGTGACGACCGCCGTCGAATACGCCCGACAGCGCATCATGCAGGCCCCGGACCCGGTGTCAGGCGCCCGCCCGGCCGCCGATCTCGCCCTCGCCGCCGGCACCGCCATCACCCCCTCGGGAATCGGCGCTACGGCGGCCCTCAAACTGTTCGACCAGGTCCTGGCACCCGCCACCCGCGCCCAGAGCGGGCCGACGAACCTCGCGTACATCGCCGCGGCTCCCACCCGTGCCGCCCTCGCCTTCGACGCGGTCACCGGTGCGGCGAACATCTTCGCGGGCACTTGGGAGGCCGGCGCCGGCGCCATCCACGCCGAGAACGAGGCACTGGCATGGATCACCCAGCTGCTCGGCTGGCCCACCACCGCGGCGGGCTGCTTCGTCAGCGGCGGCAGCATGGGCAACCTCTCGGCGCTCATCACCGCCCGCTCCGCCGCCGCAACGACCCGGCCCCGGCCGGAGAGCGGCTGGAAGATCGTGTGCGCCGACAGTGCCCACTCCTCGATCAGCTCCGCGGCACGAGCGATGGACGTCGAGGTCGTCACGGCGCCCGTGGACGAGCGGGGGCATCTCACCGGCGCCGCCGTGAGCAGGGTCCTGGACTGCACGGACGGAGTGTTCGCCGTTGTGGCGACAGCCGGAACCACCAACGCCGGTCTCATCGACGACCTCGACGACATCGCCGACGCGTGTGAACGCCACGGTGTGTGGCTGCACGTCGACGGCGCCTACGGCGGAGCGGGCCTCGCGGCCACCAGCGTGCGGCATCTCTACATCGGTATCGAGCGCGCCGACAGTTTCATCGTCGATCCTCACAAATGGCTCTTCGCCCCCTACGACTGCTGCGCGCTGCTCTACCGGGATCCCGCGCCGGCACGCGCCGCGCACAGTCAGTCGGCGCACTATCTCGACGCCATCGACCGCGACGTCCACAACCCGACGGACCTGGCCCTCCACCTCAGCCGCCGCGCCCGCGGTCTGCCGTTCTGGTTCAGCCTGGCCGTCCATGGCACCGACCGGTACACGCGGGCCGTGGAACAGACCCTCACCACCAGCCGACTGGTGGCCAAGGCCATAAGCACCAGCAGCCACCTGCGCCTGCTGACCGATCCCGAGCTGTCCGTCCTCCTCTTCGAACGCCCTGGATGGAGCCCGCAGGACTACGCCTCCTGGTCCGCCCGAACCGCCGCCTCGGGCGCCACGCTGTGCGTACCGACCCAGTGGAAGGGCGCGACGGTCCTCCGCATGGCCTTCGTCAACCCCGATACCCGCGCCGAGGACGTCATCGACGCACTCCACACGCTCCGCTAGCGCCATGGGCCAGGCGCCGCGCGCGGGCCTCCTTGACCGCCCCGCGCTGGCCCGCCAGCGCGGCCGCGGTTCCGACGCCGACAGGGATGAGAGGTGCGTACGCGGAGGAGTACCCGCCAAGGCCCATAAGGAGCAACAGGATGAGCGCCGCCCACGCGACGAGCATTCCGCCACCCCAGGGTCCGAGACGGGCCTCCTTCTTCAGCCGCACCCGGCCGCACACGTACGCTGCGGCGGTCATGGCCAGGGCGACCACGTAACCCAGAATCAACGGGTACGTCACGAAAAGCAGAACGTCCTCCCTGGGCCCGAGCCATCCGGGCCACACGTACCGCCCGTCGATCTCGACGATCCGTCCGTCCCACAGACGCGCCTCGACCCGCTGTCCCTCCTGGAATCCGTCCGCGGAAGGCTCCGGGACGCCGTCCACCGCCGTCAGCTCGTCGCCGACACGCAACGCGATGGTGTACGTGGTGCCGCATTCCGTGTAGCCGGACGCGCTGTCGCGGTCCCTCCCGCATGTGGTGTGGGACGTCAGCTCGGCGATGGTGGCCTCGGCCGAGCGCAGAGTTCCGTTCGACCGTGCGAGCGCGACGGCCGTTTCCTCGTAGGCACGGACGGCCGCCAGCAGGATCAGGGCGGCCATCCCGAGGCGGAACACCGTGCGCACCACACGGGCCGCCGCCCTCCACATCCTCGTCGCTCCGAGGGCAGGGGTCGTCACCGTTCCGGGCTCCTGAAGGTGTAGGTCTCAGAAGGGGTTCGCCGCGCCCGTGGACCCGCGCACCGCATACCCCCGTGCGCAGCTGACCTTGGCACGCGGCCTCTCGCGGTGACATCCGTGAAACCACGTAGTCCTCCACGGCCGGAGCCGACAGTGAACCGACAGCTCCGCTTTACCCACTTGCCGGCCGGACCGGGTCAGGATTTCGACATCGTCTGAACAGCCGGTCCTAAAGGACCGTACCTCTCGGCAGATCACGGATTACCGGAAGGAACGTCAGCATGACCAGCGAATCAGTTCAGCCGGTGTCGAAACCCAGCCGCCGTGCCGTCGTGGCGGCGGTCGGCGCGGCGGGGCTCGCCGTCGCGCTGACCGCGTGCGGATCGGACGACGAGGCGTCGGGCTCGTCCACCGAGCAGGGTGCTGCCGGCGGCGGTGCGACCACCGAGGCGAGCGGCGGCTCGTCCGCCGGCGCCGGCGCCGGCGCCGGCGGTGCCGCCCTCGCGAAGACCGCCGACATCCCGGAGGGCAGCGGCAAGGTCTTCAGCGACGAGAAGGTGGTCGTCTCGCAGCCCGCGGCGGGCAACTTCAAGGCCTTCTCGACGATCTGCACCCACCAGAACTGCCCGATGACGGACCTCAAGGAGGACACCCTCTCCTGTGCCTGTCACGGCAGCCAGTTCTCCGTCCTCGACGGCAGCGTGAAGAAGGGGCCCGCGACCCAGCCGCTGGCCGCCAAGCAGATCAGCGTGTCGGGCGACTCGATCACTCTGGCCTGACCCGGCGCGGACGCCCGAGGCAGCCCAGCACCTCGTCCGTGGTCGCGACCGTGGCGACCAGAGCGATGGTGTGGCTGATCATCGCCGGGGTGTAGTCGGAGGGCACCCCGGCGATGGCGTCCCGGGGCACGACCACGACGTAACCCCGGTTCACCGCGTCGAAGACGGCGTTGGGGATCGCGACGTTGGCCGAGACGCCGCTGACGATCAACGTGCGGCAGCCGAGGTTGCGCAGCAGGGCGTCGACGTCGGTGCCCTGGACCGGGGACAGTCCGTGCAGGCGCCGTACGACGAGGTCCTCCTCGGCGACTTCGATCGGCGCCGCCACGCGTACCGCCTCGGTACCGGACAACTGCTGGACGGGGAGCCGTTGGGCGGCGCGGAAGAGGCGGGCGTTGTGGTTGGCGCCGCGGCCATCGGGACGGCGTTCGGCGATCGCGTGGATCACCTGGACGCCGCCCTCGTGCGCCGCGGCCACCAGCCGGGCCACATTGGCGAGGGTGCCTGAAACCCTTGCCTCCTTGGCGAGTTCGGGCAGGGCACTGTCCGGGCCGACGACGCCCTGCTGGCATTCGACGGTGAGCAGGACGGTGGTGGCGGGGTCGAGGAGTGCGCTGAGTCGGTCGTACGACGGCATGGATCCCCCTGTGCCCGACGGCGGCGTGGGCCGGCGAGCGTAGCCACGATCGCGTGAGGACGGAACCACCATTGCGTGTGGACGGAAGACGACTCATCCTTTTCTGACGTGATGTCAGAGGATCTCTCCTCTGACACGACGTGAGAGAAGAGGGGGCCGTATGACCGTCACTCAGCGCCGGGGCCGGAAGATCATGATGACGCCCGGTGAGCTGGACGAGTTCCTCACCACCCAGCGCACCTGCCGGATTGCCACGGTGTCCACCGATGGATTCCCGCATGTCAGCGCCCTGTGGTTCGCCTGGGACGGCACCTCGCTGTGGCTGTACTCGGTGGTCCGCAGCAAGCGCTGGGCCGATCTGCGGCGCGACCCGCGGGTCGCGATCGTGATCGACACGGGTGAGGAGTACGAGCAGCTGCGCGGCGTCGAGCTGTCCGGCTCCGTCGAGTTCGTGGGCGAGATCCCGCGCGTCGGCGAGCTGTGCGCCGAACTCGACGTCCCCGAGACGCTGTTCGCCCGCAAGAACTTCGCCATCGACGAGATGCCGCACGACGGCCGGCACGCGTGGATACGGCTGACGCCCGAGAAGATCGTGTCGTGGGACTTCCGGAAGCTGGGGGCGCGGTAACCGTCCCGTTCGTGGCGGGTCTTCAGCCGACCTCCCCTACCGCCGCCCGCAAGGCCTGAACCGCCGCCCGGATCGACGGGCGGCGGTCCGCGTCAGCGCGCCACACCGCGTAGATGTACCGGTGGACCCGGTTCCGTACGGGCACGGCCCGCACCCCGGGCGGCATCGGGTCGCGGCCCAGCCGGGGCGCGACACACACGCCCAACCCGGCGGCGACCAGCGCCAGTTGGGTGTGGTGCTCCTCCGCACAATGGGCGATCCGGGGCTCGATGCCCTTGTTGCGCAACGTGTAGAGCAGCCACTCGTGGCAGAACTCCCCCTCGGGCCAGGCGACCCATTCGTCGCCCGCGAAGTCCTCCAGGTCGACCTCGCGCCGGTCGGCGAGCGGATGCCCCTCGGGCATGGCGATCTCCACCCGGTCGTCGAGGATCGCGGCCTTGGCGAGCCCTTCCGGCATGGGCAGGGGCTTGTTGTACCAGTCGAGGACGACGGCCAGGTCGGCATCGCCACGGATCACCGCGGCGACCCCGTCCTCGGGCTCCAGCTCGCGCGAGCGCAGACGCAATGCCGGATGGTCGGCGCGCAGGGCGGTGAGTGCCGCGGGGAACAGCCCGCGCAGCGCCGTGGGGAACGCGACCAGCCGCAGCTCACCGACCACCTGCCCGCGCTGCGCCTCCAGGTCGGACTGGGCGAGTTCGACCTGCGACAGGATGCGGGCGGCATGCTCGGCGAGCAGCCGGCCCGCGTCCGTCAGCCGCACGCCCCGGCCGTTCTTGGCGAGAAGCTGCTGGCCGATCTCCCGCTCCAGCTTGGACATCTGCTGCGAGACGGCCGATGTCGTGATGTGCAGTCCCTCGGCGGCGCCGCTGACCGAGCCGTGCCGGGCGAGGGCGTCGAGGGTGCGCAGGCGCTCCAGGTTCAACATGTAAGCAATACTACGAGATACGGGGCGCAAAAACTCGATTGTGCTACGAGGTTCTGTACCGCATCGTTGCTGCCATGACCACCGCCACCGCCTCGCACGACGCGGCCGCAGCCGCAACCGCAACCGTTGCGAGCCCCCGCCCCCGCGCCCGCCTGGACTGGCGGCTGCGCTTCGCCGCCCTCTCCCTGATCTGGGGCTTCAGCTTCCTGCTCATCAAGGTGGGCACCGACGGCTACGCCCCCTTCCAGGTCACGCTGGGCCGACTGGTGTTCGGGACGGCGGTGCTGGCGGTCGCGATGGCGGTGAAGCGGGAGCGGCTGCCGCGCGGGGCGCGTACATGGGGACATCTGACGGTCGCCGCGTTCCTGCTGAACGCGCTGCCGTTCTCCCTGTTCGCGTACTCCGAGCTGACGATCCCGTCCACACTCGCGGGCATCTGCAACGCGACCTCGCCGCTGTGGGGCATGGTCCTGTCCCTGGTGGCGCTGTCGGAGGACCGGCCGACGCGGGTCCGGGTCGCCGGGCTGGGGATCGGCTTCCTGGGTGTGCTGACGGTGCTCGGGGCATGGCAGGGCTTTCACGGGCTGGACGCCACGGGTACGGCGATGGCACTGCTGGCCTCGTTGAGCTACCCGATCGGCTGGATATATGTCCGCCGGACGCTGGCCGGGTCCGGGGAGTCGCATCTGTCGCTGACCGGAGCGCAGCTGTTGCTGGCGACCGTTCAACTGGCCGTCGTCACACCCCTGTTCACCTCCATACCGACGAGGTTCTCGCTGGTGCCGGTGCTGGCGATCGTGGCGTTGGGCGCGCTCGGGACCGGGCTCGCCGTGTTGATCCAGTACGGGCTGGTCGCCGAGGTCGGGCCCACTACGGCGCAGATGGTCACGTATTTCATTCCGGTGATCGCGACGGCCGCGGGGGTCGCCGTCCTCAGCGAGTCCCTTCGCTGGACCACGCCGGTGGGGGCGGTGATCGTCCTTGTGGGGGCGGCGCTCACTCAGGTGAAGCGGAGCTCCTGACAGGCGCGGGCCGCGGGACAGTCGGCGACTGCGGGTCCGATGCGGCTGGTGGCGCCCACGCGGCGGAGCCGCCTGTCGACACGGCTCCGCACCCCTCAGGGTTGGCTACGCGTAGCCTCTCGCCGGTCCAGGGCCCACCGCTGTCGCCACCGCGTCCGCCAGCGGACCGGCCTCCGCCTCGCTGAGCGTCGAGGTGGTGATCCTGATCCCGGGTGGCGCGCTGGTGCGAAAGCGCGCCCCCGGCGCGACCGCCCAGCCCGCGTGCAGCAGGCGGGCCACCGCGCCGGTCTCGTCGGGTACCGGGATCCAGACGTTGAGGCCGCTGCGGCCGTGTGCCGCGACCCCGCGCTCGGCCAGCGCCTCGATGAGCAGGGCACGGCGTGTGCCGTACGTCTGCGCCACCGCCGTAGGGTCCACGGCGCCGTCGGCCCAGAGCCGCACCACGGCCCGCTGCACCACCCGGCTCACCCAGCCGGCGCCGAGCCGCTGCCGTCCGCGCACCCGGTCCAGCGTGACATGGTCGCCGGTGAGGACGGCGAGCCGCAGGTCGGGGCCGTACGCCTTGGCGACCGAGCGGACGAAGGCCCAGTGGCGGGTGATACCGGCGAGGGGGTGGGCGGGCAGGTCGACGATGCCATGACCGTGGTCGTCCTCGATCAGCAGGATCTCCGGGTGCCGCCGCAGCTCGGAGCGCAGGGCACGCGCGCGCGTGGCGCTCACCACGGCACCGGTGGGGTTCTGCACCCGGTCGGTCACGATCAGGGCGCGGGCGCCGGAGTCGAGGGCTCGGCGTACGTCGCCGGGCAGCGGCCCCTCGTCGTCGACTCCCACGGGGACCATACGCAGTCCGAGCGCCGGGATCAGGTCCAGCAGGCTCCCCCAGCCGGGGTCCTCGACGGCGACGGTGTCGCCGGGCTTGAGATGGGACACCAGGACTCGCTCGATGGCGTCGAGCGACCCCGAGGCGACGGCGAGGGGACCGTCCGGCACGCCGTCGGCGTCCAGCAGGGCCCGCGCCATCCGCGCCAGCTCCGGCTCCACGGCGTCGTCCCCGTACAGCACCGGCTCCCGGTCGGCGTGCTCGCCCGCCACCGCGAAGGCCTTCGCCAGTGACGGCAGCAGGGCCGGGTCGGGGTTGCCGCTCGCCACGTCACGGACGCCCTCCGGCACATGCACCCGGACGGACTCACGCCCGGTCGTGGCGGGCCTGGGCCGCACCCGGCTGCCTCGACGGCCCGCCGTCTCGATCACTCCCCGCTCCCGCAGGATGCGATACGCGGCGGCGACCGTGTTGGGGTTCACGCCCAGATCGGTCGCCAACTCCCGCATGGGCGGCAACAGTTCGCCCGGCTCCAGCTCGCCCGAGCCGACCGCGCGCTCGACGCTCGCCGCGATCTCGGCTGCACGCCGCCCTTCGATCCGATATTCTCCTAGCACAAACAAGATTATGTACTAGTGCAATGGAGAACGCAATGCAGGGGACCCCGCAACCGACGTCGCAGCCCACCGCGTACACGCCGACCGACCGCACCGTCCCCACCCGCTCCGCGGAGCGCGCGGTGTACGACAAGGAACTGGTCCACGCGATCCTCGACGAGGCCTACGTCTGCCACCTCGGCTTCGTCCGCGACGGTGCGCCTGTGGTGCTGCCGACGTTGTTCGGCCGGGTCGGCGAGACGCTCTACGTGCACGGGTCGACGGGCTCGCGCCCGCTGCGGATGACCGGCCAGGCCGACCCGGGGCTGCCGGTGTGCCTGACCGTCACCCATGTCGACGCGCTGATCCTGGCCCGGTCGGCCTTCCACCACTCGATCAACTACCGGTCGGTGGTCGTACACGGCGTCGCGTACGACGTGACGGACCCGGAGGAGAAGCGCGTCGCCCTGGACGCGCTCGTCGACCATGTGGTGGCGGGCCGCGCCGATGACTCCCGGCCGGCCAACAAGAAGGAACTGGCCGCGACCGCCGTGATCCGCCTGGACCTGAACGAGGTCTCCGCCAAGCTCCGCACCGGCGGCGTCGTCGACGAGCCCGAGGACCTCGCCCTCCCCCACTGGGCCGGCGTCGTCCCGCTGCGCAAGGGCTACGCCACACCGGTCGCGGACCCCGACCTGGCCCCCGGCACCGAACTCCCCGACTACCTCAAGGCCCTGTGATGCTGATCCACCCATGGGACGCGCCCCGCGACGACGCCGAATGGCAGCAGTGGCTGAAGGTCCACGACTTCGGGCAGCTCGTGGTCAACGGGCTGGACGGCGAGCCGCCGCACGTCCAGCCGCTGCACTTCACGTACGACGCCGGGCGCGGCGAGGCCGTGACGCATCTGGCCCGCCCCAACCCGATATGGCCGGCCCTGCTGGCGAACCCCGAGGTCCTGCTGAGCGTGGTCGACGACCATGTGTACGTGCCCGGCCCCTGGCAGGCGGCACCGCAGCAGCCGTCCGAGCACGGCGAACCGACCAGCTTCTACGCGGCGGTCCAACTCCGTTGCCGGGCCCATGTCGTGGACGACGCCGCCGAGAACGCCGAGCTGCTCAACCGCCAGGTCGGCCACTTCCAGCCGGAGGGCGGCTCGGCCGAGGTGGCGGTCGGGGAGGTGCCGTACGGCAGGCTGCTGTCGGGCATTCGCGGGCTGCGGCTCGAAGTGACCGGCGTGCGCGCGAAGTTCAAGTTCGGTGGCAGGCGGTCGGAGGAGGTTCAGGACCGGATCGCGGGGAAGCTGGCGGGGCGGGCCGGACCGCGGGACGGGGCGGCGCGCGAGCACATGCTGCGCCGCCGCCCGGCCTGAGCGAAGGGCCAAGGCCGAAAGGGCCGGAGGGGTAAGGGGTCCCACACCGTGCGGTGCGGGACCCCTCGCTGTCACGCCGGCATCGGTTCCCGTTCCCCCTCCCGCTCCCGTCGCGCCCCGCACGTCTCCGCCACCGCCAGGCCCGCGACCGAGCCGAGCATCAGCAGGGCGCCGGTGAGCGTCGGCGCCGTCGGATGGTCACCGACCAGGACGACGGCGAGCACCGCCGCGCTGACCGGCTCCAGCATGATCACGGACAGCGTGGCCGACCGCACGGCTGCCGCCCCCGCGAAGTAGAGGGCGTGTGCGAGGGCCGTGGGGATCGCCACGATGTACGCCGGTGCCCCAGGCGGCACCGGCGATGATCAGGTAGATGAGGCCTCGCCCGACGGGCAGGCCGGAGACATCGGCGCTCGACACGAGTTGTTCTCCGCAGACATGCGGAAGTTCTGGGCGGAGCCCGGCTCGGCGTGGCGAGTGTCGAAGGCGTGATCCCGCCGGTCAGACGGCGTTTCCGCGGGCGGACAACTCCCGCTCCGGGCCACCGCTCGCCACCGGTTCGGCGGAGGTCCTGGCGGGCGCGGACGACTGCGCGATGAACGCCCCGGCGAGGACGACCGCGCCGCCGAGGATCTGCGGCGCCGAGAGGTGCTCGCCGAGCAGGAACCACGCGAGGACGGTCGCGATGACCGCCTCAAGACACGCTACGACTCCCGCGACCTGCGGTGACAGCCGTCGTACGGAGACCACGCCGGTGACGTACGCGATCACCGTGGCGACGAGCACGATCCAGGCCAGCAGCAGGCCGGCCGCGACGGGGGTGCCGTTCATGTCGGCGGTGCCGGCGAGGACCGACCAGTCCATGCGCCAGGGCCGGGCCACGACGGTCAGTACGGCGGCGCCGACCAGCAGGCCGTAGGCGATGACGCCGAGCGGGTCGGGAGCCTGGTCGCCGGAGTCGCTGCCCTGGTCGGACAGGACGAAGTAGCCGACCTGGCAGCAGGCGGCGCCGAGCGCGAGGAGCAGTCCGAGGGCGTCGAAGCTCAGGCCCGACCAGACCTCGACGACACAGGCGAGGCCACCGACCGCGAGGACCACGCCGACGGCGGCGGCTCGGGTCACGGGCCGCCGTTGCACGAACCGCACCCAGCCGAGGACGAGGGCGGGCGCCAGATACTCGACGAGCAGCGCGACCCCGACCGGGATCCGGGAGATCGAGGCGAAGTAGAACGCCTGCACGCCGGCCACACCGAGCAGGCCGAACCCGGCGAGCAGCGCGGGCCGGCTGCGCAGCAGCGCCCGATGGCGCACGGCGAGGGGCAGCATCACCAGGGCGGCGCCGGCCACGCGCAGCCACACCACATGGAGCGGGTCGAGCCCCGCCTCGATCAGCGGCTTGGCCGCGACACCGGAACCTCCGAAGGCGACCGCGGACCCGATCGCCAGACCGAGCCCGACACCCTTGCCCCGGCCTGCCTGCCCGCTCTGAGACTTACGCACCGGCACATGATGACAGGCGATGACAGGAGCGTCACCCCCGTTGACACCTGTCTCGATCCGTGGACGCTCCGGGGCTCACACAGGGCGTGATCCACCACGGGGCTCGTCACCGGCCATGGTCTCGTGTCCCGTGAACATGTCGATCAGGCCGTGGGGTGTGCTGTCGCCGAACATGAGCTCGTAGAGTTCGGTGCCTTCGGCGGCGGCTGCGGCGCTGCGGGGGAACATGGCCTGCTCGTATTCGGTGAGCGCGGTCTCGACGTCGCCGAGGTGCGCGGCTATGGCCTTGCCGAGTTCGGCGCCGTCGTACATGGCCAGGTTGGCACCTTCGCCGTTCGGGATCGAGACGTGTGCGGCGTCGCCGAGCAGGGTCACCCCCGGCACCCGGTCCCACCGGTGCTCGATCGGCAGGGCGTTGAGGGGGCGCAGAACCGGTGCGGTGTCGCTGTCGGTGATCAGTGCGGTGACCTCCGGCGCCCAGCCGTCGAACTCCCGCGCGATCCGCGCGGTCGCCGCGGCGGCATTGGTGAAGTCGATCTGCGCGAACCAGTCCTGCGGCTTGGCGAGCGTCACGTACGTGTGGAGGGTGCCGCCGCTCTCGCGGTGAGCCATGATCGCCTTGCCCGGCGCGAGCGTGAACAGCGACCCGCCGCCGACCGTCTTCGCGGCGGCCGGGTGCCGGGTCTCGGCGTCGAAGAGGTAGGTCTCGACGACCGACCTGCCGGCGTACTCGGGCGCCGCGCCGGACAGCAGCGGCCGGACCCGTGACCATGCGCCGTCCGCGCCGACCAGCAGTCCGGTGACGACGGTGGTGCCGTCGGCGAAGGTCACCTCGTGGCGGCTGTCGCCCAGGGCACGGGTACCGCTGACCTTGCGGCCCCATCGGACGGTGCCTTCCGGAAGCGAGTCGAGCAGGAGCTGCCGCAGGTCACCGCGCTGCACCTCGGGGCGTCCGCCCGTGCCGTCGTCGGGCACGTCGAGCAGGAGGGTCCCGTCCGTCGCGAGGATCCGGGTCGCCTCGCGGCCTTCCAGGACGAGACCGCGGAACTCGTCGATCAGGCCCGCCGCCCGCAGCGCGAGTTGGCCGTTGTAGTCGTGGATGTCGAGCATCCCGCCCTGGTGGCGCGCTGTCGGGGAGGGCTCCGCCTCGTACACGGTGGCCGCGATGCCATGGACGTGCAGGACGCGAGCGAGGGTGAGGCCGCCGAGACCGGCGCCGATGATCGTGACTTCAGGGGTCATGGTGATTCCTTGCCTGTGGCACGTCTGCCGGGCGGGCACCCGGCAGGATCCCTGAAAAGGTGACAGGCCCTGCCGACAGGCCGCCGACATCGGACCGACAGACCCCCGACACGGGCCGGCCCTGTGGTGCGCGGGCGCTACCGTGCGGTCTCGCCGCCGCCGACGTACTCGTCCCGGCGTCCGTCGATCCGGGCGCGTACGGCATTCGCGTCGACGCCGGCGCGGGCGAGCACCTCGACGGCGCGCGCCTGCGGGTCCAGCACGATCGCCGCGAGCAGGTCGATGCCGCGGGCCTGGGCGTCGCCGCGGTGGGCGGCGCTTCGGCAGGCGTGCTGCATCGCGCGCGCGGCCAGCGGGGAGAAGCCCTCGCCGTGCATCACCACGGGTACCGCGCCGGAGTCCTCGACGGCGCCCTGCCAGCGCAGGCCGTAGCCGATGCTGCGCTGCACGAGGTAGCCGAGCAGACGGGCGATCTGGGGTCCCTCGCCGAAGACGGCGTAGACGTCCGGATCGTGTTCCAGGAGCGAGTGCAGCAGATGGGCCGTGTCGATCTGCCGGTCCCCGTCCCTGACCGCCCGACGGCGGGCACCGGAGACCACCGCTACCAGTTCGTCGCTGAGCCTGGCATCGTCCGCCGGGTCGTCCGGGCGCCGGCAGTCCTGTTCCTGGTCCGACTGCCGGGGGATACGGGGTTGCACATCCCCTACCCCATCAGTCCCGTCGAGCCGAGTCATCGCCGAGGGGAAGCATTTTCGCGTCCCACGGTGAGTGGACTCCGGCAGCCGAAATCTCCTCCTTACGGATGAGATCACGCCGCACGACGCGGTGAGGCGCGCGCCGACTTGCGGTGCGCCCCGTACGCAACCAGGGCGCCCGCCACACACGTCCCACAAGGACATGGAGTGCAGGTGCTGGCTGGTGGCGTTACCGGCTGTCGACGGCAGACAGTACGTCTACCACGTGTACGCCCCCGCGGACGCCCTGCTCGCCGACCTGTTCTGGGAGGCGTGGCACTGCCACGACGAGAGCGCGTTGCCGCGGGCGTGGGATGTGTTCGACGCCGCGGAGATACGGCTGGTGGGCTGAGGCCACCGTGCCGCGGCCCGAGAGGACGTACGTGAGGCCGTTGATGCTCCTCGCCTCCACCGTGGAGGGGGCCGGGTCTCCACACATTCTGACGGTTCATCAGTATTGAATGTTCCGGGCCCCCCGGATACGTTCCGCGACACCGTAGCCCGAGTCGAAGGGGTGGTCGCATGGCCGAAGTCAGCGCGGAGGCACGCATCGAGGCGCCGGCCGAGAAGGTCTGGGCACAGCTGACGGACTGGTCGGCGTACGGGCAGTGGAACGCGACCCACACCAGCTTCCCGGGCGGCGGCCCCACTGCCCTCGAAGTGGGCGGGACCTTCCAGGAGAACATGAAGCTGATGGGGTTCCCGGCCGAGGTCGAGTGGACCATCGAGGAACTGGAGCCGACGCGGGTGCTCGCGATCCGCGGCAAGGGCCCAATGGCCGTGACCGTGTCCACGCGCTACACGCTCACCCCGGACGGCGACGGCGCCGCCACGCTCGTGCGCATCGACGGGGAGTTCACGGGCGCGGCGGTGTCGCTGATGGCGGGCAAGCTCAAGGACTCGGCGACGGCGGCACTGAACGAGTCGCTGCGCAAACTGGCGGGCCTGGTGACCTGACCGGCCTCGCGGCACGGACGAAGGCGCCCCGCGGAGTGCTCCACGGGGCGCCTCGACCTACGGCGGAGAGGCCGCCGGTGCCGCTCAGTCCTCGTCGGCGAGGATCAGGTACAGCTTCTTGCGGGCGTCGTTGATGACGGCCAGCGCCTTGTCGCGCTGCTCCTTGCTGCCGGTCTTCCAGACCTGCCCGAAGGCCTCCATCAGACCGAAGCCGGCCTGGCGGATCTCACCGAGGGCTTCCCAGTCGACACCGCGGGAGGCTTCCTCCCAGGGCGCCTCGGGACCGGCCTCGGCCGCCTCGCGGCCCGCCTCGGTGAGCGAGAACAGCTTCTTGCCGCCCTCGCTCTCGCTGGCGATCAGGCCCTCGTCCTCCAGCAGTTGAAGGGTGGGGTACACCGAGCCGGGGCTGGGCTTCCACGCCCCGCCGCTGCGCTCGGCGATCTCCTGGATCATCTCGTAGCCGTGCATGGGGCGGTCCTTCAGCAGGGCGAGGATCGACGCGCGCACATCTCCGCGCCGCGCCCTCCCTCGTGGCCCACCTCGCCCCCTCGGCCCCCAAGGGCCGGGCCCGAATCCAGGTCCCCCGAAACCGGGTCCACCACCGCCGGGCCCGAACGGCCCGAAGGCACCACGAAGCCCCTCGAAGCCACCTCGGCCGTGCTGACCGTGTCCACCATGCCCACGCTCGTATCCATGGGAACGCATCTCAATCACTCCATCCATCGTTGATCTGTCGCGATGCTTCAACGATATATCGGGACTGTTCGCATGGCAAGGGTCCGATTGCACGCGACCACTGAGCCGGGCAAGGCTCTGTTGGCGCACGGGACGGCAGAATGAGCGCATGGGATCCATAGATGCGCCGAGTGCTTCCGATGGCGCCGAGCCTGATCAGGATGATGTCGTGGAGGCTGCCTGGCAGCGGCTGCTCCATCGCGAGGACATGGACAACAGGCTGGTGCGAGCCGCGCATGCTGAGCCGCTTCTCCGGCAACTCCATCCCTCAAGCAGCCACCAGGACCTGCACTTCAGCAGGTGCACTGGTGACTGGTCCTGGGATGTTCCGTTCGTCATGCATCTTCCTGGCGGGCGCTACCTCGTCGCTGGGCCATCCCGTTCCCAGATCGTCGGGGAGGCGGACACCGCCGAGGAAGCCGTTGCTCTGGTCGTCGGTGGTCTGCCACCAGGCTGCGGCCCTGCGGTGGTCGGGCGCCGGGAGGAACTCGACGAACGAGATCTTTTGAGACGGGACAACCACCGATGACGGCCGCCCGAAGCGCAGTAAAACCGGTGGAGCAGCCGGACGAGGTGTCCGTACCGTCCGTGGGGTGACCTATCTGAGCCCCATGGGATATCTGCTGGGCATCGAGGGTGCCGCTTTGCTGCGCGGCTTCAGGGAGGGAAGCGCCGACCGGACGTTCGTCGAGGCCCGGATCGCCGAGATCCACGCCCTGCTGGACACGCGCGAGTCCGGGCACGATCAGCGCGGCCGACGTCTACCAGGACTGGGCGCCGCACTATGACGCCCCTGGCAACCAGATGATCGACATTGAGCAGCCCGTTGTCCGACGCGTCCTGGACAGCCTGCCCCTCGGCACGGCGCTGGATGCGGCCTGCGGCACCGGCCGTCACACCACCTACCTGCGGGAACTCGGCCACCACGTGATCGGCGTCGACGCCTCACCGGACATGCTCGCCCAGGCCCGCGACCGCCTGCCGGATGTCGACTTCCACGAGGCCGACCTGCACCGGCTGCCGCTTTCCGACAACGCGGTCGACACCATCGTCTGCACCCTCGCCCTGACACACGTCCCCGACCTGGCCCCCGTGCTGGCCGGGTTCGCGCGCGTCCTGCGCCCCGGCGGAAACCTCGTGATCTCGGATGCCCACCTCTTGGTGTCCTACCTCCGGCCAACCCTGGCCCGTCGTCCCGGCCCGGACGGCCGCCCGTCCCTCCTCGCCGAATACCACCGCCCACTCAGCGCCTACGTCGCCGCAGCCCTCCCACTGGGCTTCCAGGTCCGGCATTGCGAGGAACCCCGCCGCCCGCGCCACCCCCTCGACCCCGGGACCACCCCGGACCCACTCCCGACCTCTGTGTCCTGGGACCTGTTGCGCTGGTGCCCGGAAGCGTCGGCCGCGGCCTTGGACGATTCCCCGATCGTGGTCGTCTGGCACTTCCAACTCGAAGGCATCCGGAAGGGCTGAGCAACCGGACCAGATCACCGGACCGGATCAAGCGAGACAGCGTCCGGCATCCACACGTCCGGAGCGATCGACCTTCCCCTCGGCCCACAGCCCCGGCGCCCGAAATCGGTCCAGCACCCCCGAATTGGCCTTGGCCGCCCCCTCCCCGCGCCCCCTACCGTCAACGGCATGCGAATTCGAATCGTCGACGCCTTCTCCGACCGTCCCTTCGGCGGCAACCCGGCCGGGGTGCTGCTTCTCGACGCCTTCCCCGAGGACGACTGGCTGCAGAACGTGGCCATGGAGGTCAACCACGCCGAGACGGCGTTCGCGCACCCGCTGGGCGAGGGCGGGGAGGACGACTGGGCGTTGCGGTGGTTCACGCCGGTCGCCGAGGTGGCGATGTGCGGGCACGCCACGCTCGCCACGGCCCATGTGCTGCACACCACCGGCGCCCACGAGGGGCCCGTACGCTTCGCCACCCGCAGTGGCGTGCTCGTCGCCACGCCCCGTGAGGACGGGTCGATCACGCTCGACTTCCCGACCGCCCCGCTCACGCCGGTCGAGGTCCCGGACGGGGTCGCGCAGGCGCTGGGCGCCGAGCCGCGCGTCGCCTTCGACACCGGCCCGAACGTCGGCGACCTGCTCATCGAACTCGCCGACGAGAAGACGGTCCGCGCCCTGGCCCCGGACCTCAGGGCCCTCGGCGCCTACTCCGAGCGCGGCGTCATCGCCACGGCCCGCGCCGAGGACCCCGCCCGCGGCCACGACTTCGTCTCCCGCTGCTTCTTCCCGAACGTCGGCATCGACGAGGACCCGGTCACCGGCAGCGCCCACACGGCCCTCGCCCCCTTCTGGTCCGAGCGCCTCGGCCGGGCTCAGCTCACCGGCCTCCAGGCCTCCCGCCGCTCCGGCCACGTCCGCACAGAAGTCCGCGGCGACCGCACCCTGCTGAGCGGTCGCGCCGTGACCGTCATCGAGGGCGAGTTGATCGCCTAGCGCGCAGCGCGCCTGAGCATGACGAAAGGGGGCGTACGAGATCGTCGTACGCCCCTTTCGATCAACGTCACGCCGTCGGCAGCCAGTCGACCTTTCCGGCCAGCAGCGCATAGCCCACGAACGCCCCTATGTCGAGCAGGGAATGCGCCACGACCAGTGGCCCCACCCGGCCCCACCGGCGGTACAGGTAGACGAACACCACGCCCATGGCCATGTTGCCGAGGAAGCCGCCGATGCCCTGGTAGAGGTGGTACGAGCCGCGCAGTACGGAACTGGCCACCAGCGCGGTGCCGGGTGTCCAGCCCAACTGGCCCAGCCGGCGCAGCAGATAGCCGACGACGATGACCTCTTCGAGGACCGCGTTCTGGATCGCCGACAGGATCAGCACCGGGTACTTCCACCACACGTCGGGCAGCGCCTCGGGGACCACCGTGAGGTTGAAGCCGAGGCCGCGAGCGGCCAGGTAGAAGGCGATTCCGGTGCTGCCGATCACCGCCGCGATCGCCGCCCCGCGGCCGAGGTCCGGCCAGGGCCGGGTCCGGTCGAAGCCGAGCGTGCGCAGCCTCCCGCCCTCGCGCATGAGGAAGTGCGCGACCAGCGCGACGGGCACCAGCGCGGTGGTGATCCCGAACAGCTGCCAGGCGAGATCCAGCCATGGGCGGCCCGGCGCGGCCGAGGCGTTGAGGGTGGCCGCCTGGTCCTTGAGGCCACCCGGTTTGGTGACGGAACCGACAAAACTGATCAGGGCGGACACACCGCTCGCACCGAGCGAAAGCCCCAGAACGAGCAGCGTCTCATCACGGAGAATCCGTCGCGAGGGCCGCTCATACGGAAAAGATTCGGCCACGGGCCCTGCCTCGCCCTGCACTCCTGCCTCCAGTTGAGTAATCCCGCCTCATCCTCATCGTCGCCCCGCTAGGGTCTCGAAAGCAGTTACGAAGACCGTGCGCGACAGGCCGTTGGGGGGACGGGCGCCGTACGGGGCGTACCGCCCCTCTGCCTGCCATACGGCCGGACTCCGGCACGAGGTTCAGCAGGCAACAGGGAGGGGCACCACCGACATGGGACGTCACAGCTTGCCCGATCAGTATGCGGCGGGCGGCAGCGGCCCCCGTCGCCACGACCCCCGTCGCCGCGCACGCCGCCGCACGGTGGCCATCACGACGGTCCTCGTCCTGACCGTCGCCGGTGGCACGGCCGCCGCGATCCGCAGCGGGCTGCTCTCCTTCGGCTCCTCCTGCCAGGACGACGCGGTACGGCTGACCCTGGCCGCCTCACCCGACCTGGCCGCCGCCCTCGAAACCGCGGCGAAGCGGGCACGGGAGGCCGACCTCACCTCCGACGGGCGGTGCGTCGCCGTGACGGTGAGCGCGCGCGAGTCGTACAAGGTCGCCGACACGCTCCTGGCCGGCGAGGACCCCGGCGCCGAGGTGTGGGTGCCCGACTCGGAGCTGTGGCTCCAGCGGCTCACGGCGGACGGCGGCACGGCCGACGTCTCCACGGTGGGCCATGTCGCCTCCTCGCCGGTCGGGGTGGCGATGGTGCCGACGGCCGCGAAGTCGCTGGGGTGGCCGAAGAGGACGTACGACTGGCTGGGGCTGGCCGGTGCCGCCCTGCGCGAGGACTCCGTCCGGCTCGGCGCGGCCGATCCGGCGCGCAGCGCGACCGGGCTGCTCGCCCTCACCCGCCTGAGCACGGCCGCCGCCGGTGTCGAGTGCGGTGACACACAGGCCGCGGCGATGATGAAGGCGCTGTCGCGGCGGGTCTCCGACAGCGACGGCCAGGTCCTGGAAACGCTGCCACGCGACTCCTCGGGCCCCGAGCAGGGCAATCCGAAGCGCAACCAGGCGCTGGTGGTCAGCGAGCAGGCGGCGTACACCTACAACGCCGGTGCGGACGGCGGCGGCAGCCTGGACTTCTTCTATCCGAAGGACGGTTCGCCGCGGCTCGACTATCCGTACGCCCTGCTCGCCCAGACCGGGCTGACCACCGACGAGAGCCGGGCCGCGATCCGCTTCATGAGCTATCTGCGCGAGCCCCGGCAGCTGCGGCTGCTGGAGCGGTACGGCTTCCGCACCTCCGACGACGAGGTGTCGAACGCGTTGGTGACCCGGGCCGGCGGCAGCGGTCCGCAGCCGTACGCGGAGCCCGCGGGCCGGCCGGCCTCGGCGGTCGCCCTCCAGGAGACCCTCGGGGTGTGGACGATCACCGTGCAGAGCGCGCGGATCACCACGGTCGTGGACGCCTCCGCCTCCATGGCCGAGCCGGTGCCGGGCAGGGGGCAGTCACGGATGGACGTGACGAAGGCGTCGCTGTCGCGGGCACTCGCGACGTTCACGGCCGAGGACGAGGTCGGTCTGTGGGACTTCTCCACCGAGCTGGACGGCGACAAGGACTACCGCGTCCTGGTGCCGACCGAGCGGCTCGGCGACCGGAAGGGCACGGGCACGCAGCGCGACCGGCTGTCGGCGGCGTTCAGCGCCCTGGCGCCGGTGCCGGACGGCGCGACCGGCCTGTACGACACCACCCTCGCCGCGTACCGGGCGGCGACCGGCACCTACGCCGAGGGCAGGTTCAACGCGCTGGTCGTCCTCACCGACGGGGTGAACGAGGACCCCGGCAGCGTCTCGCGCGCCGGCCTCATCGCCCAGCTGCAGCGCCTCACCGACCCCGAACGCCCGGTCCCCCTCATCGTGATCGCCGTCGGCCCCGACGCCGACCGCGAGGAGGCGAACCGTATCGCCGAGGCCACGGGCGGCTCGGGCCATGAGGTGACGGACCCGGCCCAGATCCAGTCGGTGATCCTGAAGGCGATCGTGGAGGCCGCCTCACCGGGCGAACAGGGCTGACCCGAGCTGACCGCCGCCCGGTGTCATCCCAACGGCACCGGCTCCAGCAACCCCACCGGCCACATGTGCACCGGATCCCCCCGGTGCATCAGCTCGCGATACCGCCGGGTCGTGGCCGCCAGCGCGGCGTCACGGGACAGCCCCGACTCCAGTGCCCGGTGGAAGGTGGCCGCCTGCCAGGACGCGCCGTTCATGCGCCTGCGGCAGCGCTCCTCGATGACGCCGAGATACAGGTCCCGGTCGGCCGGCTCCACCCCCCACGCGGCGAGGCCGGCCTCGGCCAGCGGCAGCAGTTCGTCCCGTACGAGGCTCACCGCGTCGACCTCGGCCGTCCCGCCGTACCGCCCGCGCCGGGGCCAGCTCAGCCGGGCGTCGATGCCGTGCCTGCACGCCTCGTCGAAGTTGGCGGCCGCCGCCTCGAAGGGCATCCGGGTCCACACGGGCCGCGACTCCTCGGCGAGGGCGCGGACGACGCCGTAGTAGAAGGCCGCGTTGGCGATGACGTCCGTGATGGTGGGCCCGGCCGGCAGGACACGGTTCTCCACCCGCAGATGCGGGACGCCGTCGGCGATGCCGTAGACGGGGCGGTTCCAGCGGTACACGGTGCCGTTGTGCAGGACGAGTTCGGCGAGCGTCGGTACGCCGCCGGCGTCGAGGACGTCGAGCGGGTTCTCGTCGTCGCAGATCGGCAGCAGGGCCGGGAAGTAGCGCAGGTTCTCCTCGAAGAGGTCGTACGCCGAGGACACCCACCGCTCCCCGAACCAGGTGCGCGGCCGCACGCCCTGGGCCTGGAGCTCGGGCGGGCGGGTGTCGGTGGACTGCTGGAACAGCGGCGGGCGGGACTCGCGCCACAGCTCACGTCCGAAGAGGAAGGGCGAGTTGGCGCCGATGGCGACCTGCACGGCGGCGACCGCCTGGGCGGCGTTCCACACGTCGGCGAAGCGTCCCGGGGTGACCTGGAGGTGCAGTTGCACGGAGGTGCAGGCGGCCTCGGGGGCGATGGACTTCGAGGTGCAGGTCAGGCGCTCCACGCCGTCGATGTCGAGCGTGAAGTCCTCACCGCGGGCGGCCACGATCTGGTCGTTGAGGAGGACGTAGCGATCGACGTCGGAGAGGTTGGAGGAGACCAGGTCGTCGCGGTCGAGCGTCGGCAGAATGCCGATCATCACGATTCCCGCGTCGACCTCGCCCGCTTTCCGCTCGGCATATGCCAGCGACGTGCGGAGTTCCTCGGCCAGCCGGTCGAATACCCGCCCCTGCAATCGGTGTGGGGCAATGTTCACTTCCAGATTGAACATGGCGAGTTCTGTTTGGAAATCGCGGCTCGCGATGCGCTCCAGTACCTGCCCGTTCAACATTTTCGGCATACCGTCGGAGCCGGTGAGATTCAATTCGATCTCCAGCCCCATGAGGTTCTTGGGGCGGTCGAACCGCTTCTCCGCCAGCAGTCGCTCCAGGCCCGTCAGGCACTGCCGCAGCTTCTCGCGGTAGCGCTGCCGATCGGACAGATCGAAGCGACCTGCCACGACCTTCTCCCCCATCGACGCTTCCCTCCTCGGATGGGCGGGCGGTAGAGGACCCGGCCGCCCGGTCTCCCGGGTCAGGTTGGATGATGCCCAGCCGAAGCGATCGATAACGTCCCGCGCGAAGCCGGGGCCCGCTAGTCTGTCGGATGTGACCGGTGGCACATTCAGCGGGCATGAAGCAGTGTGCAGTTTCGGATGGCTCACTGCCCTCGTGAAAAACGCCGACGAGAATTGGCCGACCGCACCCGGGGCGTTTTTCGAGGTCATCGCCGCCACACCGGCCGGGAATCGGGATGATTCCCGCATTTCCGCGACCGATTGACTCCTTGCCGAGTGCACCGAAAGCGGTTAGACGAAACATCGTCTGAACACTCGTCGTATAAACTTCGCAATCAAGGCAGAGGGTTGGCGCCCGCGGTCCCAGACCTGCCGTCCAGGTGACGTACGGCAGGCTCACTCACCCCCCTTGCACCCGGACCGGGCCCCCGTCTCTCTGACCTCCGTGAGCTGACAGCGTCGTCCGCCCCCGCCCCGCCCTCGCGCCACCGTGCCTGTCGAATGAGAGGCGACCCACCATGCCGCTGCATGTCCCCCCGGCTCCCGCGCCCGCACTTCGCTCCGTCCTCACCGCACTCGGCTCACCCACCGCGGTCAGCGAGGCCCGAACTCCCTCCCTGCGCGCCGCCCAGGGTCCCGCCACTCCCGAACTCCCACTGCCCGTGCACGTCCTGGACGCGTTCACCCCGGCGGGCGTGTCCGCGACCCGGCTGGCCGGCTGGCGCTTTCTGATCCGGTGCGGCGACCGCGCGGTGGCCGCGGCCGAGACCCGGCTGACCCCGGACGGCTGGACCTTCTCGCATTTCTTCGAGGGCCCCTACATCGCCTCGACCGAGCGTGCGCTGCGCCAGGCGGAGACGATCGCACAGCCCTACCAACCGCGCCTGCTGTCGTTCCCCGGCCTCTACATGCTCGCCCTCTGGCTGCACGGCGACTGCACCGCGGACGGCGCCGGCGGGCACCCCGACCCGGCCGACATCCTCGTGCCGCTGGCCCCGGCTCCGCCCGGGATCGCGGCCCATGTGCCGCACCGGGTCGCCGATCTGCTCCCAGTGCTCACCCATCGGGCGACCCCGGCCCCGACCCCGCTGCCACCACTGCCCCCTTTGCTCGGTTCCCCCGCCTGACAGGACGACCGCGCGAGTACCCACGTACCCCGTCACCCAATTCCGGGTGGCGGGGTACGCCTGTGTTCGGCGATGGGACTAGGCTCGAACCGGACAAGAAGAAGGTCGCTCGAACGAGCCGCAAACAACTCGAACGAGCAAAGCCGGACGGGCAAAGTCGGACGGGCAAAGAAAGAACTCGCCCGAGCATGAATCCCGAGCGTGAATAGCGCGACCGGCGAGGAAGATATCGCTCGCACGAGCGACAATGCGCTCGAACGAGCCCATAGGAGCCCCTGGCCCGCCCTGACTAGCCCCATCCGACCACGGCGAACCATCCAAAATGACAGTGGAGTTGGGATGAACCGTCCGCGGGGGTGATGCGTCATCAACCTGTGAGAAAGCGGTGCTGCGAAATCCCTGCGGATTGACGCTCGTGGGGCAACACTGGGTTCCGACCGACTTATCACAACGGGGGAGCGGCCATGAACGAGGCTTCACGCCGCGAGACAGACAAAACAGCCATCTCACAGTTCACGACAGAGCGAAAGATCCCATCCATGTGCCAGCACCAGCCACCGTGTCCCTCAGCCGACTCCGCCGACCGGGAATCCGCCCGTCTCATGGCGCACCACCCGGAGCAGGGATGGAGCCTGCTGTGCAACGGCGTTCTGCTCTTCGAGGACACCGGTGAGCTCCTGCCCGACGGCCAGATCATCGCCCCGCACCGTCCGCTGGGCACCGGCAAGGTGATGACCGCCGCGTAGCTTTTGCCGGCGGACCGGGCCGGACAGGCCCTGCACCACCGGGCGGCACGACGGACGCCCGGAGTACTCCCTGGGGCCGGTCGCAGACTCTCACTGCGAGCCGGCCCCGACGTGTGTCCGGGGTCGCTCACGCACCGTAGTGCGCCGTGTGTCCCGGGCGACCCTCGTACCGACGCCCGGGACACACGACCGACGCGGCCCTACTTCAGCGCCTCCCGCAGCGCGAAGTACGCCGGCTTGGGCCGCAGTTCCTCGTCCCACGGCAGTGCCGCGCCCTCCCCCGGGAAGAACGCCGGGATCCAGGAGTACTTATCCGTGTAGTCCCAGACCGTGATCCCGACACACCGGCGCACCGCCAGGCACGCCTCGGTCATGTCCCGGTACCAGTCGGCCTGCTGGGCCAGCTTCTCCTCGGTGGCGGGCAGTTGCATCCGTACGTCGACCTCGGTGAGCGCCGTGTCGAGGCCGAGGCGGGCGAAGCGGCGGAGGTTGTCCTCCAGCGTGGTCGGATAGCCGTACTGGAGCGCCAGATGGGTCTGGAGGCCGAAGCCGTGCAGCGGGACGCCCTGGGCCTTCAGCTCCTTGGCCAGCCGGTAGTAGGCGTCGCTCTTCGGGCCGGTCGCCTCGACGTTGTAGTCGTTGAGGTACAGCTTGGCGCGCGGGTCGGCCTGGTGGGCCCAGCGCAGGGCGTCGGCTATGTAGCCGGGGCCGAGCGTCCTGTAGAAGATCGTCTCGCGGTATGTGCCGTCCTCGTTGAACGCCTCGTTGACGACGTCCCAGGCGTAGATCTTGCCCCGGTAGTGCCGTACCTCCGTCTGGATGTGCTTCTTCAGTACGGCCCGCAGCTCGGTCGCCGTCCACTCACGGCCGGTGAGCCAGTCGGGCAACTGGCTGTGCCAGACGAGGGTGTGGCCACGCACCTTCTGGTGGTTGGCGCGGGCGAGACCGACGATCTCGTCGCCCTTGGAGAAGTCGAACACGCCCTGCTGGGGTTCGGTGGCGTACCACTTCATGCCGTTGCCGGGGGTGATCTGGTCGAACTCGCTGCCGAGGAGCGCCTTGTACGGCTCGTCGACGAGCTCGGGATTGTCGGTCGCGCTGCCGAAGTAACGGCCGTGGCGCTGGGCGAGGTCGGCGAGGGTGGGCTGCTTGTCATGGGCCTGTGCGGCCGGAACGGTGACCGCGACCAGGGCGGCGGCGACGGCGCCGACGAGTCTGAGACGGTTCTTGCGCATGGTGCGACTCCTCACGTTGCGGATGTGTGGGCAGCCGTACGTCCGCCTGCGCGTCATCCCTTGGTGGCGCCGGCGGTGAGGCCGCCGACGAGCTGGCGCTCGGCGACCGAGTAGAAGGCGAGCGCGGGGACCATGGCCAGCACCAGGTAGGCGAAGACGCGGGCGTAGTCCGCGGAGTACTGGCCCTGGAACTGCTGGACGCCGATGGGGATGGTCCACCACGTGGAGTCGGTGAACACCAGCAGCGGCAAAAAGAAGTTGTTCCAGCTGGTGACGACCGCGAGGACCGAGACGGTGCCCAGCGCGGGCCGCGCCATGGGCAGCAGCACCCGCCAGAAAAACCCGAAGGAGCTGCACCCGTCGAGCGTGGCCGCCTCCTCCAACTCGCCCGGGATCTCCCGGAAGAAGCCGCGCAGGATGATGATGGTCATCGGCAGTCCGAAGGCGGCCTGCGGAAGGATCACGCCGAGCGGGTTGTCCAGCAGGCCCATGGAGCGCAGCAGCAGGAACAGGGGCAGGGCCGCCACCGCGAAGGGGAACATCAGGCCCATCGTGAAGAGGGTGAACAGCGCCTCCCGCCCCCGGAAGGCGAAGCGCGCGAAGGAGAACGCCGAGAGCGCGGACACGGCGACGATGAGCACGGTCGTACCCACCGCGATCAGCGTGCTGTTGCCGATCAGACGCCAGAAGTCCGCCGAGCCGAGGATGTCCGTGTAGTTGCCGGTCACCCATGACTCCGGCAGCCCGACCGGGTTGCGGGAGAGTTCGTCGGTGGACTTGAAGCCGGACAGCACGGCGTAGAGCAGCGGCACGACCATCACCGCGCCGACCACCACGAGGATCACATGCAGCGGCAGGCTCTTCCTGCCGGTCTTCCCGCCGGACGTGGCCGTCACTTGGCACCTCCCCGCATCGTCGTGGTGGCTCCTTCGAGGTCGCGGCGGAGCACGAACCGCTGGTAGGCGAGGGCGAAGACGAGGCTGATGCCGAACATGACCACGCTGATCGCGCTGGCGTAGCCGACCTGGTAGCGCTTGAAGCCGTACTGGAACATGGTCACGGCCATGGTCTCGGAGTGGTGGTCGGGGCCGCCCGCGGTGGTGACCCAGACCAGGTCGAAGAGCTGGATGGACCCGATGACGCACAGGAACACACTGATCCGCAAGGTGGGCGCGAGCAGCGGCAGGGTGACACTGCGGAAGCGCTGCCAGGCGCTCGCGCCGTCGATCAGCGCGGCCTCGGTCAACTCCCGGGGGATGGACTGGAGTCCGGCCAGGTAGAGCATCATGTGGAAGCCGAAGTACTTCCATGTCATGACCAGGAACAGAGTGGCCATCACGGTGGACGGGTCGGCGAACCACTCACCGCCCAGACCGTCGAGGCCGATGCCGCCGAGGATCTGGTCGGCGAGGCCGTCGTCGGGAGCGAAGATCATGCCGAACAGGACGCCGGTGATGGCCTCGGACAGGACGTACGGCCCGAAGAACAGCATCCGGTAGAGGGCCCGGCCGCGAATCCTCTGGTTGAGCAGTACGGCCATGGCCAGCGCGAACGGCAGTTGGATCGCGAGCGACAGCACGACCAGGACCAGACAGC
The DNA here is from genome assembly GCF_055634335.1 of Streptomyces sp. NPDC111802. NCBI lineage: Bacteria > Bacillati > Actinomycetota > Actinomycetes > Kitasatosporales > Streptomycetaceae > Streptomyces > Streptomyces sp. NPDC111802. The sequence goes on along the minus strand of NZ_JBVKCZ010000052.1, from coordinate 21,234 downwards.
GCCACAGGTCGCCGAGGAAGACGGGGTCGTCGAAGAGCCGGGGGAAGTTGTCGGCGCCGATGTAGTCGGACGGCATGCCGAAGCCGCCCCAGCGGAAGAAGGCCGCGTACAGCGCGAACAGCATCGGCAGCAGCACCAGCACGAGGAAGAGCACCAGGGCGGGCACCTGGAAGCCGACCGCGGTCAGCCAGTGCAGCAGGCGGCGCCGGGCCCGCCCCCGGGACGTGTCGGCGGGCGGGGGCGGGAGTTCGACGCCGGGGCCGGTCCGTTTGTCCGGCAGGAACGTGGAGGTCATCGCCGGTTACTGCTCTTCCTTCGCGGTCTTCGTGATCGACTCGGCGACCTGTTGCGGGGACTTGGACCCGGCGATGAGCGCGCTGACGCTGTCGTTGACCTCCTGGCCGACTGCGGGCGCGTAGGCCTGGTCGAGATAGAGCTGGAAGCCGGTCGCGGCCTTCAACTGTGCCTGTACGGCCTTGATGTTGGGATCGGTGATGGCGCTCTCGGCCGCCGGCACCACCGGGATGGCGCCGGTCTTCTTGACCAGCTCCAGGTCCGTGGCCTCGGAGGCGAAGAACTTCAGGAAGTCGACGGCGGCCTGTGGAGCCCCACTGCGCAGGGCGTGTCCGCCGCCCCCGCCGAACACCTCGGTGATCGTGCCCTTGCCGCCGTCGACCGCCGGGAACGGGAAGAAGCCGAGGTCGTCGCCGAGCCCCTTGCCGGCGTCGGCCTGGACGACCGGGGCCCACTGGCCCATGAGTTCCATCGCCGCCTTGCCGTTGCCGACGGTCGCGGCCTGGCCGGTCGGGCTGGAGTAGGCGGCGCCGAGGAAGCCCTTCTGGAACGGCTGGAGGTCGACCAGTTCCTGGAGGTGCTGACCGGCCTCGACGAAGGCGTCGCCGGTGAAGTCCTTGTCGTCGTACGCCTTCTGCAGGGCGGAGGCGCCCGCGGTGCGCATGGCGAGGTAGGCCCAGTAGTACATGCCGGGCCACTTCTCCTTGCCCGCGAGGGCGAGCGGGGTGGTGCCCTTCGCCTTCAACTTCCGTACGGCGTCGAGGAAGCCGCTCCAGGTGGTCGGCGGCTCGCCGATACCCGCGTCCTTGAAGAGCGCCTTGTTGTACCAGAAGCCGATCATGCCGATGTCGAACGGGATGCCGTACACCTTCTCGTCGAGGAGATACGGCTCCTTCGCGACCGGCAGCAGGCCGTCGGCGAAGTCCTTGGTGCGGTCGGTGAGGTCCTCGACGAGCCCGGCGTCGACCTGCTGCTGGAGGACGCCGCCGCCCCAGGTGTGGAAGATGTCGGGCAGCTTCCCGGAGGCGATCAGCGCCGTCATCTTCGACTTGTACGCGTCGTTCTCCAGCTGGACGATCTTCACCTTGACCTTGGGGTTCTGGGCCTCGAACTTCTTGGCCAGCGCCGCCCAGACGCCCTTGGTCGGCTCGGTGGTGGAGATGTTCCACCACTCGATGGTGGTCGTGCCGTCCGACGACCCTCCGTCCGAGTCGCCACCGCATCCGCTCAGTGCCGTCATGCCCACACCGGCCGCGGCGGAGGCCGCCAGGAATCCGCGGCGGGACAGTCCCGGGTCGCCCATCATGCGCTCCTTGGGTACGGGACGGCTCGTATATGCCGTCCTCTATGGCCGTCCTCTGGATCACGCCGGACCGAAAGTTTCGGAGCAGATCCAGAAAGCTGCGCTGCTGCCGCACCCTAGAGACAGCTGCCAAACGGTGGCAACCCCTTGTACGCGGTGAATCTGCCGCCGACCGTCACGGCCCGCACGTAGCCGTCAGGCCTCTCGAGGCTGGAGCAGACGGGTAGCAGTTCCCGCCGACCCGGCACACGCTGGGGCCCTTGAGTCCGTTCCGAAACATTCGACCTGCTCAGCGAACATTACGGAGGACTGTAAGGGGCGCGCCGCACCTCCGGACGAGGGCCGGGTCGTCGCTCGTCCGGAGGTGGTCGGGATGCGCCGTTCGTTACAGGCCCACGTCGCGGCTGCGGATGTCCTCCAGGGACTCGCGGCGGATCAGGAGCCGGGCCTGACCGTCGTCCACGGCGACCACCGGCGGGCGGCCCACCATGTTGTAGTCGGAGGCCATGGACAGGTGGTAGGCGCCCGCGGCCGGGACGGCGAGCAGGTCTCCGGGACGGATGTCGTCGGGGAGTTCGACGTCGGCGGCCAGGATGTCGCCCGCCTCGCAGTGGCGGCCCACGACGGTCACGGGGGCCCAGGCGGCGGTGCTGTGCCGACCCACCAGCCGGGGCGCGTAGCGCACTCCGTAGAGCGCGGGCCGGGGGTTGTCGCTCATGCCGCCGTCCACGGCGACGTACGTGTGCGCGCCGCTCCGCTTGACGGCGAGGACGTGATACAGCGCGACCCCGGCCGGACCCGCGATGGCCCGTCCCGGCTCGATGAGCAGGCGAGGCACGGTGAGCCCGGCCGCCGCGCAGGCCTCGACCAGCTCGGCACGCACCTTGTGGGCCAGCGTGGTCAGGTCCAGGGCGGGTTCGCCCGGACGGTAGGCGATGCCGTGGCCGCCGCCCAGGTCGAGCTCGCGCAGGACCAGGCCGTGCTGCTCGTACAGCCGGGCCATGAGGCCGACCATACGGCGCACGGCGGCCAGGTAGGGCTTGACGCTGGTGATCTGGGAGCCCAAGTGGCAGTGCAGACCGGTCAGTTCGAGCTGCGGCTGGTCCAGTATCCGGGCGATGGCGTGTTGGGCGTATCCGTCCCGGAGAGACAGGCCGAACTTCTGGTCCTCGGTGCCGGTCCGGATCTTCTCGTGGCCGCCGGCGCTGATGCCGGGCACGACGCGGACCATCACCTTCTGGTGGCGGTCGGGTCCGACCGCCGCGGCCAGCCGGGCGATCTCGGAGGGGCTGTCGATGACGATACGGCCGACCCCGAGGCGCAGCGCCAGCTCCAGTTCGCGGGGGGATTTGGCGTTCCCGTGCAGCACGATCCGCTCCGGCGGGAAGCCGGTGGTGACCGCGAGCTCCAGCTCACCGGCCGAGCAGACGTCCAGGCCCAGGCCCTCCTCGTCCATCCAGTGGACCATCGCCCGGCACAGGAACGCCTTGGCCGCGTACAGGACTTCGGCCTCGGGAAAGGCGTGCTTGTAGGTACGGCAGCGTGCGCGTACCTCTTCCTCGTCGATGACGTAGACGGGGGTGCCGAAGCGGTCGGCGACCTCGGCGAGCGGCACACCGCCGACGGTGATCTCACCCTCGCGGGGCTCGACGGCCGAGGCCGGCCACACCGAGAGGACGTCGGTCGCGGTGGTCACCGCGGGTTCGTGAATCGTGGTCATCCCGCGTTCCCCTCAGCCGATCCACATGGCAAGGGCGGAGATGAGCGCGGCCGCGCCGGTCACCCGCAGCGCTCCGACGGCCTGGGGGTCCCAGCCTGTTTCCCGGAAGCGGGGACCGTGGGGCCGCTCCGAGGGCGCCACGCGCCGCGCGGCGGCCGACGCCGTCGGGGCCGGGGCCGGGGCGCAGAACTGTGGGTCCACCGTCACGGTGGTGACGCCGAGCGGGGCGGACAGGGAGCGCAGTGCGGGCTCGGCGAGCCGGATCCAGGGCTGGTCGGGGCCCAGGGTCGCGGTCAGTTTCCGCGGGGACGTGAACCCTACGGCCGTACGGTCACCGAGGGGCGTTCGGAAGAGGCGGGCCGCACAGGCGGCCTGTCCCGGCCGGACCGGAACGTACAGGGGGCCGGCCGGGGATCGATCAGAGGGCTCCGGGTCTTCGTCGTACAGGATGTCTGTCATGGGTTCCTCCGGGTGGGCCCGAGTTGGGCAGAGGGGATCCGACAGGGATCGGGGGCTGGCTCGATGCCCCGGACGCGGGGAGGCGGACCGGGGCTCGCCAGTGACGCTATGCCCGGTGGCCCCCGGGTCCGGACCGCTCGTAACGCGATGCTGACGGAGACCGACCGGAGATTGACGGGATGCTGACATCCCGCCCGGGCGGCCCCCGGTGAAGACGCCGTCAGATGAAGACGCGTGAACGCGGCCGAGCCCCTGGCACCGCGTCCGCCACCGCTCCGCAACCCGCCACCTCCCTCGCCCCACGCCACCTGCCCGGAACCTGTCCAGTCCTGGCGAAACGGCGCAACACATGACCGGCCACGGCCGACCGCCCAGCCTGCGCGGAGCACACACCATGACGCTGCGTATCCGCCCCCGCCAAGACATCCAGGGCGCCACCCGTACAGCCCAACAGCCGCCCACAGCCCCCGGGAACTCGATTGTTGATGTGCAGCCACCGCCGACCCGGCCAGTCTTAACGGAAGCTTGACGCCCCCCAGCCCCTCGATCCGTGGGCCCGGACGTAACTCTCTGCTTACGCTGGTGCCGCCGTCCGCGTGATGGCCGGAATCAGCCTGCCGACCCGCACATCAGGAGCACGCCGATGGCCACGACCGAACACCCTCCTCCCAGTCGCCTGCGCGCCTGGATGCTGGAGGGCCTGTCCGACATGGGCAAGGGTCACGGTGCCCAGGCCGCGCACCCCGAGCAGCAGCCCGTGGACGAGGGCCAGCCCTGGTACCGGGTCATGTGCCTCACCGGCGTCGACTACTTCTCCACCCTCGGCTACCAGCCGGGCATCGCCGCCCTCGCGGCCGGCCTGCTCTCCCCGGTGGCGACCATCGTGCTCGTGATCGTCACCCTCGCCGGCGCCCTGCCCGTCTACCGGCGGGTGGCCGAGGAGAGCCCGCACGGTCAGGGCTCGATCGCGATGCTGGAGCGGCTGCTGACCTTCTGGAAGGGCAAGCTGTTCGTCCTGACCCTGCTGGGCTTCGCGGCCACGGACTTCCTGATCACCATCACACTGTCGGCGGCCGACGCCTCGACCCACCTGATCGAGAACCCGCACCTGGAAAGCGCCCTGCACGACAAGCAAATGGTGATCACCCTGATCCTGGTGGCGCTGCTGGGAGCGGTGTTCCTCAAGGGCTTCCTGGAGGCGATCGGTGTCGCCGTCGTCCTGGTCGCCGGTTATCTCGCGCTCAACGCCGTGGTCGTGGCCGTCGGTCTTTACCACGTCGCCACCGAGGGGCATGTGGTCACCGACTGGACCAACGCCCTCACCGCCGAGCACGGCAACATCTTCGTCATGATCGGCGTGGCCCTGATCGTCTTCCCCAAGCTCGCGCTCGGCCTCTCCGGCTTCGAGACCGGCGTCGCCGTGATGCCCCACGTCAAGGGCGACCCGGGCGAGACCGAGGAGAACCCCAAGGGGCGGATCCGGGACACCAAGAAGCTGCTCACCACCGCCGCCGTGATCATGAGCTGCTTCCTGATCACGACGAGCTTCATCACCACCCTGCTGATCCCCGAGAAGCAGTTCGAGCAGGGCGGCGACGCCAACGGCCGTGCACTGGCCTACCTCGCGCACGAGTACCTCGGCAACGCCTTCGGCACGGTCTACGACGTCTCGACGATCGCCATCCTGTGGTTCGCCGGCGCCTCCGCCATGGCCGGACTGCTCAACCTGATGCCCCGCTATCTGCCCCGCTACGGCATGGCCCCGCACTGGGCCAGGGCCGTCCGCCCGATGGTCATCGTCTTCACCCTGGTCGCGTTCCTGGTCACCTGGATCTTCGACGCGGACGTCGACGCGCAGGGCGGTGCCTACGCCACCGGCGTCCTGGTGCTCATCAGCTCCGCCGCCATCGCCGTGACCATCGCGTCCCGCAAGGCAGGTCAGCGCAATTGGTTCATCGGGTTCGCGGTGATCTCGGCGGTGTTCCTGTACACGACCGTCGTGAACGTCATCGAGCGCCCCGACGGCGTGAAGATCGGCGCCTGCTTCATCGTCGGCATCATCCTCATCTCGCTCCTCTCGCGGCTCCTGCGCGCCTTCGAACTCCGCGTCACCAGCGTGAGCCTCGACGACATGGCGGAACGATTCATCCGGGACATCGCCAGCCGCAAGATCCGCTTCATCGCCAACGAGCCCGACAGCCGGGACAAGGCGGAGTACCGCGACAAGGTCGAGCAGATCCGCCACGACAACGACCTCTCGGAGCAGGACGACTTCGTCTTCGTCGAGGTCACGGTCACCGACCCGTCCGAGTTCGAGGCGGGGCTGACGGTACGCGGCCAGGTCATGCACAACCGCTACCGCGTCCTGACCCTGGAGTCCTCCTCCGTCTCCAACGCTCTGGCGGCACTGTTGCTGCACGTCCGCGACAGCACCGGCTGCATCCCGCACATCTACTTCGAGTGGACCGAAGGCAGCCCCTTCGCCAACTTCCTCCGCTTCTTCCTCTTCGGCCAGGGCGAGGTCGCCCCCGTCACCCGCGAAGTGCTGCGCGAGGCCGAGCCGGACCGGGATCGCAGGCCTCGGGTGCACACCGGCTGACGCGTGCACCGCGGCCGAACCGGCCACGCCCATCAGGATCGCGTCAACGATGAACCGTAAGGCGTCAGAGCGCCGTCAGCGCCGTTCGCTCGCACGCCGATGCCCCCTACCGTCAGCACCGTGGACGGAAGCAGACCGCGCCCGGCCCCGACCGGTGACCGCCACTGGCACGACAGCGCCCGGTTCGCCACGGGCTGTGCTCTGACCTTCCTCGGCATGACCCTGGTGGTCGACTGGGACGCGCACACCCTGACACCGCCCCGAGCCATGCTGTGGCTCGTCATGACCGCCCTGCTCTTCACGATCCTGCTCCCGCAACGTGTCACCGCGGGCCCGGGCTGGCTCGCGGTACGCGGACTCGTACGACGTCAGGCGGTACGCACGGACGCCCTGGTGACCGTACGGCAGTACGGCGACGTCTCCGCGCACCTGACCCTGCGCGACACGGACGGCCGCCGCCTGGAACTGGACCCACGGATCCTCGTCGCCAACCCCCTGCTGTGGCACGAACTGGACACCGGGATACGCCGCTCACGCGCCGGCGGGACGCTGCTCGAGGGCATCGAGGTACTGGAACGGCTCCGCCTCCAGATCGACGACGCGGAGGTGCGGGCGGTATTCAGGGCATCGGGGATCCTCTGACCAGGGACGCCCCCGGAGTGAGCCACAAAGGGCTCCGCCCCGGTCAGGTACGACCGGGGCGGAGCCCTTCACTCACTCACCGACTGATTCTCAGTCCTCGTAGGCGTCCAACGGCGGGCAGGAGCACACCAGGTTCCGGTCGCCGAAGGCCTGGTCGATACGGCGCACCGGCGGCCAGTACTTCTCGGCGGCCGACACCCCGGCCGGGAACACGGCCTCCTCACGGCTGTACGCGTGCTCCCACTCCCCGCCGAGCGCACCGGCGGTGTGCGGGGCGTTCCGCAGCGGGTTGTCGTCGGCGGGCCACTGATCCGACCCGACCTTCTCGATCTCCGCACGGATGGCGATCATCGCGTCGCAGAACCGGTCGATCTCGGTCAGGTCCTCGGACTCGGTCGGCTCGATCATCAGCGTCCCGGCCACCGGGAACGACATCGTCGGCGCATGGAAGCCGTAGTCGATGAGCCGCTTGGCCACGTCGTCGACGCTCACCCCGGTCGCCTTGGTCAGCGGCCGCAGATCGATGATGCACTCGTGCGCGACGAGCCCGCCGGGCCCGGTGTAGAGCACGGGGTAGTGCGGCTCCAGCCGCTTGGCGATGTAGTTGGCGGACAGCACGGCCACCTGCGTGGCCCGCTTCAGCCCCTCGCCGCCCATGAGGCGGACGTATGCCCAGGAGATGGGCAGGATCCCCGCGGAGCCCCACGGCGCGGCCGAGATCGGGCCGACGCCCGTCTCCGGCCCGGCGGCGGGCTGCAGCGGGTGGTTGGGCAGGTACGGCGCCAGGTGCGCACGCACACCGACCGGGCCGACGCCCGGACCGCCACCGCCGTGCGGGATGCAGAAGGTCTTGTGCAGGTTCAGGTGGGAGACGTCACCGCCGAAGTGGCCCGGCTTGGCAAGCCCCACCAGCGCGTTGAGGTTCGCGCCGTCGACGTACACCTGCCCGCCGGCCTCGTGCACCTGCGCGCAGATGTCGGCGACGTGCTCCTCGAACACACCGTGCGTCGACGGGTACGTGATCATCAGCACCGACAGCTCGTCGCGGTACTGCTCGATCTTCGCCCGCAGGTCCTCGACGTCGATCTCGCCGTCCTCGGCGGTCTTCACGACGACGACCTTCATGCCGGCCATCACGGCGCTCGCGGCGTTCGTGCCGTGCGCGGAGGACGGGATCAGGCACACGGTCCGCTGCTCGTCACCGTTGGCCCGATGGTACCCGCGCACAGCGAGCAGCCCGGCCAGCTCACCCTGCGACCCGGCGTTCGGCTGGAGCGACACCTTGTCGTAGCCGGTGACCTCGGCGAGACGTTCCTCCAGCTCGCGGATGAGCGTCAGATAGCCCTGCGCCTGCTCGGCGGGCGCGAAGGGGTGCAGCTGCCCGAACTCCGGCCAGGTGACCGGCTCCATCTCGGTCGTGGCGTTGAGCTTCATCGTGCAGGAGCCCAGCGGGATCATGCCGCGGTCGAGCGCGTAGTCACGGTCGGCGAGCCGGCGCAGATAGCGCAGCATCGCCGTCTCGGAGCGGTGCTGGTGGAAGACGGGGTGCGTGAGGTAGTCGTCACTGCGCAGCAGGCCGCCCGGAAGGGTGTCCTCGGTCGCCGCGTCCAGCGCCTCGATGTCCCCCTCGACCCCGAACGCCGTCCATACGGCGCCCAGTTGGGCCCGCGCGGTGGTCTCGTCGCAGGCGATGGAGACGTGGTCGGCGTCGACGAGGCGCAGGTTGACGCCGTTGTCCCGGGCGGCGGCGACGATCTCGGCGGCCTTCGCGGGCACCCGCACGGTCAGCGTGTCGAAGTAGGAGCCGTGCACGACCTCGACGCCCCCGGCCGTGAGCCCCGCGGCGAGGATCGTGGCGTACCGATGGGTCCGCCGCGCGATGCCCTTGAGCCCCTCGGGCCCGTGGTAGACGGCGTACATCCCGGCCATCACGGCGAGCAGCACCTGAGCGGTACAGATGTTGCTGGTCGCCTTCTCCCGCCGGATGTGCTGCTCACGCGTCTGCAGCGCCAGCCGGTACGCCTTGTTCCCGTCGGCGTCCACGGACACGCCCACCAGCCGCCCCGGCAGGCTGCGCGCGAACTTCTCGTGTACGGCCATGTATCCGGCGTGCGGTCCGCCGAAGCCCATCGGCACACCGAACCGCTGCGTCGTCCCGACCGCGATGTCCGCCCCGAGCTCACCGGGCGACTTCAGCAGGGTGAGCGCGAGCAGATCGGCGGCGACGGTGACGAGGGCACCGAGCTCGTGGGCCTGGTCGATGACGGACTTGATGTCGCGTACGACACCGGAGGCGCCCGGGTACTGGACCAGTACGCCGTTGATCTCACGCGAGGCGAGCTCGGCCGGGATGCCGTCGCTGAGGTCGGCGACCACGACCTCCACACCGGTCGGCTCGGCCCGGGTCTCGATCACGGCGATGGTCTGCGGAAGCACATCGGCGTCGACCAGGAAGAGCCCCTTCTTGTTCTTGCCCATGCGCCGGGACAGCGCCAATGCCTCGGCCGCCGCGGTCCCCTCGTCGAGCAGCGAGGCACCGGAGGTCGGCAGCCCGGTGAGCTCGGCGACCATGGTCTGGAAGTTCAGCAGGGCTTCGAGCCGTCCCTGCGAGATCTCCGGCTGGTACGGCGTGTAGGCGGTGTACCAGGCCGGGTTCTCCATGACATTCCGCAGGATGACCGGCGGGGTGAAGGTGCCGTAGTAGCCGAGCCCGATCATCGGGTCCAGCACCTGGTTGCGGTCGGCGAGCGACCGCAGCTCGGCCAGCACCTCGGGCTCGGTACGCGCCCCCGGCAGATCGAGAGAGTCGGCGTTTTTGATCACGTCCGGCACCGCGGCGGCGGTGAGCTCGTCCAGCGAGCCGTACCCGACCTGGGCGAGCATCTTGGCCCGAGCCTCATGATCGGGACCGATATGACGCTGCTCGAAGGGAATACCCTGCTCGAGCTCGGAGAGCGGAATGCGATGGGCGGTCATTGCGGAGGCCTCCTGGTCTGACACGACCTTCGAGGGGCACCCTTGCGCGGGTACCCGGACGGCCTCCCCCTCTGTCATCTCAACCTGAGAGCTTCACCGGGTCACCCAAGGGCGCCCGGCTTTCACCGTCGGTGAGAGCGGAAGCCGTCGGCACCCGCCCTGCTTTCCAGAGTGACCTCGTCCGTGCGGTACGTGGGCCTGAGAGATTCCGGGGAGGATTTGCTCCTTCGGCGCCTCCGATGGTGTCCGGAGGACTCTCCCGCACGGGGTCAGCAGCCGTTTGCAAGCCTACCAGCGAGGTCAACGCACGCCCCTTCGAGTGGCCGCACTTCCCAATGTGCCTTTTCGTAGTGCTTACGGATGAGTTGCGACCAAGTGGAGGGCCCGTGCAGACCGACATCGATCCGCGCAATCTGATCGGCCGCAAGGCCTTCGACCGCAACGGCACCAAGATCGGCACGATCGACGAGGTCTATCTCGACGACGCCACCGGAGTGCCGGAATGGGCGGCGATACGCACGGGCCTGTTCTCCCGGGACGCCTTCGTCCCCCTGGAGCCCAGCGAACTGGTGGAAGGCACCCTCCACGTCCCCTTCGACCGCACCCTGATCAAGGACGCCCCCGACTTCGGGGTAGGCCGCCACCTCTCTCCGGAACAAGAACTCCAGCTCTACCATCACTACGGCTTGGACGTCGCCGCCCCGCCCCCGCCTCCCGACCGGGACTTCGGCAACTTGGCAGGCACGGAGGGCCCCGACAACAACGGCCCCAGGGCCCCGCATCCGCATCCCTGACCGCGGCCGGCCGCCGCCCTACCCAGACCCAGGCATCACAGGCGACTCCCCCGCCCCCAGACCCCCATCAGCACCAGCTTTCCCATCAGCCCCGGACTCCCCGCTTACCCCACCCTTTCCGGCCCTGCCCTCCACCAACGGCAGCGGCTCCGCCACCTCCAGCCCCGGATCATCGACCCGAAACGTCCGCACCCGCCCCGGCTCCGATCCAGGCGTCTCGAACCGCACGGTCACCCGCCCGAGCCCGCTCCCCTGCACCCACCCGTGCCCGAACTCGACGTGCCGCACATCGTGCCCCGCATGCCACCGCCGCTCGGTCACGCCCTCGGCCCGCCGGGCCACCGCAACCTCTTCCTCACCGTCCTCCGCCGTCTCTTCCACCCGCACCCCCGCAGCCTGCGCGAACAGGTCCTCCTGCGTGTAGTCGGCCAGCCCGCTCACCCCGACCCCCAGCAGCCGCACGCCACCCGTCGTGTCCACGGAGTCCAGCAGCCGCGCGGCGGCCTCCCGCACCACGGCAGGATCATCCGTGGGCCCACGCAAGGTCTCGGACCGGGTCAAGGTCGAGAAGTCGTAGCGCCGCACCTTCAGCACGATCGTCCGCCCGGACAACCCGGCCCCGCGCAGCCGCCGCACACAGCGATCGGCCAGCCGCTGCACCTCCAGCCCCACCCGCACCCGATCGTGGATGTCCACGTCGTACGTGTCCTCGACCGACACCGACTTGGTCTCCCGCTCGGCCACCACAGGCCGCTCGTCGTGCGCCAGAGCCATCGCGTACAGGGCATGTCCGTGCGCCTTCCCCAGCAGTCGCACGAGCTCGTCCTCACCCGCCTCGGCGATCTCCTCCACCGTATGGATCCCGGCCCGCCGCAGATGGTCCCCGGTGGCCGGCCCCACCCCGGGCAGGGTCCGCACCGACATCGGCCCGAGCATCGCCCGCTCGGTCCCCGGCTCGATCACCACCAGCCCATCGGGCTTGGCCTGCTCAGAGGCGATCTTCGCGAGCATCTTGGACGCGGCCAGCCCCACCGATCCCGCCAGCCCGGTGACGGCCCGTATGTCGCCGCGCAGCTTCGTCCCCACCAGCCGCGCCGACGCCTCGTCCCAGGCCGTTTCCCCGGCCTCCAGATCCACGAACGCCTCGTCCAGGCTCAACGGCTCCACCAGCGGCGACAGCTCACGCAGCAGCGCCATCACCTGCTCACTGACGTCGCGGTAGATCCCGAAGCGCGGCACGAGGTACGCGGCGTTCGGCGCCAGCCTTCGCGCCTGCGCCATGGGCATCGCCGAGTGAACCCCGAAGACCCGGGCCTCGTAGGAAGCGGTGGCGACGACTCCACGCGGACCGAGACCACCCACGATCACGGCTTTCCCGCGCAGGCTCGGCTTGGATGCCTGCTCCACCGAGGCGTAGAAGGCATCCATGTCGAGATGCAGGATCGTGGGCGCGTTTCTCACACCTCTGATGCTGCCTCACACCACTGACAATGCCCTGACCAACAGCACCCTGACCGACGATGCCCGGCCATGTCCGCCAAGGGGCCGTCGGCCGCCCTGTCCCGCCCGATCACCACGAGGCGCCTCGGCGAAGCCCGCCCAGGGCCTCAGACCGCCCGGTTACGCCGCCGAGCCAGCTCGTCCGTCGGGTTGTGGCCGACGAGGGTCTCCCCGGTGTCGATCCGCTCCCCGTGCAACTGCGACAGCGCGCTCTCCACGTCCCGCCACACCACACCCACGGCGATCCCGAAGATCCCCTGCCCACCCTGGAGCAGCGCGTGCACCTCGTCGGGCGAGGTGCACTCGTACACCGTCGCACCGTCACTCATCAGCGTCATACGCTCAAGATCACGAAAGCCCCGCTCCCGCAGATGCTGCACGGCGGTACGGATGTTCTGGAGCGACACACCGGTGTCGAGGAAGCGCTTGACGATCTTCAGGACGACGACATCCCGGAAGCTGTACAGCCGCTGCGTCCCCGACCCGTAAGCGGGCCGCACGCTCGGCTCGACGAGGCCGGTGCGCGCCCAGTAGTCCAGTTGCCGGTACGTGATGCCTGCGGCCGCGCAGGCCGTCGGACCGCGATAGCCGATCTCCTCGGTCGCCATGGACGCCGCCCCTCCACCGCTGCTCGGCACGGCCGTCGGTCGCTGAGAAGCGTGATCCGCGCTGCCGTGAAGCGGGTACGGGCCGCTCGCCCCGAGACTGCGCTCGGGAGCACCCCCAGCCGTACCGTCGCCGCTGCTTCTCACGCCGACCTCCGTCCTTGACCTGCCTTCTCGACGGTAGGCAGTCACCCGGGGTGCGTCAACGATCGCCACACTCGGCACGCCGAGTGATAATCACCCTAGGAGTGGTTTCCCGCACCCCACCGCGGGGAAAGGCTAGCCGAATGCGCTCGGGACAGGCCGCAGGACGCTCTCGCTCGCCGTTGGCAAATGCCGGCATTTGAGCCGTAACCGACTGTGGGCCGCGCCATCACGGACCGCGAGTCCGCCCGGCACCGCCCACGCCGCCTCACTGACTGCTGGTGCCGAAGTCCTCCGGCGAGATCTGGTCGAGGAACTCGCGGAACTTCTCCACCTCGTCCTCCTGCTCGTCCGGGATCGCGATGCCGGCGTCGTCGAGCACTCCGTCGCTGCCGTAGATCGGCGTTCCGGTGCGCAGGGCCAGCGCTATGGCATCGGACGGGCGGGCGCTCACCTCGACGCCGCTGGCGAAGACCAGCTCCGCATAGAAGACGCCCTCACGCAGGTCCGTGATGCGTACTTCGGTGAGCTCCTGGCCGACGGCCTCCAGCACGTCCTTGAACAGGTCGTGGGTCAGCGGTCGCGCGGGGGCCATGCCCTGCTGGGCGAAGGCGATCGCCGTCGCCTCCCCCGGCCCGATCCAGATGGGGAGGTAACGGTCGCCTCCCACTTCGCGCAGGAGCACGATCGGTTGGTTGGAGGGCATTTCGACCCGGACACCTACGACATCGAGCTCGTTCACACAGCAACCCTAGGCCGTGCTCGGGACGTTTGGGTAGTCGGGCCGGGAACGGGTGGCCGATCCGGTCTCCCCGGGGCCTGCCCCGCTCAGGGCAGCCGCACTCCGAGGGCCGTCTGCACCAGCGCGGCGTGCAGCTTCACCGTGAGCCCCGCCAGCTCCTTGGCACGGGCCTCGGCATGAGCCCTGGTCTGCGGATTGCGGTGCCGCCTCAGCGGCGCGACGACCTGGTCCACGAGCCCGGCCTCGCGGTCGGCGGCGCCCTTCATCACCCGAAGATGCCTTGGCTCGATCCCGAACCGCCCCAGCTCGGCCACGAGCGAGGCCACCGTGACCGCCTCCGCGTCGTACGCCCCGTCCGGCAGCGGGCTGATCAGGCCGTACGACTCCCACTCCACGAGTTCCCGCTCAGCGATCTCGGCCGCGGCGAGCAGCTCGGCCCGCCCGATCCGGGCCGCTGTGGGTCCCTCCATGGGCTCCAGGACCGTTTCGCCGTCCCGCTGGCGGCACAGAGCCGGCAGCGGTGCCGCCTCGCCGCGCTCCATGGCGTCCAGGTGCTCCCGGATCACCTTGAGCGGCAGATAGTGGTCCCGCTGCATCCGCAGGACGTGACCGAGCCGCTCGACGTCCTGCGCGCTGAATTTGCGATACCCCGAGGGGGTCCGCTGCGGGTCGACCAGGCCCTCCGACTCCAGGAAGCGGATCTTGGAGATGGTGATGTCAGGGAACTCTTCGCGGAGCACGTTCAGCACCGTGCCGATGCTCATCAGCCGACCGTCCGTGGCGGCGGTGCCGTGACGGGCACCGCCGCTCGGTGTTTTCAGCATGGACCTTCCCTGGGTCTCCCCGGACGGGCTCCGGGGGAGGGTCAGTAGCCCCGCTGGCTCGCGTAGAAGACCAGCCGGTACTTGCCGATCTGCACCTCGTCACCGTTGTTCAGCGCGACCTGGTCGATCCGCTCGCGGTTGACGTACGTGCCGTTCAGGCTGCCGACGTCGGCCACCGTGAACGAGCCGTCCTGAGCGCGACGGAACTCCACGTGCCGGCGCGAGACCGTCACGTCGTCCAGGAAGATGTCGCTCTGCGGATGGCGACCGGCGGTGGTCAGATCACCGTCCAGGAGGAACCGGCTGCCCGAGTTCGGCCCGCGGCGCACGACCAGGAGCGCGGAGCCCAGCGGCAGCGCGTCGACGGCCGCCTGTGCCTCGGGCGACAGCGCCGGGATCGGCGTCTGACCGGTGGCCTCGGCGTCGTAGGCCTCAAGACCGGAGATGGAGATCGTGGAGGTCGTCTCGGACGGACGCTCGGGCGCGGCGCCGCCTCGCAGCGGGGCGCCGCAGTTGGAACAGAAGCGGCTGTTCTCCGCGTTGCGGTTACCGCACCTCGTACACACCAGGGCCGACATCGGGGAAAACCCTCCACCCGTACTTGAGGTTGACGGTTGCCCGAAACCTATGCCGCCGGACTGGGCAGGGTCAACTGACGGCGCGCCCTGACCTCCGGAAATGTCGCCGCCCGGTCCAGCCACCTGGTCCCTGAACAGCGGGCGCTGGCCCTCATCGTCCCCCTGTGCGCGGTGACGAGCGGTCGCGTTGTCGCTACCCTCTCGCGCGCTCTTGCCGAACAACTTCGCAAACAACTTCACGGGCGATTCCCCTTGACCGAAACAGACCCGCCCGTGGGGCAGGACGAACCCTGACTGCACTCTCTGACCGACCCGGACATCTTCACAACGTCCGTCTCCACCAGACAGTTTCCACCACGCACCACCCATTCGGTGCGCCGACCCCCCGCAACCTCATGCCCTCCCCGGACGTCCCCCATGCACCCCCGGTTCACTGCGAGGACGACCGAGCGTAGTCAGGCCGCTTCGCCGCTCGCAAGGCGTCCACGACGATCTTGTCCGACCGCTCGATCGTCACGGTGGCCTGCTCCTTCTCCAGGGTCTGCACCACGCCTCCAGGGATGTTGAGCGCCGGTTCGAGGTCCTGCGGTTTGCCGATGACCTTGAAACGATAGGGCGCGTTGATCTTGTTCCCGTCGACGCTCACGCTGTTGCCGGAATCCGTCAGGTACGTGCCCGCGACGACGCGTACGCCGTTCACCTGGATCGCTTCCGCGCCGGCGGCGCGCAGCTCCTGGATCGCGTCGAGCAGCATGTCCGCCTCGACCGTGCCCTTCGTGTCGTCGATGGTCATCGTGATGCCAGGTCCCTGCGCGGCCACGGTGCCCGCCAGAATGCCGAGTTGCCTCTCCTTCTCGACCGTCTGCCTACGGGCCTCCTCGGCCTGGTTCGAACTGTTCTCCAGCTCGTCGCGCTGCTTCTCGAGACCTTGCTTCTCGTCCTCTAGACGCTGAGTACGGTCGTCCAGTTCATCGAGGATGCGAACGAGATCTTCCTGACGTGCGCCGCGCAGGGCGCTGTCGCTGTCGCTGTTCGAAGCGACCTGGACGGCCAGCCCGAATCCGAGGCCGAACAGCAGCAGGGCGACGATGAGTTGGGCCCGGGTGACGCGCGGCGGCCACAGCCCCTGTGCGAGCCGCTGCCGCCCGGTCAGCCCGGCCTCCGGCCGCTCCTCGGACGTGTCCGTGCTCTCTGGGGCGTCCACGGTCTCGGCCGCGTCCGCCGGAACCTCGTCGGGCAGCTGCTTGCGCAGCCTGTTCTCCGTGGTCTCGTCGTGATTGCTCATCGGCCTCACGCCCTGAACACGTGCCGGCGAATCGCCGCGGCGTTCGAGAAGATCCGGATGCCGAGCACGACGACGACGCCCGTGGACAGCTGGGCGCCCACGCCCAACTTGTCGCCCAGGAACACGATCAGCGCGGCCACGACCACGTTGGACAGGAACGACACGACAAAGACCTTGTCGTCGAAGATGCCGTCGAGCATGGCCCGCAGACCTCCGAAGACTGCGTCCAGAGCCGCCACGACGGCGATCGGCAGATAAGGCTCGACGACCGCCGGAACCTCAGGCCGGACCAACAGTCCGGCCACGACTCCCACGACGAGGCCCAGTACGGCGATCACGATGTGCCCTTCTCGGTTTGCTCGGTGTTCGGCTGTGCTGTACGTACGATCACGCTCGGTGCGGCCGGCAGGCGGAGGTCTTCCTGCACGGAGATGCTGGTCCGGATGCCGAAGTTCTCCTGCAAGGCGTGCAGGTAAAGCCCGTCGGCGCTGTCCTGGAACCTGGTGCTCAGCCGCTCACCGTCCCCCACCGCGAGCACCGTGTACGGCGGAACCAGCGGCTTGTTGTCGACCAGTATCGCGTCACCCGCGGCCCTGATCGCCGACAGGGCTGTCAGTCGCTGTCCGTTGATCGAGATGGCTTCGGCGCCCGACTCCCACAGCCCGTTGACCACACGCTGCATGTCACGGTCGCGAACCCGCCCGGTGTCGGAGAATCCCGTTGCCCCCCGTGGATCGGTGCCGCCCTCCGTGCTGGCTTCCTTGGAGTCGTTCACGACCAGCTTCACGCCAGGCCCGTGAACCTCGACAGCGCCCGCAAGAATGCCCACGAGCTCCGCCTGGTCGCCACCCGTCGACTTCAGGGCCTCGCGCTGCCGTGCGCTCACGTCGGCCCGCAGATCGTCGACGCTCTCCTCCAGCTTGTCCGCCACCGCCGTCTCCCGGTCGATGCGGTCGATCAGCTCCTCGCGCTCCTTGGCCACGACGGGGGCCGCCACACGCGCCTGCGCCGCTCCCACGGTCACCACGAGCGCCGCGAGCACCAGCCCGGCGGCAAGCCCCAGCTTCGCCCTGAGCGTCTTGGGCATGCCCCCGCCGCCCGCCGCTTTCTTACGGGTGGCCGCCTCGGCGTACCCGTCGTCGAGGCTGTGATCCATGACGTTGGTGAGCAGCGACATGGACGCGTCCGGGCGTGAAGGGGGCGTAGGTGTGCTCCGAACGGGGGGCTGCTGCGGCATGCCGCACATCGTCGCACGTCGCGACCAGTACCTCCGAATGGCCCCACCGGCGTGCCGGACAGGCCCCGTTCGGGGAGACCTGTCCGGCACGCGCGTGTGCTGCTTGCGTCAGCGGCCGGCGCTGTCCACAACCGCCGCCCACTCGTCGAGCAGGGCCTGCGCGGACGCGTCGTCCGGTCCCTCGGCCCAAAGGTGCGTGACCGCCTCGGCCGGGTCCGGCAGCACCATCACCCAGCGACCGTCGGTCTCCACGACCCGCACGCCGTCCGTCGTGTCGACAAAACGATCTCCGGCCTCCTCGACGACCCGGCGCATGACCAGTCCCTTGACGGCCCAGGGGGTCGCAAGATCCCGCTTGATGACATGCGCCCGCGGAATGCGCGCGTCGATCTGGCTGAGCGTGAGCTGCGTCCGAGCCACCAGCCCGATCAGCCGTACGAAGGCCGCCGTACCGTCGAAGACACTGCTGAACTCCGGGATGATGAACCCGCCCCTGCCATCACCGCCGAAGATCGTCGTCTCGTCGCGACCGACCCGGGTCAGGTCATCCGGCGAGGTGGTCGTCCACTCCACCTGCGTCCCGTGATACGCCGCCACCTGCTCGGCGATGCGCGTGGTGGTCACCGGCAGCGCCACCCGCCCGCTGCGCCGCTCAGCGGCCACGAGGTCGAGCATCACCAGCAGGGCCCGGTCGTCCTCGACGATCCGCCCCTTCTCGTCGACCAGCGACAGCCGCTCGCCGACCGGGTCGAACCGCACACCGAACGCGGCCCGCGCGGAAGCCACGATCTCTCCCAGCCGCACAAGCCCCGACCGCCGCGTATCCGCCGACTCCGTGGGCCTGGACTCATCGAGACCGGGGTTGATGGTCAGCGAGTCCACACCGAGCTTGCCGAGCAGACTGGGCAGCACGAGACCCGCACTACCGTTCGACGCATCCACAACGACCTTCAGCCCGGACTCCGAGATCCCGGTCGTGTCGACATTCCGCAGCAACGACCCGGTGTACGAGTCGAAGACACTCGCCGGAAAATGCAGGTCCCCGATCTCTCCCGGGAACGCACGCCGGTACTCCTGACGCGCGAAGACCCGGTCCAGCTTCCGCTGACTGGCCTGCGACAGGTCGGCGCCCTGTCCGTCGAAGAACATGATGTCGACGGAATCCGGCACCCCGGGCGTAGTCCGGATCATGATCCCGCCGGCACTGCCCCGAGCGGTCTGCTGCCGGGCCACGGGCAGCGGTACGTTCTCCAGATCCCGTACGTCGATGGCGCTGGCCTGGAGAGCGGAGATCACAGCACGTTTCAGCGCACGGGCACCACGGGAGTGGTCGCGGGCCGTGGTGACGGTGGAGCCCTTCTTCAAGGTCGTCGCATAGGCGCCCGCGAGACGCACAGCGAGTTCCGGCGTGATCTCCACGTTCAGGATTCCGGAGACGCCACGGGCACCGAAGAGATGCGCCTGGCCCCTCGACTCCCAGATCACCGAGGTGTTGACGAAGGCGCCGGCCTCGATGGTCTTGAACGGATAGACCCGCACATTGCCCTGAACGATCGATTCCTCACCGATCAGGCACTCATCACCGATGACCGCGCCGTCCTCGATCCGGGCCGCACGCATGATGTCGGTGTTCTTTCCGACGACACAGCCACGCAGATTGCTGTGCTGCCCGACGTACACGTTGTCGTGCACGACGGCCCTGTGCAGGAAGGCCCCGCTCTTCACGACGACGTTCGAACCGACGACCGTGTGTTCCCGGATTTCCGTACCGGCCTCGACCTTGGCGTAGTCCCCGATGTACAGCGGCCCGCGGAGAACGGCGTCGGGATGTACCTCGGCGCCTTCCGCCACCCACACACCCGGAGAGATCTCGAAGCCGTCGAGCTCGACGTCGACCTTGCCCTCCAGGACGTCGGCCTGCGCCTTCACATAGCTCTCATGAGTGCCGACGTCCTCCCAGTAGCCTTCCGCGATGTACCCATAGATCGGCTTGCCTTCCTTCATCAACTGCGGGAAGACATCGCCGGACCAGTCCACGGGAACATCGGGCTCGACATAGTCGAAGACCTCGGGCTCCATGACATAGATGCCGGTGTTCACGGTGTCCGAGAAAACCTGACCCCAGGTCGGCTTCTCGAGGAAGCGCTCGACCTTGCCTTCCTCATCGACAATCGTGATGCCGAATTCCAGCGGATTGGGCACACGCGTCAGACAGACGGTGACGAGCGATCCTTTTTCCTTGTGGAAGTTGATCAGCTCGGTGAGGTCGAAGTCGGTCAGGGCATCGCCGGAGATGACGAGGAAGGCGTCGTCCTTCAACGCCTCTTCGGCGTTCTTGACGCTTCCGGCGGTACCGAGGGGCTTCTCCTCGTTGGCATAGGTGAGCTCCATTCCGAGCTCTTCACCGTCACCGAAGTAGTTCTTGACCAGCGAAGCCAGGAACTGAACGGTCACGACGGTCTCATTCAGCCCATGCCTTTTGAGCAGCCGCAGAACGTGCTCCATGATCGGCCGGTTGACCACCGGCAGGAGCGGCTTGGGCATGCTTGAGGTCATGGGGCGAAGGCGTGTGCCTTCGCCTCCGGCCATCACAACGGCCTTCATGTCGGAAGCGTCCTCCTCGAAGAGACGACGGTCTAGCCGACTTCACCCATCCAGATTGTCCCGCACTTTTCCGCCGCGGGCCATCGAGGCGCTAGGCCCGATTCAATCGGCGGGTTCACTCGGCCGTGGCGTCCGCACGAACCAGGCGGCGGACTTGTACCACGTAGAGGACTCCTGCCCACCAGTACAGCGTTGTACCCCATCCGGCGAACGCCCATCCGAAAATAGCAGCGAGTGACGGGATCCATCCACTTCCGTCACTGAGCAGCAGCAACGGGAAGGCATACATCAGGTTGAACGTAGCCGCCTTCCCAAGGAAGTTCACCTGCGGCGGCGGATAGCCATGGCGCCTCAGGATGCCGACCATCACCAGCAGAACCAGCTCTCGCGCCAGAAGTGCAGCGGTCAACCAGATCGGCAGAATCTCGCGCCATGTGAGCCCGACCAAAGTCGAGAGAATGTAGAGCCGGTCGGCCGCCGGATCGAGAAGCCGGCCGAGGCTGCTGACCTGGTTCCAACGCCGCGCGAGCTTGCCGTCCAGGTAGTCACTGACGCCGCTCAGGGCCAGCACCAGAAGGGCCCAGCCATCACTCTTCGGCCCACCGAACTCAGGCCTGAGGATCAGCCACAGGAACAGCGGCACGCCGAGAAGGCGCGCCATGCTGAGGATGTTGGGGATGGTGAGCACTCGATCCGTCTGGACGCGAGTCTCCTGGACCTCCACCCGGGGGCCTCCTGTGGGAAACGTACCTACGATGCCCCCTGACCCTACCTCAACTCAAAAAAGCTCTGGCCCTCGGGCGGTATGCCCAAGAGCCAGAGCTCTAAAAGGAGTTCGGCGGTGTCCTACTCTCCCACAGGGTCCCCCCTGCAGTACCATCGGCGCTGTAAGGCTTAGCTTCCGGGTTCGGAATGTAACCGGGCGTTT
>NZ_JBVKCZ010000051.1:47380-55078 GCF_055634335.1 Streptomyces sp. NPDC111802 | reverse complement strand
CGAGGCCCGGCCGTTCAAGTGGACCAAGACCGCCGACCAGATCATCGACCGCATCTGCCGCTACTGCTCACGCATCTCCGAACCAGCTCACTAGGAGGCATTCGCCCGCCTGATCAGGGAGATGGTCCGTTTTCGTACGCCATCACCGGTGAATCCCGATTGACACTCTTCGGTGACCCCTTGCCGGTTTTTTTCCATTATCTGTTCGGGGGCGGTCCGTCGATCGGCCGGCCGAGCACTCCGGGGCGCCGCTGCCAGGGCCGCGGTCCCGTCGGTGGCCGGTAGGCGACGCCCAGGGCGTCAAGCCGCCCGTAGTGGGCGGTCATTCGGCGCTCGAAGTCGGCGAAGTCCCGTTCCGCGGGGGCGGGCAGGCTGCTCCAGGCCACCTCGGCGAAGGCGGCCAGGCGCGGGAACGTCTGGTAGTCCACGCGCGCGGCATCCTCCATCACCTCGGTCCACACATTGGCCTGCGTACCGAGCACGTGCCGGGCCTCGTCCGGCGTCAACTCGCCGGGAACGGGCTCGAACCGATAGACGTCCTCCAGGGTGCGGACGTACCCGATCGGCACCGGCTCGTCCGCGCCCGGGGCCTGACGGTGGTCCAGATAGACGTGCTGCTCGGGGCACATGACGACGTCGTGACCGGCGCGGGCCGCCGCGATGCCGCCCGCGTAACCGCGCCAGGAGGACACGGCCGCTCCTTCCGCGAGCCCGCCCTCCAGGATCTCGTCCCAGCCGATGAGCCTGCGCCCGCGCGCGGTCAGCCACTTGTCGAAGTGGCCGATGAACCACGCCTGGAGCTCGTCCTCGTCCTTCAACCCGAGTTCCCTGATGCGCTCCTGCGCGGTGGGCGACTGCCGCCACTGGTCCTTGAGGCATTCGTCACCCCCGACATGAATGAACTCCGCGGGGAACAGCTCAAGGACTTCCTCGAAGACCCCCTCGTAGAAGCGCAGGGTGTTGTCAGTGGGGGCGAGTACGTTCGGGTTGATCCCCCAGGTGTCCCAGACGGAGAGGACGGTGCCCCCCTCAATGGATGCGGTGATGACGTCGGTGTTGCCGAGTTCCGGGTACGCGGCGATGGCGGCCTGCGAGTGGCCGGGTACGTCGATTTCGGGGACGACGGTGATATGCCGCTCGGCGGCGTAGGCGACGATCTCCCTGATGTCGTCCTGGGTGTAGTAGCCACCGTGCGGCTTCTCCTCCCAGAGCGGGGAGGCCCGATGGCCGAATTTCGTGCGCGCCCGCCAGGAGCCGGCCTCCGTCAGCCGGGGGTACTTCTTGATCTCGACGCGCCAGCCCTGGTCGTCCGTCAGATGGAAGTGGAAGACGTTGAGTTTGTGGGCGGCCATCAGATCCAGGTAGCGCAGGACGCCGTCCTTGGGCATGAAGTGCCGGGCCACGTCGAGCATGAGGCCGCGCCAGCGGAATCGGGGGCCGTCCTCGATCGTGACGTACGGCACCGCCCAGATGCGATCACGGACCAGCGGCGCCCTGCGGTACGCGTCGGGGCCGAGCAGTTGCCGCAGTGTCTGGGCGCCCCAGAAGACACCGGCCGCGCTGCCGCCCTCGATGAGGACGCCGCTCGGGTCGCTGACGAGGCGGTACTCCTCGGGGCCTAGCCCGGGGTCGAGTTGCAGTCCGATGCCGTCGCCGTCGATGTCGTCGAGTTCTCGTCCCTCACGCAGTGGCAGGCCGGTGGCCTGCCAGAGGGCGGTGCGCAGCCAGTGGCCGACACCCTCCGTGGCGGTGCCGGCGTAGAGCTGGGAGCGCGCCGTCAGCCGTACCTCGTCGGCACCGGCGAGGACGCCACGGGGCGCCGGAATCAGTTCAGTCACGTCAGTCCTTTACCGCTCCGCCCAGCCCCGACACCAGCCGTCGCTGCACGAGCACGAAGAAGATCAGCACCGGAATCGTCATCACCGTGGACGCCGCCATCACCCCGCCCCAGTCCGGCTCGTCCGGCTTGTAGAAGACGAGCAGGGCCATCGGCAGGGTGGACTGCGAAGTGTCGCTGATGATGAAGGACTTGGCGAAGAGGAAGTCGTTCCAGGCGGAGATGAACGAGAACACGCTCGTGGCCACGAGCCCCGGGAAGACCAGTGGGAAAAGGATCTGCCACAGGAATCGCGACCGGCTCGCCCCGTCCATGTACGCGGCCTCCTCCAGGGCCTCCGGAACGGCCTTCACAAACCCCCGCAGCATCCAGATCGCGAAGGGCAGCGAGAAGGCGATGTGCGGCAGGATCAGCGAGCAGAGGGTGTTGAGTTGGCCGAAGTCCCGCATGAGGAAGAACAGGGGGATGGTGAGGGCCTCCACCGGCACCATCTGGGCCACCAGAAACATGATCAGCAAGGTGGTCCGGAAGCGGAACCGGAATCGGGTCACCGCGGTCGCCGCGAGAAACGCGATCAGCGCGGAGGCGATCACGACGGTGCACGCGACGAGGAGACTGTTGAGGAAGTAACGGCCGAATTCGTTCTGCTCGAAGACCCTCCGGAAGGAATCCAACGAGGGGTCCAGCGTCCATGGCCGCGGCTCGCTCGACTCGATCTCCCCGGCCGGTTTGAAGGCGCTGAGCACCATCCAGTACAGCGGAAACGCCACCACCACGGCGATCAGCAGCGCGGACGCCTCCGCGAGCAGCCGCCAGGGACGTCGTACGAGACTCATCGGACGCACGGGGCTCACAGCTCCTCCCCCTGCCTGCGCAGCAGCCGCAGGTACCCGAGCGTCACGGCCAGCAGGATCAGCAGCATCACGATCCCGATCGCCGAGCCGAGGCTGTACTGCGAGGACGCGAAGGCCTTCTGATAGGCGTACACGTTCAGCACGAGGTTCTGGCCCGCGATGCCGCCGCCGTTCGTCATGACGTAGATCTGTGTGAAGACCTTGAAGTCCCAGATCACCGACTGGATGGTGACGACCACCAGGATCGGCCGCAGCATCGGCGCCAGCACCGACCGCCAGACCCGCCACTGCGACGCCCCGTCCAGCTCGGCGGCCTCCAGCACCTCGGCCGGCACGGCGCGGATGCCGGCGTACACGGTCACCATGACGAACGGGAAGGAGCACCAGACCACTTCGAGCAGGACGAGGAAGAAGGCGCTGAGACGCCCGTACGTCCACGCGTGGTCACCGAGCCCCAGCAGCCGGTTCACCGGCCCGAAGTCCGGGTCGAACAGGAACAGCCACACCGTCGACCCGGTGATGGCCGGAGTCGCCCACGCCCCGAGCGCCGCCAGCATCAACGCCAGCCGCGGCAGAACGCGCACGCGCGTGAGCAACACGGCGAGCGCACACCCGACGGCGAGGGTCGAGACGACACAGGCCGCCGCGAAGAGCATGGTCGCCAGCAGCACCTGCCAGAACTGGTCGTCCCCGAAGAGCTCGGCGTAGTTCCCGAACCCCTGGAAGGTGGTGGGCTCCCCACCGCTGACCTGCGCCTGGGTGTACTCGAAGAACGAGATCAGCCCGAGCTGGTAGATGGGATAGACGAGCAGCCCACCGAGGACGACGAGGGCGGGGGCGAGATAGAGCCAGGGTGTCTTCTGACTCCGCACCCGCGACTGACTCCGCACCCGCGACCGGTCCGCGGCCCCCACCCCGACAGGCGCCGTCATCCGACGGAACCGAACGCCTCGTCCATCTTCTTCGCCGCGTCGCCCGAAGCGCCCGCCACATCCTTCTTACCGCTGATGACCTCCTGGAACATCGTCGGCAGCACCAGCGACGAGTCGATCTGCGACCACGCCGGCGACGCGGGCACGAACTTCGTGCCCGACGACAGGGTCTGCACGAACGGCTTCACGAACGGCTCCTTCGCCGCCGCCTGCTGACGCACATCGCCGAACGTCGGCAGAAAGCCCATCGCCTCGAACATCGACGCCTGTGTCTTCTTCGAAGTGAGCCGCTCCATCAACTCGACCGCCAGCGTCCGGTGCGACGTGCTCTTCAGCACCCCGATGTTGTTGCCCCCGGCGAACGCCGGCGCGACCGACCCGGACTGGACCCCCGGCAGCGGTACGACCGCGTACTTGCCCTTCACCTTCCCGGCCTCCACCGCGCTGTGGCTGAAGTCGCCGCCGATCGCCATGCCCGCCTTGCCGGCCGCGAACGCGGTGACCGTGTCGTTGCCGCCCATGCCCGCGCACTTGGCGGCGGGACAGTTGTCGTCGGAGAAGAGGGACGTGTACTCCTTGATGCCCTTCCTCGCGGCCGCGCTGTCGATCGCGGAGGCGTACGAGCCGCCCTTGCCGGTGGCGATCTCGCCGCCGTTGGCCCATACGAAGGGCATCGCGCCGTACGTATAGGCACCGCCCACCACAAGCCCGTACAACTCGGGCTTCGCGGCGCGGATCTTGCGGGCCGTCGTCGCCAACTCGGCCATGGTCTTCGGGACTTCGAGGCCGAGTTCCTCGAAGACGTCCGTCCGGTAGTACAGGGCGCGGACCCCGACGTAGAAGGGCGCGCCGTAGAGCTTGCCGTCCACGGTGACGGACTGCTTGGCGGTGGGGTCGGTGTCCTTCGCCTCGCTCCAGTCGCCGAAGTCCTCGGTGATGTCCAGGAGTCCGCCGTCCTTCACATAGCCGGCGGTGTCGGTGTTTCCGTACTCCATGACGTCGGGGGCGGACTTCGGGTCGTTGAAGGCGGCCTTGACGCGCTGGGCGCGGGTCTCGATCGGGATGTACTCGACCTCGGCCTTCACGCCCTCGTGCTCCTTCTCGAAGGCGGTGACGACGGAGTCGACGACCTTCTCCTTCGGCTTGTTGCCGACCTCCTGGAAGAGCCAGACCCGCAGGGTGCCGGTCTTCTCGTCCTTGTCGGAGGAGGAGTTGTCAGAGGTCCCCGGGGCACAGCCGGAGGCGAAGAGGGCGGCGGCCGCGAGCGCGGGGATCCCGAGAGAACGGACGGACAGGTTCATGGAGTGCTCCTCCGATGAGGTGTTGCACCATGGCCGGTTGCAACATGCGCAATGACGGTTTCGCTGTGCACAACACTCGGAGGCTAGGGAGTTCATGAACACGACCACAAGAGGTCTCAACCACTCTGTGACCGGCGGACGCACTCCCTGCAACGCACGGACAGCACAAAGGCCTCCAGGGCGCGCAAAACGCACCCTGGAGGCCTCACACGGCTACCGGGCCTTACGGCCGCCGGGCCGGGGCGGGCTACTTGTCGCCCTTGCCCTTGTCGTCGCCACCGCCGGCGCTCATGGACTCGTAGATCTCCTTGCACATGGGGCACACGGGGTACTTCTTCGGGTCGCGGCCCGGCACCCAGACCTTGCCGCAGAGCGCCACGACGGGGGTGCCGTCGAGGGCGCTCGCCATGATCTTGTCCTTCTGGACGTAGTGGGCGAAGCGCTCGTGATCGCCGTCGCCGTGGGAAGTCTGCGGCGTGGGCTCGACGAGGGTCCCCGTACCAGTCCCGCGCTCGGGCTCGAGAGTGCTCATACCGCCAAGAGTACTGAAAGCTCACACGCCTCAGTTGAGCGAAGGGTCGTCCGGATACGTGGCCACCATCGCGAGCTCGTTGCGCTGGCGGCGCAGCACCGAGCGCCACAGCCCTTCGGGGGACGGCGAGGACACATCGCCGGGCTCGGACTCCACGACGTACCAGGCGCCCTCCACCAGCTCGTCCTCCAGCTGGCCGGGGCCCCAGCCGGCGTACCCGGCGAAGATTCTCAAGGACCCGACGGCCGAGGCGAGCAGCTCCGGCGGCGCTTCCAGGTCCACGAGCCCGATCGCGCCGTGCACCCGGCGCCAGCCCAGCGGGGCGCTCTCGCCGACCGCGCCGCCGGGGATGACGGCGACGCCGAGCGCCGAGTCCAGGGAGACCGGGCCGCCTTGGAAGACGACGCCGGGTTCGCCGGCGAGGTCGGCCCAGCCCTCCAGGATGTCGCCCACGTCGACGGGGGTCGGACGGTTGAGGACGACACCGAGCGAGCCCTCCTCGTCGTGGTCGAGAAGGAGCACCACAGCGCGGTCGAAGTTCGGGTCCGCCAGGGCGGGCGTTGCCACGAGCAGCCGCCCTGTGAGCGAGGACACCTCGGTCATGCCAGACATGATCCCGCATCTTCCCTTCGCGTGGGGAGGCAATGCCGGTTCGGGAGTGAATGCAGCTCAGGGCGGACGGAAGCGCTGCCGGGCGCACGCGCGGGGGTGGTGACCGCTCGTGCCCGAGGGGGAACCGTTCGTGTTGTGACAGAGCTATGACGTTCCTGAGCCGTCCTTGGGCTTACTGAAGGGGGGTCGACGGCGATTACCCTTTCCCTCCTGGCCCCTGCCCAACTCATCGGAACGCGAGATACATGACCGTCAACGACGATGTCCTGCTTGTCCACGGCGGAACCCCGCTGGAGGGCGAGATCCGTGTCCGCGGTGCGAAGAACCTCGTACCGAAGGCGATGGTCGCCGCTCTGCTGGGCGGCGAGCCAAGTCGACTGCGCAACGTACCGGACATCCGTGACGTACGGGTCGTACGCGGTCTGCTGCAACTGCACGGGGTCACGGTCCGTCCGGGTGAGGAACCGGGCGAGTTGGTGATGGACCCGTCGCACGTCGAGAGCGCGAACGTCGCTGACATCGATGCCCACGCGGGTTCCAGCCGCATCCCGATCCTGTTCTGCGGCCCGCTGCTGCACCGCCTCGGCCACGCCTTCATCCCCGGCCTCGGCGGCTGCGACATCGGCGGCCGGCCCATCGACTTCCACTTCGAGGTGCTGCGGCAGTTCGGCGCGAAGATCGAGAAGCGGGCGGACGGGCAGTACCTGGAGGCTCCGCAGCGGCTGCGCGGCACCAAGATCAAGCTGCCGTACCCGTCCGTCGGCGCGACCGAGCAGGTGCTGCTGACGGCGGTGCTCGCGGAGGGCGTCACGGAGCTCTCCAACGCGGCTGTGGAGCCCGAGATCGAGGACCTCATCTGCGTCCTGCAGAAGATGGGCGCCATCATCGCGATGGACACCGACCGCACGATCCGCATCACCGGTGTGGACAAGCTCGGCGGCTACACCCACCGCGCGCTCCCGGACCGCCTGGAGGCCGCTTCCTGGGCGTCCGCCGCGCTCGCGACCGAGGGCAACATCTACGTCCGTGGCGCCCAGCAGCGCTCGATGATGACGTTCCTCAACACCTACCGGAAGGTGGGCGGTGCCTTCGAGATCGACGACGAGGGCATCCGTTTCTGGCACCCCGGCGGCCAGTTGAAGTCCATCGCCCTCGAAACGGACGTCCACCCCGGCTTCCAGACGGACTGGCAGCAGCCGCTGGTGGTGGCGCTCACGCAGGCGACGGGGCTGTCCATCATCCATGAGACGGTCTACGAGTCCCGTCTCGGCTTCACCTCCGCGCTGAACCAGATGGGCGCCCACATCCAGCTCTACCGCGAGTGCCTCGGCGGCTCCCACTGCCGCTTCGGCCAGCGCAACTTCCTGCACTCCGCGGTCGTGTCGGGCCCGACGAAGCTCCAGGGCGCCGACCTGGTCATCCCCGACCTCCGCGGCGGCTTCTCGTACCTCATCGCGGCCCTCGCGGCCCAGGGCACGTCCCGGGTCCACGGCATCGACCTCATCAACCGGGGTTACGAGAACTTCATGGAGAAGCTCGTGGAACTGGGAGCGAAGGTGGAGCTGCCGGGCAAGGCACTCGGCTGACGGCAGCTCCTGGCCCCGGCCCAGCGCAACGCCGGGCTCGGCCG
>NZ_JBVKCZ010000051.1:0-47281 GCF_055634335.1 Streptomyces sp. NPDC111802 | reverse complement strand
GGGGGCCCGGGGTTGCCCCCGGACAAGCACAGCATGGAGAAGCTCGTGGAGCTCGGCGCCAAGGTCGAGCTGCCGGGCAAGGCACTCGGCTGACGGCAGCTCCTGGCCCCGGCCCAGCGCAACGCCGGGCTCGGCCGGGGGCCCGGGGTTGCCCCCGGACAAGCACAGCATGGAGAAGCTCGTGGAGCTCGGCGCCAAGGTCGAGCTGCCGGGCAAGGCACTCGGCTGACGGGCCTCGCCCCGTACGTACGCCGAAGGGGCGGCCACCCGATTCCGGGTGGCCGCCCCTTCGGCGTTCGGCTGCGGGGCGCGCCCCGCAGGGGCACAGCCCCGGGGGCGCGGGGAACTGCGCGACCAGCCACAACGGGCCGGCAGACACAAACGGCGCTCAGACACCAACGGCGCCCGGTCCCCGGCGCTCGAAGCGGAGCGCTTACTTGCCCTTCGCGGCTTCCTTGAGCTTGCTGCCCGCGGAGACCTTCACGCTGTAGCCGGCGGGGATCTGGATCGGGTCGCCGGTCTGCGGGTTGCGGGCGGTGCGAGCGGCACGGTGGGTGCGCTCGAAGGTCAGGAAGCCGGGGATGGTGACCTTCTCGTCGCCCTTGGCGACAACCTCGCCGACCGTCTCGGCGAACGCGGCCAGTACGGCGTCGGCGTCCTTGCGGGTCACCTCGGCGCGGTCGGCCAGCGCGGCCACCAGCTCACTGCGGTTCATGTTGTTACTCCCGTGTTCATTTGCCTTGAGGCGTGCCACGCGGCGGAGCCGCATGTCGGGCACAGCGATGTCGATGCTGCCAGGGTCCTCGGTGAGACCCGGGACCCGGGTCCGTCGTCAGACCCTCGCGCCCAGAGACGCATCCTGCCCCTACCTGCGGCGGGAAAGCCAATCCGGCGCCCGGAGGAGTCGTGAGAACACCCTTGGGAGTCACACGAAGAGAGGGCCTGAGCTTGGCCGTCACGATAAACGGCCTCCAGAGGCCCCAGGTTCCACGACGCGCCGTCACAAGGGCTTGCCGTGGCGATCCTCACAGCCCACACACACTTTTCGGGGCTGTGAGGCACCGACACCCCGGTGATTACTGGGCCGACGTCGCCGGGGACCCCGCCTTGGCGGCCTCCCGCACCGCCCCGGCCACCGCACCCGCGACCTTGTCGTTGAACACGCTCGGGATGATGTAGTTCGGGTTCAGCTCGTCCTCGGTCACCACGTCCGCCAGCGCCTTCGCGGCCGCGAGCATCATGTCCGTGTTGACCGTGCGGGACTGGGCGTCCAGCAGACCGCGGAAGACGCCCGGGAAGACCAGCACGTTGTTGATCTGGTTGGGGAAGTCGGAGCGGCCCGTGGCCACAACTGCGGCCGTCTGACGGGCGATTGCCGGGTCGACCTCGGGGTCCGGGTTCGCGAGCGCGAACACGATCGCGTCGTCGGCCATCGCGGCCACGTCGTCGCCGTCGAGCACGTTCGGGGCCGAGACGCCGATGAAGACGTCCGCGCCGCGCACGGCCTCCTTCAGCGTGCCGGTCAGGCCCTCGGGGTTGGTGTTGTCGGCGATCCAGCGCAGCGGCGAGTCGACCGGGGCCTGACGCAGGTCCTCACGGCCGGCGTGCACGACACCGTGGATGTCGGCGACGACGGCGTTCTTCACGCCCGCCGCGAGCAGCAGCTTGAGAATGGCCGTACCGGCCGCGCCGGCGCCGGACATGACGACGCGAATGCTCTCGATCGCCTTGCCCGCCACGCGAAGTGCGTTGGTCAGGGCGGCCAGCACGACGATCGCCGTGCCGTGCTGGTCGTCGTGGAAGACGGGGATGTCGAGGGCCTCACGCAGCCGCGCCTCGATCTCGAAGCAGCGCGGGGCGGAGATGTCCTCCAGGTTGATGCCGGCGAACCCGGGGGCGATGGCCTTGACGATCTCGACGATCGCGTCGGTGTCCTGGGTGTCGAGGCACAGCGGCCAGGCGTCGATACCGGCGAACCGCTTGAACAGGGCCGCCTTGCCCTCCATGACGGGCAGCGCGGCCTTCGGGCCGATGTTGCCCAGGCCCAGCACGGCCGAGCCGTCCGTCACGACCGCAACGGAGTTCCGCTTGATCGTCAGGCGCCGCGCGTCCTCGGGGTTCTCGGCGATGGCCATGCAGACGCGGGCCACACCCGGCGTGTAGATCATGGACAGGTCGTCACGGTTGCGGATGGGGTGCTTGGACTGCATCTCGATCTTGCCGCCGAGGTGCATCAGGAACGTACGGTCCGAGACCTTGCCCAGGGTGACGCCCTCGATGCCGCGCAGCTGCTCGACGATCTCGTCGGCGTGCGCGGTGGAGGTGGCGGCGATGGTGACGTCGATCCGGAGCTTCTCGTGCCCGGAGGCGGTGACGTCGAGGCCGGTGACCGAGCCTCCGTGGGACTCGACGGCCCCGGTGAGCTGGGAGACCGCGGTTCCACTCGCGGGCACCTCCAGCCGGACCGTCATCGAGTAGGAGACGCTGGGCGCCGTTGCCATGGCCGACTTCCTCTGCTTTCACCGTGTGACGCTGGGTATGCCGTCCGATCGTCGCACCTACCGCCGGGTAGGAGTTAGCCGGGCTTGAATTGCGAACGTATTGTTCGCCACGTCTTCGCATGAAAAGGGACCCACGTCACATGGTGACGTGGGTCCCTTCTCTACGTTCATGACACCGGCCCGCCATGCTCGCCTCGCGGCAAATGGTCGCTCGTAGCGACGAAGGTTGGGCCCGGGGGCTTGGATCGAGCCGGTGCCACACCCAGGCTAACAAACGGATCCCGTAAGGCCATTCCCGTAACCGTGGTTCATCCGGATCAATCTCTGAGCAGGTCGGGCACCCCGGACGCGTCCGGCTCGTCCCGCTCCCCCGAGACCACCGTCAGCTGCTGGGTGGCCCGGGTCAGCGCGACGTACAGCACGCGCAGTCCGGCCGGTGACTCGTCCGCGATCTCCGCCGGGGAGACGACGACCGTGGCGTCGTACTCCAGGCCCTTCGCCTCCAGGCTGCCGAGCGCCACGACCCGGTCGCCGAGCCCGGAGAGCCACTTGGCCGCCTCCTCGCGCCGCTGCATGGCGACCACGACGCCGATCGTCCCGTCGACCTCGTCCAGCAGCCGGGCGGCCTCCTCGCGGACGGTCTGTGCAAGGGAGTCCCGTACGACGGCGTAGCGGGGGCGGACGCCGGTGGAGCGGACCGCCGAGGGTGCCGTCGATCCCGGCATCGCGAGGGCCAGCACCTTGGCCGCGAGGTCGGCGATCTCGGCCGGGTTGCGGTAGTTCACGGTGAGCTGGAAGCGGCGGCGCGGGCGGGTGCCGAGGGCCTCGTCGCGCGCCTCGGCCGCCTCGTCCACGTCGGACCAGGACGACTGGGCCGGGTCGCCGACGATCGTCCAGGTGGCGTGCCGGCCCCGGCGCCCCACCATCCGCCACTGCATCGGCGTGAGGTCCTGGGCCTCGTCGACGATGACGTGGGCGTACTCCACCCGCTCCTGCGCCAGCCGCTCGGCGCGCTCGCGCTGCGACTCCTCGCGCACCGGCATCAGCTCCTCCAG
Organism: Streptomyces sp. NPDC111802; assembly: GCF_055634335.1. Lineage (NCBI taxonomy): Bacteria > Bacillati > Actinomycetota > Actinomycetes > Kitasatosporales > Streptomycetaceae > Streptomyces > Streptomyces sp. NPDC111802. The sequence continues at coordinate 43,725 of NZ_JBVKCZ010000051.1, read as the reverse complement.
GCCGGTGAGCTGGTCGAGCGGGTCCAGTTCGCGCTTCTTCCGCGGGCGGGCCGGGGTGCCGAGGATCGCCTGGAGCTCGTCGAGCATGGCGATGTCGTGCACGGAGAGGCCGTCCCGCTTGAGCGAGCGGGCCACCTTGCGGATCTCGCCGGGGTTGAGGATCCGGCGGGCCCAGCGGCCGAGGCGGCGCTCGTCGGCCATCGCGTCCAGGACGGCCTTCGGGGTGAGCTCCGGCCACCAGGCGTCGAGGAAGGCGATGAAGCTGTCCTCCGAGGTGACGTCCTCGTCGAAGGAGGAGCGCAGCTCGGCGGCGAGCTCGGGGTCGGTGTGCCGGGTGGCGCCGCCCGACTGCGCCCACAGGGCGTCGAGCAGCAGCTTGCGGGCGCGCGGGCGCAGCAGGTTCACGGGGGCCGTACCGCCGAGGGCGTTGCGGCGGATACGTTCCAGCGCGTCGGCCTCCAGCTCCAGGCGGCGCCCGAAGGCGACCACCCGCAGCCGGGTGGGGGGCCCGGCGGGCGCTTCGGTGTCCCCGCCGAAGGCGAGCTGCCCGTGGCGGTCCGCTCCCGCGCCACCGGAGGCGGTCCGGGCGCCCGGCCCCTGTTCCAGCGCGCCCCGCGCCGCCTTCCGCAGCACCTTGAGCATGCGGTACGAGCCCTTGGCGCGTGCCGTGGCCGGGGAGTCGTACAGCGTGGCCTCGGCGCCGTCGACGAGGGAGCCGATCGCGCGGATGGCGACCTGGCCCTCCTCACCGAGCGACGGCAGCACGCCCTCGGTGTACGCCACCAGCAGCGGGGTCGGCGAGACGATCAGGATGCCGCCGGAGTACCGGCGCCGGTCCTGGTAGAGCAGATAGGCGGCGCGGTGCAGGGCGACGGCCGTCTTGCCGGTGCCCGGGCCGCCCTCGACATAGGTCACCGAGGCGGCGGGGGCGCGGATGACCAGGTCCTGCTCGGCCTGGATCGAGGCGACGATGTCCCGCATGGTGTGGGTGCGGGCCTGGCCGAGGGCGGCCATCAGGGCGCCGTCGCCGATGACGGGCAGCTCGTGCCCGCCGAGGAAGGCCTTGAGCTCGGGGCGCATCAGGTCGTCCTCGACGCCGAGCACCTTGCGGCCCTTGGAGCGGATGACCCGGCGCCGTACGACCCGTCCCGGATCGACCGGGGTGGAGCGGTAGAAGGGCGCCGCGGCCGGGGCGCGCCAGTCGATGACCAGCGGGGCGTAGTCCTGGTCGAGCACGCCGATGCGGCCGATGTGCAGGGTCTCGGCGATGTCGGCGGAGTTGTCGTCGCGGACGGCGCCCTCCGCGGGTTCGACCGCGGTGTAGGCGCCGTCCGGCCCCTTCTTGCCGTCCTTGCCGGGCAGCAGGTCGATACGGCCGAAGAGGAAGTCCTCGAACTCGTTGTTGAGCCGGTTGAGGTGGACGCCCGCGCGGAAGACCTGCGCGTCCCGCTCGGCGAGCGCGCCGGGCGTACCGACCTGGCCACGCTTGGCCGCGTCGTTCATCAGGAACTCGGCCTCGTGGATCTTCTCCTCCAGCCGCCGGTACACCCGGTCCAGGTGTTCCTGTTCGACGCTGATCTCCCGATCTCTCAGGGAGTCTTCGAGCGCGGTTTCCTGCTGAGCCTGAGCGGCCACCGGGCCCCCTTCTGACGTGCTGGGCAGCCGTCAACCGTACGCGAAGGGGACCCGGAAAAGCTACGTCGACTACGCGTCGACCTCGACGAGCTTCTTTCCGTCGAAGGTCATGACCTCGACGTGATCGACCTCGTCGGGTGCCATGGACACGCCGCCGCTGATGTAGAGCGGGTTCCTGGCCTGCTCGGTCTCGGCGTCCGGGATGCCGTAGCCCCACTTCGGGACGGACCAGGAGGAGGCCGTCTCGCGCTGGCCGTCCTTGCCGACGAAGATCAGGGAACACTTGAGCGGGCCCTTGACGCCCTTGAGCTCCAGGCCCGTCTCGATGCCCCAGGGCTTCTCCTGCATGGCGACGGTCGCCGTGACCCCGGTCTTCGAGTCGCTCCCCGAGACCTTGTCCTCGATGCTGTCGAACAGGTCCTTGGCGGGGCTCGCCGCGACGGTCCGGTTGGTGCCGCTGCCGCCGCCCGAGTCGCTGCCCGTCGTCGCGATCGCGGCGACCGGACCGCCGACGATCAGAGCGACCGCCGCGGCCACCATGTAGAAGCTGCGCCGGCGCTTCTGGGCGCGGCGCTCGGCGACCTCGTCGACGAGGTTGTTCACCAGGCGCGGGCTGGGCTTCGCCGACAGGGACTCGCCGATCGCGGGCGAACCGGAACCGGGCAGGTCCGCGAGCGCGGCCAGCATCGGCTCCATCCCCGCGAGTTCGTCCAGCTGCTGGGCGCACCATTCGCAGGTCGCGAGGTGAGCCTCGAATGCGGTCGCCTCGGCGTCATCGAGGATTCCGAGGGCGTAGGCGCCGACGGTCTCGTGCTCGCTCGGGACCGGATGTCCCGGCATGGGGCTCATGGATCCAGACATACCCGAACCGCCTCTACCGAATCCCTGGTTTCCCCCGTAAACACTCATCACGCCGTCACCCCCCGCTCCTCCAGAGCCAGCTTCATCGACCGCAGGGCATAGAAGACCCGAGAGCGGACGGTGCCGCTGGGTATGCCCAGCGTCTCGGCCGCCTCATTGACGGTACGCCCCTTGAAGTACGTCTCCACGAGGACCTCCCGGTGGGCGGGGGTCAGGTCGTCGAGTGCGTCCGACAGCGTCATCAGCCACAGCGCCTTGTCGATCTCGTCCTCCGCGGGGATGACCTCCAGCGGCGACGGATCGACCTCCTGCGGCCGGGCCTGCCGGCTGCGGTGGCCGTCGATGACGATGCGCCGGGCGACCGTCACCAGCCAGGGGCGTACCGATCCGGTCGCTCGATTGAGCTGTCCGGCGTTCTTCCAGGCACGGATGAGCGTCTCCTGCACGACGTCCTCTGCTCGTTGCCGGTCACCGGCGACCAGTCGAAGGACATACGCCAGGAGGGGTCCGGCGTGCTCTCTGTACAGCGCACGCATCAGCTCCTCATCAGGTTCCGAGGGCTGGGACATGCGATGTCGGGCCCTCGATCCACGTTCATTGGCCACGACGGAATCCTTGCGCACGCCCACCTCCGATGTCCGGGGGTTCCCCCAGTCGGTCGCTCGACTACCCGTACGGAAGCGGCCCGTTGAGTGTTCAAAGTGAGGCGACAGTTTTCTTCGGAGTGACGTGACGAGCGGGACATGCCAGCACATTCCCACCGTGCGATCTTTACATTTCCGTCACATCGGCAAGATCGACTGGAAGCTTCCCTACGGCTGCGTAGGTAAACGGCATGTAATCGAAATCACTTCGACAGCGGTTCCACAGAAGCCGCATAACGGTCGGTCAGGCTCGCGCGAGTGCCGCGCGACGACGGTGCCGGGCCACTCTTTCGCGGTTCCCGCAGACCTCACTGGAGCACCAGCGCCTCCTGCGCCCCCGGGACGTATCGAGATAAACGATCGGGCAGTTGTCCCCCTCGCACTCCCTCAGCCCGGCCCGCGCGACGGGATCGGTGAGCAGCTCCACGGCGTCCCTGGCGATGGCACCGAGCAGGGCGGGGCACTCCGGCGGATGATCCAACCGACGTACGAGAGTGCCGTCTTCACCCCGTACGGCACGGGGGGCCGGGGGCGGCGCGAGGGCGATGTCGTTCACCCGGGCGAGCGCGATGTCGTACGACGGCCAGGGCTCGGGGGCGAGGCAGCCGCGTACCAACTGGCCGATACGCCCGCGCAGTTCGCGGAAGTCCACGAGCCAGGAGGCGTCGGCATGGGCGAGCGGGGTGCCCGGCGGGACGAGACCGGTGCCGGTGATCCACGCGCACAACACCTCCAGGGAGTCGAACCGTTCGTCGGGATGCGTGGTCGCGAGGAGATCCAGACAGATCCGCCCGGCGCCGAACCGCAGCTCGTACGCGTCCGTGGCCGTACCCGGTGCCGTACCCAGTGCCATGTGCCTGTCACCGCCTAGGGGTCACCCCGGTCATGAGGGGCCGGTGAGATGCCGAGAGGAGAGCTGGGGAACCGTTCCCTCATACAGTGCCTGCCCGCCGACGGGGCCGGAACCCCTCGTACCGGCGGTCGGCGCTGGACGACCGCGTATGCGAGTGCGCGTGACGGCCATGTTCGGGGGGCCGCCGGGCCCGTTGACTGAGAGCCATGACACGACGAAGCAACGCACTCGCCGGAACCGTACTGGGCGCGGCCATGGTCGCGACGGGCCTGATCGCCGGGGCCTTCTACATCTTCGCCTGCGCCGTGATGCCGGCGCTGGCACGCGGCGAGGACCGGGTGTACGTCGAGGTCATGCGCGACATCAACGACGTGATCCAGAACCCGGTGTTCCTGGCGAGCTTCCTGGGCGCGCCGGCACTGACGGCCGTGTCGGCGTGGCAGCTGCGCCGGGAGCCGTACCGGTGGTGGGTGTGGGGAGCGCTGGTGGCGTACGGGTCGGCGTTCCTGGTCACGGTCGCCTTCAACATTCCGCTGAACGACGGGCTTGCGGGGGCCGGGGATCCGGCGGCGCTGCGGGAGGAGTTCGAGGATCCGTGGGTGGCGTGGAATGCGGTGCGGGCGGTGTTGTCGACGGTGGCGCTGGGGTGCCTGGGTGTGGCACTGGTGGGGTACGGCCGGTGTCAGCGCCGGTCGGTTTCAACCAGCCCGTCCGGCGCTTGAGGTTCACACGTCCGCGTACTTGGCGTCCGCCGCCGGATCCAACGCCAGCCGATACCCCCGCTTCACCACCGTCTGGATCAGCTTCGGCGCCCCAAGAGCCGTACGCAGCCGAGCCATCGCCGTCTCCACCGCGTGCTCGTCCCGCCCGGCCCCCGGCAGCGCCCGCAACAGATCGGCCCGCGCGACCACCCACCCCGGTCGCCGGGACAGCGCCCGCAGCAGGGACATCCCCGCGGGCGGCACGGGCCGCAGCACCCCGTCCACCAGGACCGCGTGCCCGCGGATCTCCACCCGATGACCGGCGATCGGCAACGAGCGCGCCCGCCCGGGGAGTTCCTGGCAGAGCAACTGGACCAACGGCCCGAGCCGATAGCGCTCGGGCTGGATCGTGTCGATGCCATGAGCCTGCAACGGCAGCGCGGTGACCGGCCCGACGCAGGTCGGAAGGACGTCGTGGGCGAAGGCCGCCAGCAGCTCCGTGCGCAGCCCGCGCTCCTCCGCCCTGGACAACAGGGACGCGGCCGCCGGAGCGCTGGTGAACGTCACGGCGTCCAGCCCCCGGGAGACCGCGGCGTCCAGCAGCCGGTCCACCGGCCCGATGTCCTCCGGCGGCAGCCACCGGTACACCGGCACCCCGAGCACCTCCGCTCCCCCGGCCCTGAGCGCCTCCACGAACCCGGGCAGCGGCTCACCGTGCAGCTGGATGGCGATACGACGCCCCTCGACGCCCTCCTCCAGCAGCCGGTCCAGCACCTCGGCCATGGACTCGCTGGACGGCGACCACTCCTCGGTCAGCCCGGCGGCCCGCACCGCGCCCTTGACCTTGGGCCCGCGAGCGAGCAGCTCGACCCCCCGCAGCCGCTCCAGCAGGTCCTCGCCGAGCCCCCATCCGTCGGCCGCCTCGATCCAGCCCCGGAAGCCGATCGCGGTCGTGGCGACCACGACGTCCGGCTTCCGCTGGATGATCTCCTTGGTCGCGGCGAGCAGCTCGCTGTCGTCGGCGAGCGGCACGATCCGCAGGGCAGCGGCATGCAGGACGGCGGCGCCGCGCCGCTGGAGCAGCGCCCCGAGCTCATCGGCGCGGCGCGCGGCTGTCACGCCCACGGTGAACCCGGCGAGGGGCCCGTGGTCGGGTTGCTGCTGTTCGTCGTACATAAACTCTCGTCCCGCACTCGAGTTGTGGTGCTTGCGTCGGTGGTCGTACCCGGGTGGCTATTCCGATGATGCTGCTGCTGCTCCCACCTGCATGCCGATCGAGCCTGTCAACGGTGCGTGACAGGCTCGGTTCGGCTTGATGTCGGCGGTGTTACGTCACACCTCGGCGTAGCTGAGCTGCGGCTTTGTCTCCGTCGCCGATGTGGCGTGGGTCTCGGAGGCGGCCGGGCGGCGAAGGTATACGGCCCAGGTGACCGCGAAGCAGAGACCGTAGAAGGCGAGGAAGGCGACGAAGGCGCCGGTGCCGGAGCCCACGCTGAGGAAGGACTGGCGGAAGGCGAGGTTGATGCCGAGCCCGCCGAGCGCGCCCACCGCGCCGATGAGCCCCATGGAGGCGCCGGAGAGCCGGCGGCCGTAGGCGGCAGCCTCGTCACCTTCGAGCCCCTTGGCGAGGGCCTTCGTGTGGAAGATGCCGGGGATCATCTTGAAGGTCGAGCCGTTGCCGACCCCGCTCAGTACGAACAGGGCGATGAACGCGGTGGTGAACAGCGGCAGCGACTTCTGCATGGAGGCCACGATGATGACGGCGGTCGCGGCGGCCATGGCGACGTAGTTCCACAGCGTGATCTTCGCGCCGCCGAACCGGTCGGCGAGCGCACCGCCGACGGGACGGATCAGGGAGCCGAGCAGCGGGCCGATGAAGGTGACGTAGGCGGCCTGGAGCGGCGTACGGCCGAACTGGGTCTGCAGCACCAGCCCGAACGCGAAGCTGTAGCCGATGAACGAACCGAAGGTGCCGATGTAGAGGAAGGACATGATCCAGGTGTGGGCCTCCTTCACGGCATCCTTGGCGGCGCCGGTGTCGTTCTTCACCGACGAGATGCTGTCCATCTTCAGCCACGCGAGGGCGGCGGCGATCACGATGAGCGGGATGTAGATCCCGAGGAGGAGGCGCGGGCCTCCGCTGGCACCGATGACCGCGAGACCGACGAGCTGCACGACGGGCACGCCGATGTTGCCGCCGCCGGCGTTGAGCCCCAGCGCCCAGCCCTTCTTGCGGAGCGGGAAGAAGGCGTTGATGTTGGTCATGCTGGAGGCGAAGTTCCCGCCGCCGACGCCGGCCAGCATCGCGCACACCAGGAAGGTGCCGAACGACGTCCCCGGCTCCATCACGACGAACGCGGCGACCGTCGGCACGAGCAGCAGACTCGCCGAGATGACGGTCCACATCCGGCCGCCGAAGATGGCGACGGCGAAGGTGTACGGCACGCGGACGATGGCGCCGACCAGCGTGGCCATCGAGACGATGGTGAACTTGTCGGCGGGGGTGAGCCCGTACTCCGGCCCCATGAAGAGCACCATCACGGACCACAGGGTCCAGATCGAGAACCCGATGTGCTCGGAGAGCACGGAGAAGAACAGATTCCGGCGAGCGGTCTTCTCCCCGGTCTCGTTCCAGAACGTCTCGTCCTCGGGGTCCCAGTGCTCGATCCAGCGGCCTCCCCGGCTCGCGACGGGGGCTGTACTAGGGGCTGTCATGACGCCTCCACGGTCTTCGGGCTCGGTCGCGCCACGTCTACGAGTGGCTGACCCCGAAGGTAGGGAGGGCGCGTTTCCACGCTGTGGCCCCGGGTGACCGGAAAGGAACTTTGCTCTCACCGGGCGGGGAGGGGGGATGAGAGGTTTGCCGGCCGTGGGCGTCAGTACTGCTGCGGGGGCTGCCAGTGGGGGTTCTGCTGGGGGTTCTGCTGCGGGTTCTGCTGAGGGTACGGCGGCTGGGGGGTCTGCTGCTGGGGGTAGGGCTGCGGCTGCGGGTGGCCGTACGGCTGCTGGGGGTGCTGGGGCTGCTGGGGCTGCTGGGGGGTGGCGTATGGGCCGGGGGCGGGCTGAGCGGGATAGGGAGTCGGTGGCTGCTGGCCGTAACCGGCGGGGGCGGGGGCCGGCGGCTGGTTGCCGTACGGGCCGGCCGGAGACTGCTGCCCGTACGGAACGGCCGGAGGCTGGTTGCCGTAGGGACCGGCCGAGGGCTGATGGCCGTACGGACCGGTGTTGCCGAACGGATTCCCATGCCCCGGCAGCTGCCCGCCCGGCGGCAGATACCGCACCCGCCCGCCCTGCTCCGTAACCGGCATGAACCCGGCGGCCTGGAGCCGGGCGGCGAACTTGGCGTTCCGCTTCCGCGTCACGACGAGCCCGATCCCGAGCAGGGCGATGAGCCCGGCCCACCCGAGGCCGGAGATGAGGATGGCGCCGCCTTCCCCACCGGTCTGGGCGACGGCGACCACGAACCCGAGGGTGATGCCCCCCGCCGCCCACCACATCTTCTTCTCGGCGTGCTTGCCGGTGAGGTCGAAGTTGATGCGAGCCTTGAGGAGCTCGTGCGCGTCGGGCACGAGGGGCGGTACGGAGACCCCGTCACCGGCGTTCGGATACTGCGCCCAGTTCTGCGCGGCGCGGGCGCGGGCCTGGGGGCTCGGGTCGGGCGCGATCAACATGACGAGCGCGTTGTTCCGCCCGCCGCTCTGCCGTACGTCCATGTACTCGTACCCGAACTGCTGGGCGATGAAGGCAAGCCTGGCGAGCTTCTTCACGGAGGCCATGGGACTGGTGAGCTCGACGGGCTCCCCACTCGCGATCAACCGCAGCATCTTCTGCACTTGCCGCTTGCTCACCAGTCACCCCGTTCCCACCGGCCCACCCCGGCGGCTCTGTTCACTTCCGCAACCCGGTCAGTGTTCCACGGGGGTCCGACAGCGGGTACGCCGGTCGGCCGTTGAGGACGAAGAGGCCGGCGGCTTCGTGCTGTACCGCCTCCTCGTCGTCCTCCTCGTCGTCCTCTCCGCCCTCTTCGCCCCTATTGCGCGCGGTGCCCGGCCCGGCCCGCCCTCCCCCGCTTGCTCTTCGTGCCGTTCGGCCAAAGCCGCGGGCTGCGCTTCGCCGCGATGTCCTCCACCCAGCCCACGGCCAGGATCGCCAGCCCGATCAGGGGCCAGACCAGGAAGAACATCCAGATCATGTACGTCGAGTCCAGTGCCGCCGTCGCGCGTTCGTCCTGCATGAAGGGCAGGTCGTAGAGCTGGTCGAGGATCGGGACCGTGGCCATGATCAGGAGGTTGTGCCAGAGGTAGATGGTGACCGCTCGGTTGTTGGAGAGGGTCACCAGCTTGTCCCACTTGGCGAGTCTGCCGGGCAGCTCCTGCCAGGACGGGGAGTACAGGAGCAGGATCACGACGAAGCCGAAGGACCAGGTCGCCTGGGCCAGCGGGATGTCGTTGAGGTCCCAGCCGTCCGGGCCGAGGTGGCCCGAGGCCCACCACAGTCCGAAGGCCATCACCAGCGTCGCGCAGGAGACGGCGACATAGCGCGGGACCTTCGCCAGAAGGCCCTCGTGGTGGGCGAAGCCCAGGACCCAGCAGCTGCCGTAGACGGCGAAGTCCGTGACGGCGTTGCCCGTTTCGCCGGGGATCGAGACAACTCCCGTGCCCACGATCGCCGTCAGGCCGAGCGGGGCGAGCAGCGTCGGCCAGGGTGCCCTGCGGAACGCCCACAGCAGCAGGGGGGACGCCACGACGAACCACAGGTAGGCCCGCAGGTACCACAGCACACCCGCCGCCTGCACCGCCCATGTGTCCTCCAGCAGGCCCGACTGGGAGCCGATGTGCCAGGGGAAGGGCGGTGCGCCGATCGGGACGATGTAGTTGATCAGGTCGACCAGGGCCCATGTGCCGCCGTGGTCCGGGTCCTTGATCGGGTTCCAGCCGCCCGCGAACATCAACGTCAGCACCACCGCGCTGAACACCCACAGGGGTGGGAGGAGGCGGCGGACACGCCCCCGGATCACACCCCACGCCGGGCGGTTCAGGGAGCGGGCCATCAGCGAGCCGGCCAGCGCGAACATCACGCCCATGGACGGGAACAGCACCGTCAGCCAGGCCCAGCCGAAGAGGTGGTAGACGACCACGCGGACCAGGGCCATCGAACGCAGCAGGTCCAGATAGCGGTCCCGGCCGGGCTTCCTGGGTGCCGGCGCGGGGGGTTCGGGAGCGGCGGGGGCCGGCTCCGGTTCCGTCGTGCGCTGCTGCGGTACGACGTACGGCGCCGATGGCCATACGGGCTCCGACGGCCCGGCCTCGGCGCCCGTGCCCGTCGGCTGGTATCCGTGCGTCATCCGACCGGCCTCCGATCACCGTCACGCGTGCCCGCCGTCCGCTGCCGCGGTACGGGCCCGCCGGGCGCCTCGACGACACCCGTGCGGCGCAGCTTCTGCCAGCGCAGGCGGCCGCCGGTGAGGGCGGTGATCCAGGACTGGAGCAGGACGACGTACATGAGCTGGCGGTAGAGGATCTGCTGGAGCGGGAGTGAGATGAGGTGGGTCATGCGTTCCTTGTCCAGGCGGAAGGCGTACGCGGCGCAGACCACCTGGATGGCCAGGACTCCGAGCCAGGCGCCGATGGTCTTCTGCGTCGGGCCGAAGATCAGGCCGTAGAGCAGGAACACGTCGATCAGCGGGGCCAGCAGCGGGGCCAGCACCATGAACAGCGACACCAGCGGCAGGCCGACCCTGCCGAAGCGGCCCGAGGGTCCCTTCTCCACCAGTGCCTTGCGGTGCTTCCAGATCGCCTGCATCGTGCCGTACGACCACCGGTAGCGCTGCGACCACAACTGCTGGACCGACTCCGGGGCCTCGGTCCAGGCCCGCGCGTTCTCGGCGTAGACGACGCGCCAGCCGTCGCGGTGCATCGCCATGGTGATGTCGGTGTCCTCGGCGAGCGTGTCGTCGCTCATGCCGCCGACCCGCTCCAGGGCCGACCTGCGGAACGCTCCCACGGCGCCCGGGATGGTCGGCATGCAGCGCAGCATGTCGTACATACGGCGGTCGAGGTTGAAGCCCATCACATACTCGATGTGCTGCCAGGCGCCGATGAGGGAGTCGCGGTTGCCGACCTTCGCGTTGCCGGCGACGGCGCCGACCCGCGGGTCGCCGAAGGGCTGGACCAGTTCGCGGACCGTCGCGGGTTCGAAGACGGTGTCGCCGTCCATCATCACGATCAGGTCGTAACGGGCGTTCGCCAGGCCGCGGTTGAGCGCCGCGGGCTTGCCCGCGTTGAGCTGGCGGACGACACGGACGTTCGGCAGGCCCATCGCCTCGACGATCCGGGCCGTGCCGTCGCTGGATCCGTCGTCGACGACGATGACCTCGATCGGGTGCTCGCTCGCCATCAGCGAACGGACGGTGTTCTCGATGCACTTGGCCTCGTTGTACGCCGGGACCAGCACCGACACCGGTTCGGTGACCGGCGCGCCCCAGCGGAAGCCGCGGCGCCGCACCCGGCGTGCGTGGATTGCCGACAGGAGCAGCATCAGCACGAAGCGGCTGATGACCAGGAAGCCGATCACCGCCAGGCCGACCACCAGGACGGCCGTGATGTTGTCCGACGCCTGGACCAGGAAGACCCAGGCCTTGCCCTTCCACCGCTCGAGTCCTGTGACCTCGGTGTGGGCGCTGGGGGCGCCGAGGGCCTCGGTGAGGTTGTTGAACTCGTAGCCCTTGGCCTGCAGGTCCGGCAGGAACCGGTCCAGCGCCTCGACGGTCTGGTGACGGTCGCCGCCGGAGTCGTGCATCAGGACGATCGCGCCCTTGCCGCCCTTGGGGGTGGCCCGGCGGATGATCTCGTCGACCCCGGGCTTGCGCCAGTCCTCGCTGTCGGTGTTGTTGACGACCGTGATGTAGCCGCGCTTGCCGATGTACTCGGTCACCGGCCAGGACTTGTCGTCCATGGCGTCGGCGAAGGAGGAGTACGGCGGCCGGAACAGGGACGTGCGGATGCCGGCCGCGCCGCTGATCGCCAGCTGGTTCTGGGACAGCTCCCAGTCGATGCGCTTCTTCGACTGGTAGGAGAGGTCGGGATGGTTGAAGGTGTGCAGGCCGACCTCGTGGCCCTCTGCGACCATGCGCCGGACCAGGTCCGGATAGCGCGAGGCCATGGTCCCGGTGACGAAGAAGACCGCGTGTGCGTCGTGCTTCTTGAGCATGTCCAGGACCTTCGGGGTCCAGGTCGGGTCCGGGCCGTCGTCGAAGGTGAGGACGAGTCGGTGGTCCTGCAGGCTCAGGCTCTCGGTGCGGCCGCTGCGGGTGTCGATGACCGGGCCGCCGCTCAGGATCTTCTCCGGCACCTGGTCGGAGGAGGCGGGCGGACGGACGCGGTGATCGGCCAGGATCTCGCTGTGCACATACCCCCGCAGCATCAACATCGCCATCAGCGCGACGAGAACGAGCGAGGGCAGCAACAGGCGCATGGGCACACGGCGGCGCCGGGAGCCGTCGGGGGCTCCGGTCGCGGGCCCGTGACGGCGGGTGCGGGATGCCATCAGAGGGAGTACTCCGGGGACGGGGCGGCGGGCGAGGAGACGGTGGAGTCCGGCTCCTGCGCGATGGGCGTGGGGTCGCTCGGGCCGTTCGCGACCGTCCCGGTTGCGGGTTCGTCGGTGGTCGCGGGATCGGTCGGCTCCAGGGTGGGGCCGCCGCCGTCCGTCGGGCTCGGGTCGGGGTCGGGGCCGGTGGTGGGCTCGGTGGTCGGATCGGGATCCGGGGTGGGGTTCGTCCCCTGGTTGCGGGTGGTCTTCGTCACGCTCGGCTTCGGTTCGGGCGAGGTGCCGGGGTTCTCGGCGCCGGCGGACGCGTCGGGCGCGCCGGCGTCGGCGTCCGGGGACGCGGTCGTACCGGTGCCGGCCGCTGTCGGCGAAGTGCCCGGGGAGACGCTGCCGGTGGCGGTCGGCTGCGGTGCCGACTCGGCGGGCAGCGGCGGGGTGTCGACCTTGCCGGCGGGCTGCTCCTTGGGGCTCTCGACGGGCAGCCAGGGCGCGTCGGAGTTGCCGGACAGCAGGGTGGCGACGATGACCACGGCGTAGACCGCGCAGGCGAGGCCGACGGCCATGCCGATACGGCGGAAACGGCGGCTGCGGCGGCCCGACTCGTCGACGAACACCGGCCCGTCGGAGCCGTCGCCGCCGCGCGGGCCGTCCTTGGCCGCGCGCATCATGCCGTCGAGCTGGAGGGCTATCCCGTCGAGTTGGACGGTGACCTCGTGCGGATCGTGGGTCGCGCCGGACCCGCCCGGTTGCGTGGAAGCCCGGGGCGCCTCGGCCTCGTCCGGCTCGCTCCAGGGGTCGCGGACAGCGGGGCCGCGACGCGTCTCGCCGGCCGTCGTGGTCCCTCCGTCGCCGCTCCGGGACGAGGGCCGGTCGAAGGCCGACCAGCCGTCGGCCGTCCCGCCGGGAGCGGGCCGGGGTATCTCCCCCGCGCCGCCGCGAGGCCGGCGTGTCTCCGCCGTCCCCCCGACCGACGGCAGGACAGCGGTCCGGTCGGCATCGGATGCCGGCGCGGACGCCCGCGGGCCGCCTCGCAGGATCTCAGTCTCATCGGCGCCCGAGGAGGCACGCCCGCCACCGTGGAGTATCTCCGTCTCCTTTGCTTCGGATCGGGAGCGTTGGCCCGGACTGGGCATGCCGACCACCTCGGTCTCCCCGGTCACCGGGAAGGCCTGGGTGTCAGCCCTCGAACCCCCCGTGGAAGAACCGCCGCCGGACCAGGACCCCGATGCAACCTCGGGCCACTCCGGTTGGGCGTCTTCTCGCCACTTCTTCACACGCACGCACATCCCCCCACGGGACCGTTCTGGGTGCGCGTACGACACTGAGCACCCGTCGCCGTACCGAGCCCCCACCCGGCCGAGCGCCCCCCTTTACCACAATGTGCTCAGGCCACGAATGTAGCGCACGCGGAGGTTTGGTGGTTGCCGCGTGTCAATTGTGAGCCTCCATAGTGGCGGAATCGATGGCCGGAATCCATCCCTCGGCGGGTCTGCGCAGCCACCCCTCCTCGGCCGAGAGTTCGGCCGCCGCCCGTCGAAGAGCGTCGAATCCGGGATGGACCAGCCCCTTTCGCCACACCAGCGACACAGGTGACAGCGGAACGGGATCGACGAGCGGACGCAGCACCGTCGACGGCATGGCCGGAAAACCCACCACGACGAGAATCGGGTTCCGCGTCTTGGCCATGATCCGCTGGAACTCCTCGTCACCGACGGCGAGCGGCGCGGGCGCGGCGAGCGCGATGCCCCGCCCCTCGAACAGCCGCCGTCCGAGGTCCGTCCACTCCGGCGTACGGGGGTTTCCGGCGCCGGCGTACACGGTCTCGCCGGCCAGCGCGGCGAGCGGCACCTGTGGCAATTCGGCCAGCGGATGATCCTCGGGCAGCAGGACCGCCATCGGCTCGTAGCGCACCGGCTGGTGGTCCAGGCCCGCCCGCAGTGCCGGGTCCAGTCCGGCGAACCGTCCGAAGGACACGTCCAGCCGCCCCGCGACCATCTCGCCGGCCGCGCCCGTCAGGCCGCTCTCGTAGCGGGCCATCAGCTCCTGGTCGGGGGCGAGCGCGCGGGCCCGGTGGAGCACCCTGCGACCGGTGACCAGGCCCGGGGAGTTGAGGTCCACCAGCAGCGGGCGCGCCTGGCCGAAGGCGGCGAGCAGGTCGTCCTGCGCCTGGAGGGCACGGCGGGCGTACGGCACCAGCCGCTCACCGTCGGCGCTCAGCGTGACCTGCCGGGTCGTGCGGACGAACAGCTCGGCACCCAACTCCCGCTCCAGCCGCCGTACGTCCCGGCTGAGCGCCTGCTGGGCGATGTACAGCCGGGCCGCGGCCCGCGTGAAGTGCAGCTCCTCGGCGACGGCGAGGAAGCCGCGCAGGAGGCGGGGGTCGAGGTGAGTGGGGGCGGGCATGCGGCGAACTTACAACGCGGGTGCGTGAATCCGTGCCGAGCAGGTGTTGGACCCGTTGATCGACTCACCGCGACGGTGGATCCATGCCGCAGCAGCCCACCAGAGGAACCCGCCTGTTCACCGTCACCGCCGACACCCTCGTCGCCGTCGACCTCGCCCCCCGCACACGACGCCGCCCGCCCGGCCCGTACCGCCGGCTCTTCGCCCGCCCCGGCACCCGCGCCTTCACCCTCGCGAACCTGGTCGCCCGCCTCCCCATGGGCATGTTCAGCGTGAGCGCGGTCGTGATGATCGCCGGGACGAGGGGGTCGTACGCCCTCGCCGGCGCCGTCACCGCGACCGGCCTCGCGGCGACCGCGCTGGTCGCCCCCTGGACCGCGCGGCTCGTCGACCGGTACGGCCAGGCCCGGGTCGCCGTACCCGCCACGCTCGTCGCGGCGCTGGGGAGCCTCGCGCTGCTGCTGTGCGTGCGCTACGACGCCCCGGCCTGGACCCTGTTCGCCGCGTACGCCGCCACCGCGACCACCCCCAACACCGGCGGCATGTCCCGCGCCCGCTGGGCCCACCTGCTCAAGGGCGACCCCGACGCCCTGCACACCGCCAACTCCTTCGAGCAGGCCGCCGACGAACTCTGCTTCATGCTGGGCCCGGTGCTCGCGGCCTTCCTGTGCGGGACGTTCTTCCCGGAGGCGGGCACGCTGGCCGGGGTGGTGCTCCTTGTGACGGGCGTCCTGGCCTTCGCGGCCCAGCGCTCGACCGAGCCGCCGCCTCGGGGCCGTACGACCGGCACGGCTGCCCGGTCACCGCTGCGCGCCCCTGGCATGGCCCCGTTGCTCACCGCCTCCCTCGCCCTGGGCGCCGTGTTCGGATCGACGGAGGTCGTCACCCTCGCGTTCGCCGACGCGACCGGCCATCGCACTGCGGCGGGTGCGGTACTCGCGCTGCAGGCGGCCGGCTCCTGTGCGGCGGGCCTGCTGTACGGCCGGATCGGGTTCGCCGGACCGGCCGAGGTCCGCTACCCGTGGTGCATGGCCGCGATGGCCGCGCTGCTCACGCTGCCCCTGCTCGCCGCGTCCCTCACCGGCTCGCTCCTCCTGCTGTCCACCGCCCTGCTGATCGCCGGCATGGCCACCGCCCCGACGATGATCACCAACATGACCCTGGTCCAGCAGCGCACTCCGGACGGCCGCCTCAACGAGGGCATGACCCTCGCGGTGACCGCGCTGCTCGGCGGCATCGCCTGCGGCAGCGCGGCCGGCGGATGGGCGGTGGAACACCTGACCACGACGGCCGGCTACGGCGTACCGGTCACGGCGGCGGCCCTGGCCCTGCTGATCGCACTCGGAGACAGGCGTGCGTGATCAGCAGATGTCCGGCTTACGCCAACTGCACTCCACATCCGCGTTCGTCCCGCCCCCACGCACCGACACCGACGCCGAACCCGCAGACTCCACGGTCGACTTGGCCAGCGTCACCACGATCGCGTCCTCCAACGGCTTCACCGACGAGGCCGGATAGTTGTTGAGGACGATGCCGTAGACGAGTTCACGTCCCCCGGCGTCCGTGACATACCCGGAAAGAGCCGAGGCCCCCGTCAACGACCCTGTCTTCGCACGGGCGTTGAGGGCGGCGGCCGTACCGCACATCCGCGAGCGCAACGTCCCCCCGACGAACCGGTCCGGGGCACAGGCGACCGGCAGGGAGCGGTACCAGTCGGCGTACCAGGGCTCGGCGCGTACGGCGAGGAGGAGCTGGACGAGCTGTCCGGCGGGGAAGTTGTCCATCCGCGAGAGCCCCGAGCCGTCGACCTGCCGCAGCTTGCCGGTGTCGACGCCGACGCCCTTGAGGTAGCCGCCGATCGCGGCGAGCCCGGCTTCCCAGCTCCCCTCCCCCGAGACCTTGTGGCCCATGGTCTTGGTGAGGATCTCGGCGTGCATGTTGTTGGAGAGCTTCATGAAGGGGATCAGCAGGTCCTTCAAAGCCATGGAGTCGTGCGAGGCCAACTGCCGCGCGGAAGCCGGAGTCCGGCGTCCCGTACGGGTCGGGCCGGCGACCTTCACCCCATGGTCCGCGAGCGCCTCCCGGAAGACGGCGGCGGCGTATCCGGTGGGCTCCCACACGGTGACCCACTCCTGGGTGCCGGCGCCGCCGACGGGTGTCGTACCGCTGACGACGATCGTGTTCGTGCCGTGCCCCCGCTCGACGGTGAGGTCGTTCGCCCCGCCGGCGGCGAGGGTGGTGGCCCGTACATCGATGTCGACGTAGCCGGTGTCGGGCGTCACGGTCACGACGGGCCGGTCCCCCGCCGACGCCCCCGGCCGCACCGTCACGATCACGGTCCCGGTGTCGTAGTCGGTGTCCGGCGCCACGCTCAGCGCGCTGATCTGCGCGGAGTAGTAGGAGGACTCGTCGTCGGCGGCCCAGGAGCGGCCGAGGCGTTGGTCGTCGAAGCGGGTGTCGTCGGCGATCAGCCGCCCCTCCACGCGCCTGGTCCCGGACGCGGCGAGGCGCACGGCGAGCCGGTCGTAGTCGTCGGCGAGCAGGGTCGGATCCCCGGTACCCCGCAGATACAGGTCACCGCGGAGCACCGAGCCGTACTGCCGCCCGGTGGCCAGCACATCGGTGCGGAACCGGTGGTCGGGGCCGAGGATCTCCATCGCCGCGGCCGAGGTGGCGAGCTTGGTGTTGGAGGCGGGCATCAGACGGGTCGACGGAAGGTGCTGGTACAGCAGCTCACCGGTACCGGCGTCCGCGATCACGACGCTCGCCACGCCGCCCTCCATCCGCGCGTCGCCCAGGATGGTGTCGACGGCCTCCGGCAGGCCGGTACGGTCCGAGTCCGCACCGGCCTGCGCGCCGGGGCCGAGGACAGCGGCGACGAGCGCCACCGCGACGGCCCAAATCCACAGTCTGCTACGGGAGTTGAGACATCTCCCGGAGTCGCTCAGGCGTCTGCTCAGGGGTCCGCTCATGCCTCAGCAGCATCCCGGATCGCGCCCCCGGGCGACAGACCGCCTCAGCGGCAGGGGATCGGTTCCGTCGGGAGAGGGCGCCTCAGCCCAACCCCCAGACCCGCCCCATCCGGTACGCGGCACACAGGTTCACGTCCAGGACATACGCCCCGGCGCTCCCGCACTGCTCGCCCCCGGTCCCCGGATCGACGGGCTGGCCGTGTCCCATGCCGGTGATGCTGTACGTCTCCACGACCGCGCGTCCGGTCGCGTCCCGGAAGACCTGATGCGGATACCCGGCGACGCTGTCGCTCACGTCGGCCGTCTGGTCGGTGCCGTGCACATCGGTCCACTGGCGCGTCAGGTCGGTCATGTTGACGGGCTTCACGGTGTAGTCGGCCGTGCCCTGGAAGGCGATCAGCGTGGGCCAAGGGCCGGTGTGGCCGGGCCGGGCGGCGCGTACCCGGTCGCCCCACTGCTTCGGGGTCTGCGTGGCCCCGACGTACATGCAGACGTACGGCGACCCGGCTGCCTGCGCGCACCCGTACGGCAGTCCGGCCACGATCCCGCCCGACGCGAACTTCTCCGGGTACGCCGCCATCATCACGGCGGTCATCCCGCCCCCGGCGGACAGCCCGGTGACATACACGTGCGACGCGTCCCCGGAGACGTCCGCGAGCTGCCGGTCCACCATCTGCGCGACGGACGCGGCCTCGCCCTGGCCGCGCGCGATGTCGCCGCTCTGGAACCAGTTGAAGCAGGACGAGGCGTTGTTGGCGGTCTGCTGCTGCGGCAGCACCACCGAGAAGCCCCAGCGGTCGGCGAGTTGGAGCCAACCGCTGCCGGTGCCGTAGCCGGAGGCGTTCTGGGTGCAGCCGTGCAGCGCGACGACCACGGGGCGGCCGACGGGCAGGCCGTCGGGGACGTAGCGGAACATGCGCAGGGCACCGGGGTTGGTCCCGAAGCCGGTGACCTCCTGGAGCGAGGCGGCCGTGGCGCGGCCCGGGGTGAGGAACGTGGCGATCAGGGCGACGAGGAGGGTCACGAGGAGCGCGATACGACGGTGTGCGGCTCTGGTCTGTGTCATGCGGAGGGACCGTAGAAGCGTGAACGACCCGCCGATATGGGGTGGGACACCACAACGGGCATGGCCGTCATGGGGACGGGTCGAGTGGGCGGGTGGCGGCGGGGGCCGTCTCGTCCTTCTTCCACGGCCCGACGCCGATCCTTCCCGTCGTCCCCAGGTCGAGTTCCGGTACGACCGTCACGGGATCGGCTCCGGGCTTGGCCCGTACGCGAACGTACGGCGCGTTCACCGGTTCGCCGAACTGCGTGGTGTTGCGCCAGGCCAGCCCGGCGACCGCGGCCTCACCCGGACCCAGCACGACGGGTTGCGGGCTGCCGCCCCCGCCGGTGCCGGTACTGATCTTGTCGGTCCCCTGGAGGATCCGCACCCCCGCCACGATGTCGTGGTCCTCGTCCTGGATTTCGAGCTTCGGACAGCCGTTGACGCGGTAGGGCTCGGTACCGCAGTTGACGAGGTGCAGGCCGACCACGCGCAGCCCCATGGCGGCGTCCCCCTGGTCGGCGTAGAGACGCACGCCGGACTTCGGGCACGGTCCCGAAGCGGACGAGGCCTCGTCGGCGGGAACGCCGCGCACCTTGACCACCTCCACGCCCGTCACCTCGGGTGCCGTCGTGACGGTCCCCGCCATGACGGCGGTGCCCTTGACGGTCCGTCCCGGCCCGACCGCCTCGACGGTCCGTTCCACGTGGTCGACCGAGCCTCCGGTCGCCGAGAGGAACCCGATGGTCACGGTGTAAGTGAACGGCTCCGTCTCCTGGTTGGTGACCTCGAACTCCGCGCTGTAGTCGACGCCCGCACAGCCGCTCTCCGGCCCCCAGGCGTACAGCGCGGTGACCTTCACGCCGTCCTCGGCGACTCGGCCGGCAGAGGGCACGGGCAGCGGGCTCGGCCTGCCGGAGGGGGCGACGTACGGTTCGGCGGACGGCGTACCGCCGTACCGCGAGACGTCCGACGGGCACAGTTTGTCGGCCCTGACCCGAACGTCACCGTCGTCGCCGCCCGGCGAGGCGCTCTGGGAACCACACGCGGCCAACAGCAGGGCACCGGCCAGAACGGCGGGGGTGGTGCGGGAGACGGAAGGCATCCGCCCACCTCACCAAGGGCCGACCGCACAGGCTGTGGCGGAACCCACACCTCCGGTCACAGCGGTGTCACAGATCACTCTGCAACACCCCCGTCCGCCGGCATGGCAAAGGCCCCACCGCCCGAAAGCGGTGGGGCCTTTGCCCACATGGGTGAAGGAGGTCCGGAAACCTCCCGATCGTGGAGATGGCGGGAATCGAACCCGCGTCCAACGGTGCAGAATCAGGGCTTCTCCGTGTGCAGTTCGCTGTGATTTTCTCGGCCCCGGCGATCACGCGAACAAGTCGCCGACGGGCCCAGTCACTGTTTGGTTTCCCTCTTCACCCCGTGACCGGGATCAAGGTTTAGTTCCCTAGCTGATGCCAGGATCCGGGTCGGGAACAGCCCCGGGCTGACACTTCGCAAGTCGCTACTTAGGCAGCGAGGGCGAAGGAATCGCGCTTGGTGTTGGCGATTATTTTTTGCGACATATGGTTTACGAGATCATTGCCGCTTCCTCGACACGCTTCCCCTGCTTCAACAGCCGCTGTCGAAACCGATCATCCCCATGTTGATTTTTCAATGCCCCCGGAGTCCGGAGGGACGTGCGCACCCTCTGTGAGGTGCGGTGCCATCGTACGTGACCAACGCACGCCGATGCCACTGTATTCCCGCCCGTCAGGCGCCCCGCTGCCGCCGCTTCGCCGCCGCGATCGCCCGGTCCGACTCCCGCCGGTCCTGCTTCTCCCGCAGGGTCTGGCGCTTGTCGTACTCCTTCTTGCCTCGCGCCAGAGCGATCTCGGCCTTCGCCCGGCCGTCCTTGAAGTACAGGGCGAGGGGCACGATGGTGTGACCCGTCTCCTGGGACTTGGCCTCCAGCTTGTCGATCTCCTCGCGGTGCAGGAGCAGCTTGCGCTTGCGGCGCGCGGAGTGGTTGGTCCAGCTGCCCTGGTGATACTCCGGGATGTGGGCGTTGTGCAGCCACGCCTCGCCCCGGTCGATCTGGACGAAGCCGTCGGTCAGCGACGTCCGGCCCTCACGCAGCGACTTGACCTCGGTGCCCATGAGCACCAGGCCCGCCTCGAACGTGTCGATGATCGCGTAGTCGTGCCGGGCCTTCTTGTTCTGGGCGACGATCTTGCGCTTGCCGCCCTTCTCGCCGTCCCTGGCCTTCGCGGCGGTGCCGCCCTGCTTGGGCTGGGACTCCTTGGGTACGTACATTCCCTTGCTCATAGTGCCGTCCATTTTCGCACTAGGAAGGGGGTGCGCGGAAAGCCGTTTACGACTCGCCGAGTCCGCTGAGGACCGTCTCGGCCCGTTCCAGGACGCCCCGGTCGGCATCCAGGTCGGGTGTGATGCCCCGGCCGTCGACGGCACGTCCGGAGGGGGTGCGGTAGTGGCCGACGGTCAGCTCGGCGACGGAGCCGTCGGGCAGCCGGCTGGGCATCTGGACCGAGCCCTTGCCGAAGGTGCGGGTGCCTACGACGACCGCGCGGCCCCGGTCCTGGAGGGCGCCGGTGAGCAGCTCGGCGGCGCTCATGGTGCCGCCGTCGACGACCGCGACGAGGGGTCTGCCGGTGTCGCCGCCGGTCTCGGCGTGCAGGGCGCGCTGGTCGCCGTCGACGTCGTAGGTGGCGACGAGGCCGCCGTCGAGGAAGGCGGAGGCGGCGGTGACGGCCTCGGTGACCAGGCCGCCGGAGTTGCCCCGCAGGTCGAGGACGATGCCGGTGGCGGCCGGGGCCCGGCGTACGGCGTCGCGGACCTCGTCGCCGGCGCCCTTGGTGAAGGAGGCGATCCGGATGACGGTGATGCCGCCGGCGAGTTCTCGAACGGTGACCGGGTCGATGGACAGCTGGGCCCGCCGCAGCGTGAGGTCCCACGCGCGTGTGCCGCGCTCCAGCCCGAGCTTCACTGCCGTACCGGCGGGCGCGTCGGTGGCGTCGCCCCGCAGTAACGAGACGACCTCGGTGACCGGGCGCCCGTCGACCTTGGCACCGTCGACGCTGCGCAGCCGGTCGCCCGCGCGGATCCCGGCGGTGGCGGCGGGCGAGCCCGTACGGACCTGCGTCACCTCGATACGGCCGTCCCGCTCGCGCCGCGCCCAGAGTCCGACGCCGGTGTACTCGCCGTCCAGGGCCTGCTCGAACTCCTCGTACTCGCCCTGGGAGTAGACGGCGCCCCAGCGGTCCCCGCTGCGGCTGACCGCCCGTTCGGCGGCCTCCATGGGGGACTCACCGGCGGCCATCGCCTCGGCGGCCGCCTCGGCGACGTCCTCCGGGCGGCCCGCGGGGGCGGCCGAACCGGCCGTACCGGCCGGGGATTTCCGGTCAGGGCCGGGAAACGAGCCGGTGGCGGCACCGGCGACCAGCACGCTCGCGAAGACCAATGTCAGGGCGGCCCCGCGGCCGAAGCGGCGGGGCTGACAGAACAGGTCACGACCTGACATGCCGGTGAGTCTAGGACAACGTGAAGGGGCCGTACGGTCCGTTGCCCGTACGGCCCCCTTGGCGTTGGTCACACCTTCAGATACTTGCGCAGAGCGAAGAACGCCGCCAATGCCGGCATCAGCAGGCTCGTCGCGAGGATGAGCGGGAGCTTGGTCAACACCGCGTCCCAGCCGATGAAGTTGATCAGATTCAGCTTCTCGGACAGGGCCAGGCCGTGGTCGATGATGAAGTACCGGGCGACCACCAGGAAGCCGCACGCGACCGTGCCGCCGATGAGCCCGGCGACCGCGGCCTCCATGATGAACGGCGCCTGGATGTAGAAGCCCGAGGCGCCGACCAGCCGCATGATGCCGGTCTCACGCCGCCGGCTGAACGCGGAGACCCGCACGGTGTTGACGATCAGCATCAGCGCGACGACGAGCATCAGCGCCATCACCGCCCGCGCGGCCCAGTTCATGCCGTTCAGCAGCCCGAAGAGGTTGTCCAGGATGCCCTTCTGGTCCTGCACGGACTGCACGCCGTCACGCCCGTCGAAGGCGGTCGCGATGACCTCGTACTTCTCCGGGTCCTTCAGCTTGATGCGGTACGACTCCTGCATCTGGTCCGGGGTGAGCGAGGCGGCCAGCGGTGAGTCGCCGAACTGGTCCTTGTAGTGCTTGTACGCCTGGTCCTGCGACTCGTACGTCACCTTGTCGACGACCGTCATCTTGTCCAGGTCGGCGAGGATCTGCTTCTTCTGGTCCTCGGTGACCGCGCCCTTGGCGCAGTTGGGGTCGGACTCGGCGTCGCTCTTGTTGCAGAGGAAGACGGAGACGTTGACCTTGTCGTACCAGTAGCCCTTCATGGTGTTGACCTGGTCGCTCATCAGGAGCGACCCGCCGAACAGGGCGAGCGACAGGGCGACGGAGACGATGACGGCGAACGTCATCGTCAGATTGCGGCGGAGACCGACACCGATCTCGGACAGTACGAACTGGGCGCGCATGGCGTCTCTTTCAGGCCTTTCCGTGGACGGACCGGGTCAGTGCTGGTAGCCGTAGACGCCGCGTGCCTGGTCGCGGACGAGGCGGCCCTTCTCCAGCTCGATGACGCGCTTGCGCATCTGGTCCACGATGTTCTGATCGTGCGTGGCCATCACGACCGTCGTACCCGTCCGGTTGATCCGGTCGAGCAGCTTCATGATGCCGACGGAGGTCTGCGGGTCGAGGTTGCCGGTGGGCTCGTCCGCGATGAGCAGCTTGGGCCGGTTGACGAACGCGCGCGCGATCGCCACGCGCTGCTGCTCACCACCGGAGAGCTCACCGGGCATCCGGTCCTCCTTGCCGCCGAGTCCGACGAGGTCGAGCACCTGCGGCACGGACTTGCGGATCTCGCCGCGCGACTTGCCGATGACCTCCTGCGCGAAGGCCACGTTCTCGGCGACCGTCTTGTTCGGCAGCAGCCGGAAGTCCTGGAACACCGTCCCCAGCTGGCGGCGCATCTGCGGCACCTTCCAGTTGGAGAGGCGCGCGAGGTCCTTGCCCAGGATGTGCACCTGTCCATGGCTGCACCGCTCCTCGCGGAGGATCAGCCGCAGGAAGGTGGACTTTCCGGAGCCGGAGGACCCCACGAGGAACACGAACTCGCCCTTCTCCACTTCCAGGGATACATCCCTGAGTGCGGGGCGGGTCTGCTTGGGGTAGACCTTGGAGACATTGTCGAATCGGATCACGGATGCACCACGGGTCGCCGGGGGTAGATGAGCGTGACCATACGCGAATCGGGGGTGGGGGCGCAGTCGCCAGAAGGGGTTGCGTAGGGGTTGTGCGTTTTTGTGCCGGTCAGGTGACGCCCCAGGGCGCGGGGCCGGTCTCCCCGCTGAGAGTGACCACGGCGCACCTTCCGGAGGAACCTGGCATGGTGGAGGGGGAACGTTCTCGGGGCCGAACCCGTTGAACCCCATAGGGACTCGCTAGGAGGGTGGCGCATGACGTACGACCGGCTGGTGTGCGCGAACTGTGCCGCACCCGTGAGTGAGGGCCGCTGCCCCGTGTGCCGGGCGAACCGCGAGCGGCTGCAGCAGGAGAACCCGCTCGCGGGTCTGAACCCGATGACGCTGATCGCCCTGCTGGCGGTGCTGATCGCCGCGGTGGCGCTGCTGGCGCACCAGACGGCGTAGGGCGCCACAGACCCCGTACCCGGACATGACGAGGGGCCCGGAGCGGAACACGCTCCGGGCCCCTCGTCCGTACGACATCAGTCACACGGTGTAGGCGAATCGCTGCCGTCAGGCAGCGGCACCGCCGCGGCCGCCCACGAGGCGCGGCAGGATGCGGAAGCCGATACCGCCGGCGATCATCGTGGCGGCGCCGACCAGCAGGAAGGTGGTCTGCGCGGCACCCGTCTCGGCGAGCTCGTCACCGCCGCCCTGGGCCGAGGTGCTGGCGCCCGTGCCGGTGCCGGTGCTGTCGGTGCCGGTGTCGGTCAGGGAGGAGGAACCCTCCTCCTGGGTGGAGGTTCCGCCGTCGGGATCGGTGTTGTTGTTACCGCCGCCGTTCCCGTTGCCGTTCCCATTGCCGTTGCCGTTGCCGTTCCCATTGCCGTTCCCGGTACCCGGGTCGGTGGGGTCGGTCGTCGGGTCCTCGGTGGGCTCCTCCGGCTCGGTCGGCTCGACCGTCGGGTCCGTCGGGTCCGTCGGGATCGTGGGCACGTCGGTCGGGATGCCCGGGTCCGTCGGAAGGTCCGTCGGAGGGTCGGTGGGAACCGGCGGCTCGGTCGGGTCCTCGTCCGCGCACAGCAGGCCGAGCAGGCAGCCGTCGTCCGGCCCCTCCGCGGCGGAAGCGGCACCCGCAGCGGTCAGCGAGGCACCGGCCGCGATAACGGCACCGGCCGCGAGGCGCGCGATACGGATCCGCGTCTTCTTCGTCATCTGGTTGCTACCCCCAGTAGCTGAATCGTCAGTGAGGCAGCACTCCAGGGCCGGCCGTGATCGACGGAGGTAGCAGAACTTGAGCCCCCCGGTTCACATGCGCCCCAGAGATACGCATGCCACGCTTTACCCTTCCCATTTTTCAAGGCAGCGTCAAGGCCGTTGCGCGTGCGATGTCCAATTACGGGTTCTTTGCCAGGGGTTGGAAGCTGTGAGTGTGATGTAAAACCCAGACATGCGCGCACAGAAAAGGCAACTGCCGCCGAGATGGCGGCAGTTGCCTTGTCGACAAAGTAACTCCGTTACTTCTCCTGCTGCTTGCGCCAGCGAATTCCGGCCTCCAGGAAACCCTCGATCTCACCGTTGAACACGGCCTCGGGGTTACCGACCTCGAAGTCGGTGCGCAGGTCCTTGACCATCTGGTACGGGTGCAGCACGTACGACCGCATCTGGTTGCCCCAGGAATTGCCGCCGTCGCCCTTCAGCGCGTCCATCTTGGCCTGCTCCTCCTGACGGCGCCGCTCGAGCAGCTTGGCCTGGAGGACGTTCATCGCGGTGGCCTTGTTCTGGATCTGCGACCGCTCGTTCTGGCAGGAGACGACGATGCCGGTGGGGATGTGGGTGAGGCGCACCGCGGAGTCGGTGGTGTTCACGCCCTGGCCGCCGGGCCCGGACGACCGGTACACATCCACCCGCAGCTCGGACTCGTCGATCTCGATGTGGTCGGTCTGCTCGACCACGGGAAGCACCTCGACGCCCGCGAAGGAGGTCTGCCTGCGGCCCTGGTTGTCGAAGGGCGAGATCCGAACGAGCCGGTGCGTGCCCTGCTCGACCGAGAGGGTGCCGTAGGCGTACGGCACCTGTACGGCGAAGGTGGTCGACTTGATGCCGGCCTCTTCGGCGTACGACGTCTCGTAGATCTCGGTCTTGTAGCCCTTCTGCTCCGCCCAGCGCAGGTACATCCGCTGGAGCTTCTCGGCGAAGTCGGCGGCGTCGACGCCGCCCGCCTCGGCACGGATGTTGACGAGCGCCTCCCGGGAGTCGTACTCGCCGCTGAGGAGCGTCCGCACCTCCATCTCGTCCAGTGCCTTGCGGACGGCGGTGAGCTCGGACTCGGCCTCGGCACGGGTGTCCGGGTCGTCCTCCTCCTCGGCCATCTCGAACAGCACGGCGAGATCGTCGATCCGGCCACGCAGGGCTTCGGCCTTCCGCACCTCGGCCTGGAGGTGGGACAGCTTGCTGGTGATCTTCTGCGCCTCGTCCGGGTTGTCCCACAGGGACGGCGCGGCTGCCTGCTCCTCGAGCACGGCGATGTCTGCCCTCAGCTTGTCGAGGTCCAGAACGGCCTCGATCGACTCCATGGTCGAGGAGAGGGACTTGAGCTCTTCGGATACATCGACGACTGCCACGCCTCCAGCCTAACGGCTCCGCCAAGCGCCGAGGTCCGGGTGACCGTGGCCGCCGGGGTGACCGAGCCCACCAGGGGGTTTGCCGCGCAGTGCCTTACGGCGTCGCCGGTGCCGAGTTGTTCGTGTCCTGGGGCGTCGCCCCGGCGTCGTCCTCCGACGTCGCCAGCCACGCACCCACCCCCGCCGCGGCCACCAGCGCCACCGCCGCCGCCCCCAGCGCCACCCTGCGTCGCCGGGTCGCCGCCCGATGCCGCGCCGACCCCGGCCGAGGCGCCCCCGCCGGCCGCGGCACCCGAGCCGTACCGCGCGCCCCGCCGGCCAGCTCATCGGGCCCCGGCACCCTCATCGACGTATGCGTGTCCCGGTTGGAGTCGGCGGGCTTGGCCCCCGGTACCAGCGGCACCGCTCCCCGCCGCCGCTCTCGCTCCCCCGCCGGCGCCGCTTCCTCCGCCGCCGGAGCCTCGTCCTCCGCCGGCTCCGAGTCCGGCTCGTCCACGTCCAGCGGCGGCATCCCGGCGACCAACGGCAGCAGCTCCCGCAACCGCGCCCCGAGCTCCGACGCCCGCAGCCGCGAGGCCGGCGCCTTCGCCAGACACTGCACGATCAGCTGCCACAGCTCGTCGGGGATGCCCGGCAGCGGCGCCACCGTCTCGGTGACATGGCGGCGCAGCACCGCGCCGGGGTGGCCGCCGCCGAAGGGGGTGAAGCCCGCCAGCAGCTCGTACAGGACCGTCGCCAGGGCGTAGATGTCGACCGCGGCCCGCGGCGGCAGGCCCTCCACGATCTCCGGCGCCAGGTAGTCCGGCGTACCGATGATCTTCGTCGCGCGCGTACGGCGTGGTGAGTCGATGAGTTTCGCCACACCGAAGTCCGTCAGCAGCGCCGGGTGGGAGCCGCCAGGACCGAGCGGGCCCTGCATGTCCAGCAGGACGTTCTCCGGCTTCACGTCCCGGTGCACGACCCCGGCCGCGTGCGCCGCCGCCAGCCCGTCCGCGATGTCCGCGACGATGGCCACCGCCGCCTCCGGCGCGAGCCGCCGGTCGCGGTCGAGCCGGGTGCGCAGGTCCGTGCCACGGACCAGGTCCATGACGAGCGCGAGGTCGTTGCCGTCGACGACCAGGTCGCGTACGGAGACCACGTTCGGGTGCTCCAGGCCGAGCAGCGCCGTGCGCTCCTGCACGAAACGTCCGACGAGCTCCTGGTCGGACGCGAGATCCTCGCGCAGCAGCTTGATGGCGACGGGTCCGTCGGGCCCCTCGCCCAGCCACACCGTGCCGGCGCTGCCCCGCCCCAGAATCTGGTTGGCGGTGTACCGGCTGCCGATCTTCCGTGCCAAGACTGCTCCTACCGACGCGTTGTGTCGCTAAAACTACGCGCCCGAAGAGCCAACCTTCACTGCGGAGGCGGAAATCACCCGCCAGGTGTCGACAAATAACCAAACCAGCCGACGCCCGCGCGGCCTAGGTCTGTCGTTTGGATCAGGTCGGCTGAGAGAGACTGCGCCTCTCAACCCACCCGAGCGGGGTCTGGTGCGTGCAGCTGCAAGGCGGAGGAGGGCGGCGACGCGGAGCGTCGACAACCGACGACAACGCGGCAGATGCGCGTGCCAGACACCGCGACGCCGGCATGATCCAAACGACAGGCCCTAGGTCAGTTGGTGCCCGAGCCCCCGCCCGAGCTTCCGCCGAGGTCCCCGATCCACCCGGTCACGGTGTTGAACCAGTCGCTGAGCTGGTCCCAGTAGCCCTTGCCCGTGCCGATCCACTCCTGCAGCGGGCTCAGCTCCCAGACCAGCCAGCCCGCGACGAAGAGGATGACGATCGTGAAGAGGCATCCCTTGAGGCAGCCGAGCCCGGGGATCCGCATCGGGTTGGCGCTGCGCTGACGCGGCTGACGCGGCTCGCGCTGCGGACGCTGCGGCTCCGGCGCGGGCGGCGGGGCGTACCGCTGCGGCTGCTGCTGCGGCTGGCGCGGCGGGGCGTACGGCTGCGGCTGGTGCTGCTGCGGATGGCCGTAACCCTGCGGCGGCCGGCCCTGCGGCGGTCGCTGCTGGGGCTGCTGCTGCGGTCGGGCCACCTGGCGCTGCGGGCGGCGGCGCAGCGGGTCCTGGCTGGGGTCGAGGTACTGGACCTGCGTCTGCTCGTTGCGGTCCCGTGCGGCCCGCAGCTGGTTCTGCCAGGGGTGCGGGTCCTCGGGGCCGGGCTGACCGGGCTGTCCCGGCGGCACCGGGGGCATCACGGCCGTCGGGTCGGCGGCGCCGCGCCCGCCCGGACCGCCCGTGTTGGGCAGTACGGCCGTGGGGTCCGCGGCGCCGGGGGCGCCGGTGTGCGGCAGGAAGCTGGTCGCGGCGTTCGGGTCGAACGAGCCCGCGCCGTGCGGCAGCACCTGGGTCGGGTCGGCCGAGCCCGGCACGGTGGCCGGCGCGGGGTCCGGGGCGAGCAGCGCGGCTACGCCCTCGGCCGCGGCGATCTGCGCGGAGTTCGCGTGCACGCCGATGCCCTCGGCGACGACGCGCAGGCCGCGGGCGAGGTTCTCGGCGCTGGGCCGTTCGTCGGGGTTCTTGCGCAGACAGCGTTCTATGACCGTCCACAGCGTGTCGGGGACCGTGGACGGGCGGCGCGGCTCGGCGCTCAGGTGCTGGTGCAGGACCTCCAGGGCGGAGCCGCCGCCGAACGGCGGGCGTCCGGTGACCAGCTCGTAGAGGAGGATGCCGGCGCCGTAGATGTCGACGGCGGAGGTCTGCGGGCGGCCCTCGGCGGACTCGGGGGCGACATACGCGGGCGTGCCGACGAACTCGTGGGTGCGGGTCAGGCCCGGGGAGTCGGCGAGGCGGGCGATGCCGAAGTCGGTCAGCAGCGGGTGCATCTGGCCGCCGTTCTGCTGGAGCAGGACGTTGGCGGGCTTGAGGTCGCGGTGGACGACGCCGTCGGCGTGGCTGGCGGCCAGCGCGTCGGCGATCTGCGCGGTGAGCAGGGCGGCGGCGACCGGGCTGAAGGGGCCGTTCTCGCGCAGGTAGCGGTGCAGGTCGGGGCCCTCGACGAGATCCATGACCAGGGCCAGCAGCTCACCCTCGACGACCAGGTCACGGACCCGGACGATGTTCGGGTGGGTCAGGCGCAGCAGGACCGACCGCTCCCGCAGGAACCGCATGACGATGTCCGCGTCGCTGGCGAGCTCCTCCTTGAGGACCTTGATCGCGACGGTCTCGCCGGGCTGCCCCGGCACGGCCGCCTCGGCACCCGCGGTCTCCCGCTGGCGCGCCCGCCAGACGGTCCCCGTGGCGCCGCGACCCAGCGGCTCCTCGAGGAAGTACTTGCTGCCTACCGGCCGCACGTCGCGCTCCCTGCTGCTTGCCTACGTTCCGACCCACTGTAGTGCCGTGCCCCCGGGCACCGGCCTGTCCTCATTCTGTGCGTCTTACGTACGGCTTCCCGTACATGTTCGAAGGAAAGACGCTCGGCTCGGTCTCGTGGTTGCCGCAGGCGGACGTGACCGATCTCAAGCGGTCGCCGGTAGGTCAACTGTCAGGCACTTTTGCGGGCAGAGCCGACCAATCAAGATCACTTGCCTTCGGGCGGGGGGCGCGTTGTCAGTGCCAGGTGCGAGGATGCGTGGAGTACTGGCCGATGTGCTCGTGTGGGGTGGGGAGATCCATCAGACGGGCCCTGGTCCGCGCCCGCGCAGAAGGGACCGCTGACGCCGATGCAGATCCGGCTGACCGTCGTTGACCCGCTGGCCCCGCCTGCCCCTGCCCGGGGCCGCGCCGCGAGCTGCGACGTACTGGTCACGGCGCCCGCGGGCACGGCCCTGGCCGCGGTGGCCTCGGCGCTCGCCTCGGCGGTGTCCGGGGAGGGGAGCACCTCGCGCGCGGGCGAAGCCGACCGTGGCGGCGGCCCGGCCGTGCTGTACGCGGGCGCGGAGCGGCTCGACGACCGGCGCAGCACACTCGGCGAGCCTCCGCTGATAGACGGCGCGGTGCTGGCCCTGGGCGCCCCGGCGGCCCCCGAGCCCCATCCCGAGCTGGACGACGCCCCGACCCAGCTCCATGTCGTGGCGGGCCCGGACGCGGGCGGGGTGCACCTTCTGCACGGCGGCGAGATCCGCATCGGCCGCTCCGCCGACGCCGACGTACCGCTCGACGACCCGGACGTCTCCCGACTGCACTGCGCGGTCACGGTCACCGCCGACGGCCGGGTCTCGGTCGCCGACCTCGGCTCGACCAACGGCACGACGCTGGACGGCGCCCGTCTGACCACCCGCCCGGTGCGTTTCGCGCCGGGCGCGCTGCTGCGGATCGGCGAGTCGGTCCTACGGCTGACTCCGGCCGGTGGTCCGGGGGCGCGGGTGCGGACGGAGCCGGACGGGGAGGGACATGTTCGCGTCCCGGCCGGGGGCGAGCATGAAGTGGACGGTGTCGCCGGGGCCCCGGGTGACTCGCCGGTGCCCCACGCGCGCGTGGCGGACGGCGGCGACCCGGCGGCGCTCGCGGAACACGGTCCGGTCGAGCCGCCCGTCGTCCCGCTGCAGGGCGGGGCACCACGGATCGAACGGCACGAGGGGTCCGAGCGGCCGCTTCCGGGACCACGCGAGGGCGACACCCATGGCGCGGGCCTCGGCATGGGCGCGCTCGGCGGGGGTCTCGAAGCCGGGAGTGCAGCCGGGAGTACGTCCTCGCGTTCCTCCGCCGCGGCAGCGGGCGCGGTCCCCGGCAGCAGCCGTAAAGGCACCCCGCTGCGGGGCACCGACGTACCGCCGGGCGTCCGCAGGCGCGGCGGGCTCACGGCGTGGGCGCGGCGGCTGGCCGGAGGACGCTCGGAGCAGGGGGCGGCCCACGACGACATGTACGACGATGACGAGCCGGCCGAGGCGTCCGGGCAGCTCTCGGCGGCGAGCGGCCCCCGGCTGCCGGAGGCCTGGCCCGACCCGGCGTCGCTGCTGCTGACGGCCCTGGGCCCCGGGCCCCGGCTGTGGGAGCGCCCCCCGGGTCATGCGGAGGCGCTCACGGTGCGGCTCGGCACGGCCGACCGGCCGGCACCCGACGGCTCGGGTCTGCTGCCCGCCGTTCCGGTGACCGCGGATCTGCGGGAGGTCGGGGCGCTGGGCCTGGCCGGTCCGCGCGAGCGGCTCACTGGGCTGGCCCGCGCGGTGGTCGCCCAGCTCGCCGCGCTGCACTCCCCCGACGCCCTGGAAGTGGTCCTGATCAGCGTGGACCGCGCCCGTCCCCTGGAGGAGCGCACCGCCGAATGGGCGTGGCTGGGCTGGCTTCCGCATCTGCGCCCCGGCCACGGCCAGGACTGCCGCCTGCTGCTGGCCTACGACCGTGAGCAGGCGACGGCGCGTACGGATGAGCTGCTGCGACGCCTGGAGGACATGGCGGCGGAGACACGGGCTGCGGGGACGGCCGGCCGGGGGCTGACACCGGCCCTGCCGGACGGACAGATTCCGGCTCAGCGTGCCGTCCGGCGGCCCTCCTGGGCACGGGAGGAGGACCCGGCCGACGGGGCGGACGGTTTCGCGGGTCCGTACACCGTGCTCGTCGTGGACGGCGATCCCGGGGGCGCCGACGTGCGGGAGGCGGTGGCCCGGCTGGCGCTGGAGGGGCCGCGCGCCGGGATCCACGTGGTGTGCCTGGCCGAGACGGCTCCGGCGTCGCCCGCGTCCCCGGTGACGGAGACATATGAGGCCGCCTGCACGGTGTCGCCGACGTTCCGGGAGTGCGGCGCGGTCGCGCTGCTGAGCGGTGATGTGGCGACGGCGCTGCGGCTGATGCGGGTGGCGCGGGGCGGGAGCGCGGAACAGGGCGCCGCCGGCCACGAGCGCGTTCAGGACGGCGCGGTCGGGGCCGGCACCGCACAGCCACGCGACCCCTCCGCAGCCCGCGGTCCCGTCGCCCACGGTCCCGTCGGGCACGGCACCGTCGCCGCGGTGGACGCCGTTTCGCTCGCCTGGGCGGAGCGGTTCGCGCGGGCGCTGGCGCCGTTGCGCACGGAGGGCGGCGTCGGAGAGCGGCACGCGCGCGTGTCGGTCCCGCTGCCCCAGGCGGCACGGCTGCTCGACGAGTTGGGGCTGGCACGGGCCACGCCCGCCTCGCTGATGGCGCGGTGGGCCGACGCGGCCGACGATCCTCAGGCCCTCGGCGGACGGGCGTGCGCGGTGCTCGGGGCCGGACCGCGCGGGCCGGTCAGCGCGGACCTCGGCGTGGACGGGCCGCATCTGCTGATCGAGGGCCCGCCCGGCAGCGGGCGTACGGAGCTGCTGCGGGCCGTCGTCGCGTCCCTCGCGGCGGCCGAGCGGCCGGACCGGCTGGGCGTCGTGCTGATCGACGGCCGGGACAGCGTCGGCGCGGGCGGCGGGCCCGGCGACGGGCTGCGGGCGTGCACCGACATACCGCATGTCACCACCCACCTGACCGCCAACGACCCGGTCCGTATGCGGGAGTTCGCCCAGTCGCTAAGCGCCGAGCTGAAGCGGCGGGCCGAGCTGCTCGGGCGGTCCGACTTCGCCGAGTGGCACACGGGGCGAGAGCTGTCGGGCCGGATGGTCGCGCAGCGCGCGGCGGCGACCGGTGCCGGATCCGGCACCGGGGCCCATGACCACACAGGGGATCTGGACACCCCGCCCAGCTCCACGATGCGGCTGCGGCCGGGGGCGGGACGCCGGCAGGCCGAGGCCGTGCCGCCGCTGCCCCGGCTCGTCGTGGTCGTGGACGACCTGGACGCCCTGGTCTCGCCCGCCTTGGGATCACCGGGCAGGCCGGCGGCGGGTTCGGTGATCCGCGCGCTGGAGGCCGTGGCGCGGGAGGGCGAGCGGCTCGGGGTGCATCTGGTGGCCGCCGCGACCGTCGGGGGCCGTACGGCGGAGTCGGAGCCGGCGCGCCTTGCGACCTTGCGGGTGACGCTGGACCCGGTGACCGCGGGGCCGGACGAGCCGGCGCCGGGGCGGGGCCGGCTGACCTGGGCGGACGGCAGAGCGGTGCCGTTCCAGGGCGGTCGGGTCACGGGGCGTATCCCGCGGACGGCGACATTGCGGCCGACGGTCGTGCCGTTGGAGTGGCACCGGATGGGCGATCCCCCGGCCCGGCGTCAGGTGCGCGAGCTGGGGAACGGCCCTACGGATCTGGCATTGCTGGCCAGCGCGGTGGAGCGGGCGGCGCGGGAGGTCTCGGCGACCGGGGTGCCGTCACTCCTTTGACGCCGGCCGGCGTTTTTCAGCCCGCCCGGCGTTTGAGGACGAGGCCGTTCAAGCCGATGGAGAGGGTCTGGGGGCGCGGCCCCCAGCGAGGCTCGCTCCAGCGCGAGGTACCTGGTCACGAGGCGGTCACGAATTCCCGGTTGACACCGGACGTGGTCTTGCCGACCCCCATACCAAGGCGTAGACCAGATCGCACGGGACAGCGCTCGAACGTTCGACGAGGCACGAAGAACGGGGCAGTGATGCGCAGCACGAGCAGAAAGAACCGGACAAGCAGGGCCGCAAGGGCCGCCGCAGCCGTATGCGCCGGCGCCCTCACACTCTCACTCACCGCGTGCGGTGGCGACGACAACGACAGCGGCAACGAACAGGGCGGATCCGGCCAGGAGACCGCGAGCACCGTCACCCTTCCCAAGCTGAACGGCGAAACCCTCGAGGTCGCCGCGGTATGGACGGGAGCCGAGCAGGAGAACTTCAAGAAGGTCCTCGCGGAGTTCGAGAAGCGCACCGGCGCCAAGGTCACCTTCGTGCCCGCGCAGGACCCGATCATCAACTTCCTCGGCTCGAAGGTCGCGGGCGGCCAGCCGCCGGACATCGCGATGCTCCCGCAGCCCGGCGCGATCAAGCAGGCCGTCGACAAGAAGTGGGCCAAGCCCCTCGGCGCCGACACGGTCAAGGAGTTGCAGGAGAACTTCTCGCAGGGCTGGCAGAACATCGGCAAGGTCGACAACAAGCAGTACGGCGTCTACTACAAGGCCGCCAACAAGTCCCTGATCTGGTACAACGCCAAGGTCTTCGAGAACGCCGGGGCCACCGAGCCCAAGACGTGGGACGAGTTGCTCACCACCGCCCAGACGGTCTACGACTCCGGCGTCACCCCGTTCTCCGTGGGCGGGGCCGACGGCTGGACCCTCACGGACTGGTTCGAGAACGTCTATCTCTCCCAGGCCGGTCCCGAGAAGTACGACCAACTGGCGCGGCACGAGATCAAGTGGACCGATGCGTCGGTGAAGAACGCGCTCACCACACTCGCCCAGGTGTGGGGCAAGAAGAACTATGTGGCGGGCGGCGCGGACGGCGCGCTGCAGACGGACTTCCCGGCCTCCGTCACCCAGGTGTTCACCGGCGGCGACCAGCCGAAGGCCGCCATGGTCTACGAGGGCGACTTCGCGCAGGTCAACATCGTCCAGGCCAAGGCGACGGTCGGCACGGACGCCAAGGTGTTCCCGTTCCCGACCGTCGGTGACACCGCGCCGGTCGTCTCCGGTGGCGACGCGGCCGTCATCCTCCAGGACTCCAAGGCGGCGCAGGCCCTGGCCACCTTCCTCGCCTCCCCGGACGCGGCGACGATCCAGGCGAAGCTCGGCGGTTACCTCTCGCCGAACAAGAACGTGGAGAACTCGGCGTATCCGAACGAGGTGCAGCGCAAGATGGCGAAGGCTCTCCTCGACGCCGGTGACGACTTCCGCTTCGACATGTCCGACCAGGCCCCGCAGGCCTTCGGCGGCACGCCCGGCAAGGGCGAATGGAAGGCCCTGCAGGACTTCCTGAAGAACCCGTCGAACGTCGCGGGCACCCAGCAGAAGCTGGAGGCCGACGCGGCCGCGGCGTACGGAAACTGAGCCATGGCGTCCGCGGAAGCGGCAGGGGGCACCGCGCCCCCTGCCCCGCCCAAGTCGCGCAAGAGCGTGACCGGCACCCGCAGAACGGTGGCGGTGCTCTTCCTGCTGCCCGCTCTGGTGCTGCTCGGCGCGCTCGTGGTGTACCCGATCGGGTACTCGGTGATCCGCAGCTTCTACGACCAGTCCGGCGACGGCTTCGCCGCATTCGACAACTACGAGGCCCTGTTCACGGACGACGGCATCCGCACCGCCCTGAAGAACAACGTGATCTGGGTGGTGTTCGCGCCGACCGTCGCCACCGCGCTCGGTCTGATCTTCGCGGTGCTCACCGAGCGGGTGCGCTGGGGCACGGCGTTCAAGCTGGTCGTCTTCATGCCGATGGCGATCTCGATGCTGGCGGCGGGCATCATCTTCCGGCTCGTCTACGACCAGGACCCGGACAAGGGCGTGGCGAACGCGGTGTGGGTGGGCGTCCACGACACGTTCGCGCAGGCGTCCGCGTTCCCCAAGGCCCACCCGGGCCGCGAGTCGCCGCTGGAATCGGCGCCGGGCGGCGCCTTCATCACCAAGGCCACCGTCAGCGCCGGCACCCCGGTCGCCCTGCCCCTGGTCGGTGTCGCCCCCGGCCAGATGCCGGACGGCGCCAAAGCGGCCGTACAGGCGAAGGCCGAGCCGGACAAGGTCACCGGCACCACCTGGCAGGACTTCACCCGCGGCAAGGGCGTCGGCACCCTCGGCGGCGTCGACGCGGCCGAGCTGGGCTATCCGGGGATGAAGATCGAGGCCGTCAAGGACGGCAAGGTCGTGGCCTCCACCAAGGCGGCCGACGACGGCACGTTCACCCTGCCGGCCGCCGCCGAGGGGGCCCAGCTCCGGCTTCCGGCGGACAACTTCAAGGAGGCGTACAACGGGCTCGACTGGCTCGGCCCGTCCCTCGTCACGCCGTCCATCATCGGGTCGTACATCTGGATGTGGGCCGGTTTCGCGATGGTGCTGATCGCGGCCGGGCTCGCGGGCATCCCGCGCGATCTGCTGGAGGCGGCCCGGGTCGACGGCGCCAACGAGTGGCAGGTGTTCCGCAGGGTCACGGTGCCGCTGCTCGCGCCCGTCCTCGCCGTCGTCGCCGTCACCCTGATGATCAACGTGCTGAAGATCTTCGACCTGGTCTTCATCATCGCCCCGGGCTCCTCCCAGGACGACGCGAACGTGCTGGCGCTGGAGCTGTACCGCAAGGGCTTCTCCGAGGACCAGCCGGGCATCGCGAGCGCGATCTCGGTGTTCCTGCTGCTGCTCGTGATCCCGGTCATGTGGTTCAACATCCGTAGGCTCAGGCGGGAGGTGCGGCGATGAGTACGGACGCCGGCAGGCTCACCAAGGCGGCACCCGAGCCGCTCCCCGTCGTCAAGGGCGAGCAGTCCCTCGGCGGCCGGCTCGCCTCCTTCGTCAGCGGCGGGCTGGTGCGGGTGTTCCTCATCGTCGTGGGCCTGTTCTGGCTGGTCCCGACGATCGGACTGCTGCTGTCGTCGCTCCGGCCGCCGGACGAGATGACCGCGAGCGGCTGGTGGAAGGTCTTCAGCGAGCCCTCCCAACTCACCTTCGAGAGCTACGACAAGCTCCTGGGCAACAGCGACATCACCGACTCGATCCTCAACACCGTACTGATCACGGTCCCGGCGACGGTCCTGGTCGTCATGATCGGCGCGCTCGCGGGTTACGCGTTCGCGTGGATGGAGTTCCCGGGCCGCGACTGGTGGTTCCTCGGCGTGGTCGGTCTGCTGGTCGTGCCGGTGCAGGTGGCGCTGATCCCGATCGCGGAACTGTTCGGGACCATCGGCATCTTCGGGTCCCTGATCGGTGTGATCCTCTTCCACGTCGGCTTCGGGCTGCCGTTCGCGGTGTTCCTGCTGCGCAACTTCTTCGCGGAGATCCCGAGGGAGCTGCTGGAGGCGGCCCGGCTGGACGGCGCAGGTGAACTGCGCCTGTTCTTCCGTGTCGTGATGCCGCTCGGCGGTCCGGCGATCGCCGCGCTCGGCATCTTCCAGTTCCTGTGGGTGTGGAACGACATGCTGGTCGCGTTGATCTTCACGGACGCCGACAGCCAGCCGATCACGGTCGCCCTGCAGACGCAGGTACGGCAGTTCGGCAACAACATCGACATCCTGGCGCCCGGCGCGTTCATCTCCATGGTGATCCCGCTGGTCGTGTTCTTCGCGTTCCAGCGCCAGTTCGTGTCCGGTGTGATGGCGGGCGCGGTCAAGTAACGGCAGGACACGGCACGTTCGAAGGGGCGGACCGACATCGGTTCGCCCCCTGTCGTTCACTTAACGTCCCCCGTATGCCTTATGCACCGTAACCAAGGCACTCCATTGGCCGTTGCCGGGCAAGGCGCTGTCGCCGCCCTCGCCCAGGCCGACCCAGTGGAAGTCCCTTGCCCAGGTTCAGTGTCATCGTCCCCGTGTACAAGGTGCAGGCGTATCTGCACGAGTGCCTGGAATCGGTGCTCACACAGTCGTACCCCGATCTCGAACTGATCGCCGTCGACGACCGCTCGCCCGACGCGTGCGGCGCGATCATCGACGAGTTCGCGGCCCGCGACCCGCGTGTGCGCCCCGTACACCTCACCGAGAACCGCGGCCTGGGACCCGCCCGCAACGCCGGTATGGCCGAGGCGACCGGCGACTACCTGATCTTCCTCGACAGCGACGACGCCCTCACCCCCGACGCCCTGCACGCCATCGCCGACCGGCTGAAGGAGACCGGGGAGCCGGACGTCCTGGTCTACGACTACGCCCGCGCCTACTGGACCGGCGAGACGGTCCGCAACCAGGCCGCCGAGTGGCTCACCGAACGGGGCCCGGCGCCCTTCCGGCTGGCGGACCGCCCGGAGCTGCTGCGGCTGCTGATGGTCGCCTGGAACAAGGCGTACCGGCGGGAGTTCGTCGAGAAGGAGGGCTTCGCCTTCCCGCCCGGCTACTACGAGGACACGCCCTGGACGTACCCGGTCCTGATGACGGCGGAGTCGATCGCGACCCTGGACCGGGTGTGCGTGCACTACCGGCAGCGGCGCCGGGGCGGGATCCTCGGCACGGTCAGCCCGCGGCACTTCGAGGTCTTCGAGCAGTACGACCGTGTCTTCGCCTATGTCGCCGACCGCCCCGAACTCACCCGCTGGCGCCCGTGGTTGTTCCGGCGGATGCTCGACCACCTGGTGGTGGTGTTCGCCCGCCGCGACCGCCTCCCGCGCCGCAGTCGCGCCGCCTTCCTGCGCAAGGCCCGCACCTACTACCGCCGTTACCGCGCCCCAGGCGTCCCCGTCCCGGCACGCACCCGCGTGCACTACGCCCTGGTCCGCCTGGGTATGCACCGCACCTACCGCGCACTGCAGCGGGCGTCGGCCCTCATCCGCCGTACCGCCAAGGTCACCGGCCGTCTGCTGAAGTCCCTGCGCTTCGGCGTCCTGCGGCTGCACTACCGCGTCCAGCGTTGCCTCCCCGTGCGGCGCGACCGCGCCGTCTTCGCCGCGCACGGCGTCCGCGGCCACGGCTGCCATCCGGGCGCCCTGGAGCGGGCGTTCCGCGCGCACGCCCCGCACATCCGCACGGCCTGGATCGCGGAGGACGAGCCTCACCCGTCGGACACCCGCCGTCTGGGCCCCGGCACGGCCGCCTACTGGACGGCCCTCGCGCGCTCCAAGTACCTCGTGCACAACGCCGACTTCGACCGCCGCACGGTCAAGCGCCCCGGCCAGGTCATGGTGCGGACCCAACGGGGCACCCCGCTCAAGCACATGGGCCTGGACCTGCGCGAACGCCCGGCGGCGGCGCGCGACGAGGACATCGAGGAGCTCCTCGACAACGTCGACAGATGGGACTACGTCCTGTCCGCCAACCGCCACTCCACCCTGACCTGGGAGCGGGTGTACCCGGGCGAGTACACGACCCTGGAGTACGGCGGTCCGCGCAATGACATCTTCCAGCGGGCGACTTCCGCCGATGTGACCCGGATCCGCGAGCGACTCGGCATCCCCGAGGGCTCGGTCGTGATCCTCTACGCCCCCACCCACCGCGACTACCGCCGCACCCAGCGCGCCACCCTCGACCTGCACCGCGTCCAGCGCCGCCTGGGCCGGCGCCATGTCATCCTGGCCCGCGCCCACCACCGCCACGGCGGCCCGCTCGTCGACAGCCCGTCCGACCGGGTCATCGACGTCACCGACCACCCGAGCGTCGAGTCGCTGTGCCTCGCCGCGGACGCCCTGGTCACCGACTACTCGTCGATCATGTTCGACTACGCCAACCTGGACCGGCCGATCGTCATCCACGCCGACGACTGGGAGGCCTACGAGGCGGCCCGCGGCACCTACTTCGATCTTCGCTCGTTCCCGCCGGGCGCGGTCTCGCGCGGCGAGGACGAACTGATCGACATCTTCACCACCGGCCACTGGCGCGGCTCGCGCTCCACCCAGCTGAGGGCGGCGTTCCGCGAGCGCTTCTGCCCGTACGACGACGGCGGCGCCGCCGAACGGGTCGTACGCCATGTGGTGCGGGGGGAGACGGGCCACCCGCCCGTCGTGCCGCTCGACCAGCGCCATCCCGTCCGGTCGCCGGCCGCCGTGCTCATCTCGAGCCGCTGAGCGCTCGGCAGGAGATGAACCTCGACAGAAAGAGCAGTATGCCCCGCTTCAGCATCATCGTTCCGTCCCATGGGGTCGCGGGCCGGCTGTCCCTGGCGCTGGACTCGGTCCTCACCCAGTCCTTCGGCGACTTCGAGCTGATCCCGGTCTGCGACACCCCCGGCTCTGCGGCGGCGGATGTCGTCGCCGGGTACGTCGAGCGGGACTGCCGGGTGGCGCCCGTGCACTCGCCGCCGGCGGCCGGGCTGGCCGGGGCGCGCAATGCCGGGGCGCGGGCGGCGATCGGTGAGTGGCTGCTGTTCCTGGACGGCGACGACATGCTGGTGCCGGGCGCGCTGACGGCGCTGGACGCCCGGCTGCGCGAGACCGGTGACGTGGACGTCCTGTACTTCGAGCACGAGCGGACACCGTGGTGGGTGGGCGAGCCGACCAATCCGGCCGCGCCGCTGCTGGCGCGGGCGCCGGACGGGGTCTTCTCGCCGGGCCAGGCGCCGGAGCTGACCGGGGTCCAGCTCCCGGCGTGGAGTGCGGCCTACCGCCGGGCCTTTCTCGCCGAGCGGCAACTCGCCTTCCCCGACGGCCACTTCACCGACATCGGCTTCGGCGGCCTGGTCGTGCTGAGCGCCGAGCACATGGCGGTGCTGCGTCAGGTGGTCGTACGGCATCTGCTGCGGCGGCAGGGCAGCCGGCTGGGCCTGCCGGGCGGGCACCACTTCGACCTGCTGGACCAGGCGGAGCTGGTGCTGCGGCGGGCGGCCGGGCGGGGGCTGTCGGAGGGGCGGCGCGGGCCGCTGTTCCAGCAGCTCTTCGCCGCCGTACTGAAGACGGCCGCCCATCCGCGACGGCTGCCCAGCGGCCGGCGCGCCTTCTTCCGCCGGGCGAGCAGGCTCCACCGGCGGCACTGCCCCACCGGGTTCCGGCTGCCGGGCGGCAGCCTGGGCGTCCAGCACCGGCTGCTGGCGAACGGGGCGTACGTGGCGTTCCGGGCGCTGCGCTGGGCCAACCAGGCGGCGGCGAGGGCGGCCGCGGGTGTCCCGCGTCCGCGCGGGCTGCGCACCTGGCTGCGCTACCGGCGTCAGCTGCGCCGCCCGCTGGCGCCGGACCTCGCCGTGTACTGCGCGTACTGGGGCCGTGGCTATGTCTGCAACCCGGCCGCGATCCACGCCAAGGCACGCGAGCTCGCCCCGCATCTGCGCTCGGTGTTCCTGGTCGAGGCGGACCAGGCGCACACCGTGCCGAAGGACGTGGAGTACGCGGTCATCGGCAGCCGCAGGTACTGGGAGGTGCTCGCCCGCGCCAAGTACCTGGTCAACAACGCCAACTTCGCCGACGCCGTCGTCAAGCGCGAGGGGAGCGTCCATCTGTCGACCCAGCACGGCACCCCGCTGAAGAAGATGGGCGCCGACCAGGCGACGTATCCCGTGGTGGCCGCCGCGACCGGCAGCATCGCCAAGCTGCTGGCCCGCGTCGACCGCTGGGACTACAACCTCACCTCCAACCAGCACTCCACCGAGATGTGGGAGCGGGCGTTCCCGGCCGCGCACGAGACCCTGGAGTACGGCTATCCGCGCAACGACGTCTACTACACGGCGACCGGCGCCGACGTCGCCCGCGTCCGCCGCGAACTCGGTGTCCCCGAGGGCAAGAAGGCCCTGCTCTACGCGCCCACGCACCGTGACTACGCCACCGGCTTCGAGACCGGCCTCGATCTTCAGGCGCTGTGCGAGGAGATCGGCGACGAGTACGTCGTCCTGCTGCGCGCCCACTACTTCTACGACCGGGGCGGCGCGCGCGGCACCGGCCGGATCATCGACGTCACCGCGCACCGCTCCGCCGAGGACGTGTGCCTGGCCGCCGACGCGCTGATCACCGACTACTCGTCGATCATGTTCGACTACGCCAACCTGGACCGGCCGATCGTCGTGTACGCCGACGACTGGGACATCTACCGGGAGCTGCGGGGCGTCTACTTCGACCTGATGGAGGCGCCGCCGGGCCGGGTGGCGCGGACGCCGGGGGAGCTGGCGGCGGTCTTCCGCGACGGCTCGTACGCGGACGAGGGGGCGAGGGTTTTGCGGGCCGCGTTCCGGGAGCGCTTCTGCCAGTTCGACGACGGGCGCGCCGCCGAGCGCGTCGTACGCCGGGTGCTGCTGGGCGAGCCGCCCGAGGCGATCGAGCCGGTGATCCCGCTCGCCGAGCGCACGCCCGCCCCCGCCGCGACGACCCAGTGAGGAACTGACGTGCCCCGCTTCAGCATCATCGTCCCCGTCTTCAAGGTGCAGGGCTTCCTGCGGGAGTGCCTGGACTCGGTGCTCGGGCAGTCGTACACCGACTTCGAGGTGATCGCCGTCGACGACCGCTCCCCCGACGGCTGCGGGGAGATCCTCGACGGTTACGCCGAGCGCGACGCACGCGTACGCGTGCTGCACCTGCCCGAGAACGTCGGCCTCGGCCCGGCCCGCAACGCCGGTCTGGCGGAGGCGGGCGGCGACTACGTCCTGTTCCTCGACAGCGACGACTTCTACACGCCGGGCCTGCTGGAGGCGGTCGCGGCACGGCTGGCGGTGACCGGCGACCCGGACATCCTGGTCTTCGACCATGTACGCACCCACTGGTGGGGGCGCGGCGGGCGCAGTACGGCGGCGGATCTGCTGGCGGCGGCCGGGGCGGGCACCTTCGACGTCCGGGAAAGCCCTGAGTATCTGCGTCTGTTCCTGGTCGCCTGGAACAAGGCGTACCGGCGCGACTTCTTCCTCAAGCACGAGCTGCGCTACGCCCCGGGCCTGTACGAGGACGCTCCCGTCACCTATCGCTCGATGGTGCTGGCCGACCGCATCGCCTGTCTGGAGCGGATCGGCGTCGAGTACCGGCAGCGCCGGCAGGGCGCGATCACCAAGACGCCCGGGCGGCGGCACTTCGACATCTTCGCGCAGTACGAGGGGCT
Organism: Streptomyces sp. NPDC111802; assembly: GCF_055634335.1. Classification (NCBI taxonomy): domain Bacteria; kingdom Bacillati; phylum Actinomycetota; class Actinomycetes; order Kitasatosporales; family Streptomycetaceae; genus Streptomyces; species Streptomyces sp. NPDC111802. The sequence continues at coordinate 826 of NZ_JBVKCZ010000051.1, read as the reverse complement.
GTTCGCGTTCCTCGAAGGGCGCCCGGACCTGGCGTGGGCGCGCCCGCCGCTGTTCGAACGGGCCCTGGACCACATGCTGTTCGTGCTCGCGCGCGAGGACCGGGTGACGCCCGTGGACCGGCCGGCCTTCTACCGCGAGATCCGTTCCTTCCACGCCCGTCACCTCCCCGAGGGCTTCATCCCGCCCGACGGCCCGCGCGGCAAGGAGATGCGGCTGCTGGCGACGGTGCCCTATCCGCCGTACGCCGTGGCACGCGGTCTGCGTGACCTGCGCAGAGTGGCCGGGTCGGGCAGGCGGCGGGTGACGGCGGCGGCCGCGCGGCGGGCCCAACGGGCTTGGTACGGCGTCCAGTCGACGCTTCCGCTGGATCCGCACCTGGCCGTCTACTCGGCGTTCTCGCACCGGGGCGTGCTGGGCGATCCGGCGGCGATCCACGCCAAGGCCGCCGAGATCGCCCCGCACATCGAGGGCGTGTGGGTGGTGCGGGAGGAGGAGGTGGACTCCCTGCCGCCCGGCATCGACCATGTGACGCCGGGCTCGCGGCGCTATCACGAGGTCATGGCGCGGGCCGCGTACTGGGTGAACAACGTCAACTGGCCGGGCACCCTGACCAAGCGGTCCGGCAGCGTCCACATCCACACCCATCAGGGCACCCCGCTGAAGTACATGGCGGCCGACCTGCTGACCAAGCCCGGCGCCCGGCACGGCTTCGACGTGCCGAGGATGCTGTGGCGGGCGGACCGCTGGGACTACAGCCTGGTGGCCAACCGGCACTCGGAACTGGTGTGGGAGCGGGCGTACCCGTGTCACTTCAGGTCGGTGCGG
>NZ_JBVKCZ010000050.1:0-55900 GCF_055634335.1 Streptomyces sp. NPDC111802 | reverse complement strand
TCCTTCACCGACGTCACTGTCGCCACGCAGCTGAAGGCGGAGGTCAAGAGGATCCGGGAGGACCTGGAAACGGCGTACGAGGAACTGCAGTCCACCAACGAGGAGTTGGAGACCACCAACGAGGAACTCCAGTCCAGCATCGAGGAACTGGAGACGACCAATGAGGAACTGCAGTCCACCAACGAGGAGTTGGAAACGACCAACGAAGAGCTCCAGTCGGGCAACGAGGAACTGGAGACGATGAATGAGGAGATGCGTATCCGCACTGATGAACTGGACGAGGCTCGGGCGTTTTTGGACGCGGTTCTGACGAGCATTGCTGCGGGTGTGGTGGTCCTGGACAAGGATCTGAAGGTCAGGAGCTGGAACCGGGGTGCAGTCGACCTGTGGGGACTGCGTGCCGACGAGGTGTTGGAAGAGCCCTTCTTCGAGCTGGACTTCGGGCTGCCCACCGAGGTCCTGCGGCCTGTTGTGCAGCGGTGCCTTCAGACTCGTAGGCGTTCGGGCCCGGTCGCGGTGGAGGCGCTGAGCCGTATCGGCCGGTCCATCACCTGTGATGTGTTCTTCTCCCCGTTCGGAGGGCACAACGGCGGTGTCGTCCTGATGATGGAAGAAAGCCGAAGTGACGCCCCCGACTGACAGCGCGGCGTACTCTTGGGTGCATGGACCCGCAGAGGCGTGAGGAGAATCTCAGCCTGGCAGCCGTGGCGCAGCGTCGGGCTGCGCTGGCCCGCGAGCGCGCGGACCGGGCGGAGGCGGTCGCAGAGCGGCACGAACTCCTGGCGAAACAACCCGGACGTGGCTTCCACGCCCACATCGCAGAGACCCATCGCAAAACAGCCGCCTGCCACCGCGCTTCAGCCCGGCTCCAGGAAGACTTCGCCTGGCGTGCGGCGCAATGGGACCAGAACCATGGCACCAGGCCGCGGTTCATGACCGGGGTCGCCGAGGCGTGCGGCACGGGCAGCGCAGCGGTCACGCTGGTCGACGCCGGCCAGAACCAGCTCGCGATCGCCGTGTCCGACGAACAATCTCGGGCAGCCCAAGAACTGGAATTCATCCTCGGCAACGGGCCCACCCGAGATGCGGCCTCGGCACGCCGTCCGCTCCATGTCTCCGGGCGGGCAATGGAGGCACGCTGGCCCGGCTACGGGACTGGCCTCGCCTCGCTGGGCATCGCCTCGGTGGCCGCCCTACCGCTCCCGTCGCAGGACAGCTGCATGGGCGTGCTGACGGTCTTCGATCCACAGCCTGGGCCCGGCGGGCCCGCCGATCTTGCCGAAGTCGCCGCAGCCCTCATCCCCATCGTGCTCCTGGGCCCTGACGCCGACGCGGGCCTCTATGGCGAAATCGACATACGCGCAACCGTTCTGCAAGCCACGGGCATGCTTTCCGAGGAAATTGGCCGCCCCACCGCCGACGCGCTGGCACTCATCAAAGCCCGGGCCTTCGCCGAGGGAATATCGATCGAGACAGTCTCCCGGCAGATCGTGCACGGAGACCTGAGACTCAGCTGACGAAGAGGCACCATGATATCCGAGCAGCGGCTGGCCGACGTATTCACAGCCTTGGTCGGCAGCACGGCGGACGGCCCGCTTGACGTGCCCGCAACCCTTTCCGCTTTGGCCACGTGTGCCCCTTCCCTGCTCGACACCCCAGCCGCGACCGTGGTGTTCGCCCCCGACGGCTACAAGACAGCGCAGGTAACTGGCTCAGAGCCCGAACTGTCCCGTCTGGAACACGAAGCCGTCGGTTGGCGCGAAGGCCCCGGCCATGACTGCCACCACGCCGACGGGCTCTGGGCCCAGTCGGTATTCGAGGGCCGCCTTGCCAGGCACCGTTGGCCGCACTACGCCCCACGTGCCCTGCGACTCGGCTACACCCGCGTGGCAGCCCTCCCCCTGCGCGAGCCCGCCGGGACCAGCGGGGCCCTCGTCCTGCTGTCCCGCGAACAGCACGCCTTCACCTTGGAGGCACTCACGCTCGGCCAGTCCATGGCGGACTTCACCGCCGTCATCCTGGAACGCGCCCGCGAAGCCCACCGCTGCCGAACTCTCGCCGCCCAACTGGAAACAGCCCTGAACAGCCGCGTGATCATCGAACAGGCCAAGGGCATACTCGCAACCCACAGAGCGGTATCCCTGGACGAAGCCTTCGACCTTCTGCGTAAACACGCCCGTTCACATAGGCGATCAGTTAGGGACGTGGCCCGCGAGGTGGTCGATGGCCATGAGTATCCCGGTGCAGCCGATCCCTCCTTATGAAATCTGGGGACCGCTTCGATTTGTTAGATGGCCTCGCTGTTCCGTTCCGAGCCGGATCACGAAGGACTATCAGCCGGTGGGCATTCTCCAGGGTGTGGTTGTCTTCGATGAAGATTAGTAAAAGCATCCCAGAGCGGTTCGGCGGTGATGCGGCTGAGGGGGCGTCGCCGGAGGAGATCGCCGAAGGGATGCTGCAGAAGTCGAAGGAGTTCGCGGCCAGCGGGAACCAGGTGTACTTGCCGATCGCGGACTGAATACCGCCGCATGGTTGGCTGAACCGCCGGAGGCAACGGTTTGTCCGACTTATCACATTTGGCTCCGGGTAGAGGCAGTACCCTGCCTTCCGGTCGCAGACGGAGTAGCGGGGCGCCGAGTGGTGGCAGCATTGGGATTCGGCCGGATGAGGTGTGGAAGGGAGGGATAGGGATCAGTAGTTGGCGCGTGCTTCAGTCTGTCGGGGCCTCTCGGCGGTAGTACGCCCAGTAGCCAGCCGCCGTCAGCGCCGCCGTGTAGAGCAGGTAGACCACCAGGGCTACCCGGGGTCGACAGATCCGACCCGACCATTGCTTCTGCGAACGATCGCTCCTGGCCTGCAAATGCTGATACATCGGTGAGCGTCGCCCGGCCCGCCGCGAATGGCAGCCAGTCGCCCACGCCGTCCAGTCCGGGGACGTAGCCCAGCAGGAGACCGGCGAGCCGCTCGCCTAGAAGGGGCCACAGGCACAGCACCACCACCGGCACGATCCTGTTCCGCAACAGCGCCACCAGCGCCATGCACAGCAGCGCCCAGCAGCCCATCCACGGCACGAAACGCAGTACCGGCAGCAGCACCGTACCCCATGTCGGCTGCGGCGCACTCACCGTGGCCAGGACGACCGCCGCCGAGATCGCGCCCACGAGCGCGCTCGTAGCCGCCACACCGGCGCCCACCAGGAACCCGACCGCGCACTTCGCCGCGTAGGCCGTCCGGCGGCCATCGACACCGCACTGATCGCCCGCGTCCTGTCCAGGTCGAGGAGGAGGCCGGGCCCGGTGAGCAGGCTCAGCGCGGCCACCACGCCGAGGAGGACCCACGTGGAGCGCAGCGCTGCGAGGTGATGCCATTCGTACCGGCACGCGTTGCGAAATGCCTCGCCGACCGGGACGACCCACAGGGTGGGGGACGGGGACGTCGGCGCACCGGCAGCCGACGGGATGCGCGTCAGGGGCGGTCACGAGATCCTGAACTCCTCTTCCGCGATGGACAGTAGAAGTCCTCCAGCGACGGCATGTCCTCGGACAGCCAGTGCAGTGTCACGCCGGCCTCCGCCGCGAGGGCGCTGACCCGGACCGCTCCAGGCCCGTGATGTGCCCGTTCAGCCCGTCGGCCTGCTGCAGTTGACCACCCTGCTTCTCCACCAGGCACGCGAGCTTCGGCAGATCCGGCGTCTGCACGGTCACCACGCTCCGGCTGCCCGCCCGGGACAGCAGCTCGGCGATCGGCGACGCGGCAACGACGCGGCCGCGCGACAGCACGCGGTCCGCGAGCTGTTCCATCTCGCTCAGCAGGTGGCTGGCCACCATGACCGCGCGGCCCCCCGCCGCCTGGTCCCGCAGGAACTCCCGCAGCCAGCGGATCGCATGCGGATCAAGTCCGTTGGCAGGCTCGTCGAGAATGAGCACGGGCGGATCATCGAGCAGCGCCTGCGCGATCCCCACGCGCTGGGCCATGCCCAGAGAGAGCTGGGACAGCTTCAACCGAGCCGCCTGCGTGAGACCCACCAACTCCAGCATGTCGTCGACGCGCTGGTCGGACGCGCCGCACCCGGCGGCCACCATCCGCAGATGCGAGCGCACCCGGTGCTTGGGGTGGCCGGCGATGCCGCCGAGGACCGCACCCACGACGCTCCCCGGGGAGCTCCAGGCGTGCAGGGGGCGGCCCAGGAAGAGCGTCGTGCCCTCGCCGCGGGTGAGGCCCAGCATCAGCCGGATGGTGGTGGTCTTTCCGGCGTCGTTGGCACCGACGAAGCCGGTCACCTCACCCGCGTGCAGCGTCAGTGACACGTCGTCGAGAACCGTCCTGTTGCCGAACGAGCGTCTCAGAGCCTGTGCTTCAGCCAGTACCTCGCCCGTCGCCACAGCCTGTTCCTCTCCGGATGAACCCATCCCGACGGAGCGTCAGGACCAGGGGAGGCCGTTGTTGATGCCGAAGAGCACGGTGAAGAGCGCCATTGCTCCCAGCGGAACGATCACGAACGAGTCAGGCCGTTCGCGTCGGATCGCGCCCCAGGCGAGGGCGATAAGCGGTCCTATTAGCCCGGCGGCCATCAGGGCCCAGCCCGCGCCTTTGTTTCCGACTATGTGGAATGCGACAAACGCCGCCGTGATGAAGCAGAAGGGAGAGGCCCACAGGTTCTTCAGAGCGGAGGGCATTTCGGTGGTGGAGGCCATGGAATTCTTCCTCGCGACGAGCAGGACCGTACGAAGCACCGCCGGGATGCGCGGCAGCGGAAGTGACCAGGTACCGGGCCGTTTTTCGGCCGGTTCCTGGGCACCCACCTCATCTACTTAGAACAGGCTGTTGATGTAGCTGAACAGCGCGTACTGCACCTCACCGCCGGCCGCGACCCAGGCGATCCGGACCGGGAGGTACCAGGGCAGGCCGTTCATGTACGAACGGAACTTCCCCCAGCCCTGCTTGGCGGCCTTGATCGCGTCGTCGCAGACCTTGCCGCCGTGCCGCTTCAGCAGGTAGTACAGGGCCTTGACGGCACTGCTGGCAGCGCCACGGGTCTGGGCCTTGGTGGCCGTGCCGTCGGCGACGGCACGAACCGACTGCGCTTCCTGCGTGCTCAGTTCGGCCTTGACAGCCGGGTTGGCGAGGAGCGTACGGGCGTGGTCGGCAGACAGAGTCACGGCGGCCGACCCGAGATGGCGGCCATACGTAATGTGTTACGGGTCGTAGAATCTCCCTTGCGTTCAATCGCAAGCGGAGGAAGTCCCTACGGGCGACCTGGACAGGCGTGGAAACCGAAAGGTTCCCCCGGACTTCTTCCCCCGATTACTTCTCTCCGGACGCACCAACCAAAGACCCATCGGCGGTTGATCAGATCATGCACGCGGGTACTGAATGTGGGGTCCTTGCGTCTCAATCCGGTTGGTCTGTCCGGGAGTTCGACGCGGGTAGAACTTAACACAGCCGTAGACCGCTTCGCTAGAAAGTGTGTTTGCACGTGTGGGGTACGTAAAGGCTGTGTACCTAGGGGTAGACCACTGCGTATGGGCCCTGGTCTCCGGCTGAGCGGGCTAGTGGGAGCCAATTTCCCATTATGAGAAGCGGACTGAGTCCCCCCGGTTCCAACGTTGGGAGATTGGCCGATAACCAAAAGAACCCGAGTCTCACCAAACGGGTCAACGGAGCCAGCCGCTGCGCCTGGAGAGGCGGTTGCGGGCGCTACTGCCTGTTTGCGTCGGGGATCCTCGCTGCCTTTGGTTCGTGGCTGAGGCCGACCGCCGCCACTTGTCCAGGGTCCGTGGTGGGCGTCGGCCGTGTTCGGGGTGGCTGCTCGATGAAGATCTCCCAGGACATCCGCCGCCAACACGGCGGTTCCCCGCAGGAGATCGAGGAGGGTATGGCTCAGAAGTCGAAGGAGTTCGCCGCGTCGGGCAACCGGGTGTACCTGCCGATCGCGGACTGACGTCGACGTCCTGGCCGGCTGTTCGCCTGTTCGGCTTGCGCCTCCCCGAGGAGGTCTCCTCGGGGTTCCGTCGAGGCGGAGGTCCCCCGCTGGGGGCCTGCTCACGGCGGGGGCGCAAGCCGAGGGGCTACTCCGGCTGGTGTTCCGGCCCTCCGAAGTCCGGGCTGGAGTAGTCCGGGCTGCTGAAGCTCGGACGCGGGCCCGAGGAGGAGCCGTCGCCCGGGCTGCTGAAACCGGGGCGGTCGTAGCCGAGGTTCGGGATACGGCCGGCCGGTGTCGACGGTGGCGTGCGATGCAGGGCCGCCGTCGTGCCGGGGTCGGCGAGCGCCTCCCGTAGGAAGGGCAGGACGCCGCGCTCCAGCAGGGCTTCGCGCCAGGCTTCCTTGGCCCGGGCCACCTCTTCGCTCAGTTCGCCGTGCGGCCCGGAGTCGAAGGCCGGACGGTTGCGCAGGGCGGTGAGCAGAAGTCCGACCGCGGCGACCAGGATCGCGGCCGCGGCGATGGCGCCGAACACCCATCCGGTGGTGAGCATCGTCTGGGCGAACGCCGGCTCGGGGTCGAACATCTTCAGGATGTAACCGACGAGCAGGAAGATCGCCGCGGCGGTGCCGGCGAGGACGGGCGCCAGGACGGCGACCACGGCGACGATGCCGGGGCCGACCGTCTCGGCGACTTCTCCCATGGTGGTGGCGAGCCCCATCGCGCCCGTGCCCGACTCGGTGGAGCCGGACTCGCGGGCGGACGACGGGGTGGACGGCGCCGGCTGGCGCAGTTCCTCGCGGACCTTCACGTAGTGCTGGTACTCGGTCGCCGCGGCCGCCGTGATGAGTGCGGCGGCGTTCAGCGCCATGGTGCGCAGCTGTTCGGAGTTGAGCCGCTGTCCCACAGCGGCCAGTTCCGGGCGGTGTGGTGCGGAGCGCAGCGCCTCGTCGAGGATCCGCTCGTACTCCTGGCGGTCCTCGCTGTGCAGGTGCTGCGGAACGCTGTTCATGTGCATCCCCCGATGCTCCGTAGGGCTTGGGGCTCGCATGCCAACGAGCCGTCGGGCAGAAACGGAGGGGAGCCTGCTACGGATAAGCCGATGGTAGAGCGGTGACGGCACACGGTGACAGGGGGTTTGCCAAAATTGGGCCCTGGCCTGCGCCGTCCTCCGTCCCTGCGGGATGGGGGGACGCCTGCCCGGTGAACGTTCAGATATCCAGCGGAAGTTGCTGCACCAGCAGCTTTCCGGCCATGGTCACGCCGCCGTCCATCGCGATGGCGAGGCCGTCCGCGTAGAGGTGCGGCCCCTCGATCAGCGGCCCGGTGCTGTCCTCCCCGTCCTCGGAGCCGACCTCGCCCAGCAGATACGGAATGGGGCTGTGGCCGTGAACGATGCGGGTGCCGCCGTACGTATCGAGCAGGGAGCGCACATGGTCGGGGCCGCCCTCGTCGCGGAAGGAGAAACGCCGCGTGAACTTGCGGAAGAGATCCCAGCACTCGTCGGCGTCGTTGCGCGTGAGCGTCTCACGGACGGTGTCGTTGACCGCCTCGATCGAGTCGCCGTAGTCGAGATAGGCGGTGGTGTCCGAGTGCACGAGCAGATGGCCGTCGACCTCCTCCATGGCGTCCAGCCGGGACATCCACTGAAGGTGGTGGTCCTGGAGGCGGTCCATGTCGGTCTTCTGGCCGCCGTTGAGCAGCCAGGCCGCCTGGAAGGTGGCGGTGCCGGCACCGGAGTTGACGGGGGTGTCGCCGAACCGCTTGGCGCCGATCAGCAGCAGCTCGTGGTTGCCCATCAGGGCCTTGCAGTAGCCGCCGGCCGCTGCGGCCTCGGCGGACAGCCGCATCACCAGGTCGATGACGCCGATGCCGTCCGGGCCGCGGTCGGTGAAGTCGCCGAGGAACCACAGCCGGGCGGTGCCCGCGCACCAGTTCCCCGACGAGTCGATGAGGCCCCGCTCCTGGAGGGCTGCCATCAGCTCGTCGAGGTAGCCGTGCACATCGCCGACGACGAACAGCGGACCGGCGCCCTGCGTGGACTGCTGGGCCGGCAGGGAGGCGGGGTCGACGTGCACCTGGACCGTGTCACCGCGATTGATCACCGGCAGGTCGCGTTGCGTCGGCGTGTACCCCTCGGGATAGGCCTCGTCGAGGAGCGGGGTGACCTCGCCCGGGTGCGTGCTGTGGGCGTACGGACCGGTCTCATGGACGTATGCGGGCACCCGGAAGTCGCGCAACGTCGCCGTGCGCTCCACCTCGGGTCCCTGACCGGCCCCCTGAGTCATCAGACCCCTCCACCATCGCGCCGCATCTGCACCGCATCGGACTGCCTGGTCGCAGCGGCCCGCGGGTGTCGTGGGCCCATCATAGGAATGCCGATCGCGCCATGTGATGACCCAGGGGTGGTGAATCGGAGCAGGACTGCTGTTCACCGCGGCTTTCGCCCCGATTGGGCAGGGCTTCGACCACTCGACGACTGGGCTCGGCCGGCCTTCCGACCAGCCGTTCCCGTGCTTCGGCGCGCTTCTACCGCTCCTCGGGGGACCGCGGCGGGCTGACGGTCGTACGCGGCGGACGTCGCTGGGACGAGGTACGCACGATCAACTCGGTCGGTATCACCTGCTCGACGGGCTGGTCCGACTCGACCCCCTCGATGGCGTCGATGAGCAGTTGGACCACTGCCGTACCGATCCGGCGCGGCTTCAGGGAGAGCGTGGTGACGGGCGGCTCGGTGTTGGCGTACACCGTGGACTCGCTGCAGCACACCAGCAGCAGGTCGTCCGGTACGCGCATGCCGTAGCGGCGGGCGGCGGCGAGCAGGTCGGTGCCGTTCGGGTCGAACAGGCCGTAGACCGCGTCGGGGCGGTCGGGTCGAGCGAGCAGCCGGTCGGCGGCGACGGCGCCCGCGCACGGGTCGTGCGCCGGGTAGGACTCGTACACCGGGTCCTGTCCGACGCGTTCGCACCAGCGCAGGTACGCGGTGGTGGACAGATGGGTGTACGTGTCCGTCGTGGTGCCCGTCAGCAGGCCGATCCGGCGGGCGCCCGCGTCGGCCAGGTGGTCGAGGATGCCCATTACGGCGGCCTCGTGGTCGTTGTCGACCCAGGCGGTGACCGGGAGCGAACCGGCGGGGCGGCCGTCGGAGACGACCGGGAGCCCCTGTCTGACCAGTTCGCTGACGACCGGGTCCTGGTCGGACGGGTCGATGACGACCGTGCCGTCGAGGGCGACGTTGGACCAGACGTCGTGGCGCGAGGTCGCGGGGAGGATCACGAGGGCGTAGCCGCGGGCGAGTGCGGCCGAGGTGGCGGCGCGGGCCATCTCGGCGAAGTACGCGAACTCGGTGAAGGTGAAAGGTTCATCCCCGTATGTCGTCACGGTCAGGCCGATGAGTCCTGACTTGCCGGTTCGGAGTGTGCGGGCGGCGGCCGAGGGCCGGTAGCCCAGCCGGTCGGCCACTTCGCGGACATGGCGTCGGGTGGCGTCGGGGAGTCGGCCCTTGCCGTTGAGGGCGTCGGAGACGGTCGTGATGGAGACTCCGGCGGCGGCCGCCACGTCTCTGATGCCCGCCCGACCGGGCCGACTGCCTCGACGTGAGGTTTCCGCGCGGCTCACCTGGTGCTTCCCTGCTGCTGTCATGGCGAGCCGATAGTAGGGCTCATGCGGTGGGGTAGTGCGGACGCATATGCAGTCGTTGACAGGCACGTTTCTGCAAGGTCATTGGGAGTCAAATTCCTTGGAAACCAAGGGAGTTGAACGATCCAATAGTAGGACGTGACTTGTCGGCGCGCATGAGCCTGCCAAGTGTCCGATGTTTCGAAGAGGTCTCAACTCACCTTCACGGGTGATGCGCGCCACGGCGTAAGCCACCGGCGCGTAGATATATGTATGGCGCGCCCCCCAGTTCGTACGCCTTCGTGCGGCGATGCCCCTGATGCAGGTGTGACAGATGGGATCAGCAGACGAGCGCGCGTCGCCCGCGCGTATCGGCGCTTCCTCACCTGTACGCATCGGCGCCGAATCCTCATAAGGTGAGAAGTATTGGAGCCGGCGGTGGTGATGGCCGCCGGTGGTCGCGAGGAGGACTGCGGTGAGTGAGACGAGCCCCAAGCTGCGCGCCGAGCTGGAGGGTATCCCCACCTACAAGCCGGGCAAGCCCGCCGCGGCCGGTGGCCCTGTGGCCTACAAGCTGTCCTCCAACGAGAACCCGTATCCGCCGCTGCCCGGCGTGATGGAGACGGTGATGGCCACCGCATCGTCCTTCAACCGCTACCCGGACATGATGTGCACCGGGCTGATGAACGAGCTGTCCGAGCGCTTCGGCGTCCCGCTGTCCCACCTGGCCACCGGCACCGGCTCGGTCGGTGTCGCCCAGCAGCTGATCCAGGCCACCGCCGGACCCGGCGACGAGGTCATCTACGCCTGGCGGTCCTTCGAGGCGTACCCGATCATCACGCAGATCAGCGGCGCTACGTCGGTGAAGGTGCCGCTGACGCCGGGCGAGGTGCACGACCTGGACGCGATGGCCGCCGCCATCACCGACCGCACCAGGCTGATCTTCGTCTGCAACCCCAACAACCCGACGGGTACGGTCGTGAGGCGGGCCGAGCTGGAGCGGTTCCTCGACCGGGTGCCCAGCGATGTCCTGGTGGTGCTCGATGAGGCGTACCGCGAATTCATCCGCGACCCCGAGGTGCCGGACGGGGTGGAGTTCTACCGTGAGCGGCCGAACGTCTGTGTCCTGCGGACGTTCTCCAAGGCGTATGGCCTTGCCGGTCTCCGCGTCGGCTTTGCGATCGCCCATGAGCCGGTGGCGGCGGCCCTGCGTAAGACGGCCGTGCCCTTCGGGGTGAGCCAGCTCGCGCAGGAGGCGGCCATCGTCTCGCTGCGTGCCGAGGACGAACTGCTCGGCCGGGTCGGGTCGTTGGTGTGTGAGCGCAACCGCGTGGTCGACGGGTTGCGCGCACAGGGCTGGACCGTGCCCGAGACCCAGGCCAACTTCGTGTGGCTGCGACTGGGGGAGCGCACTGCCGCCTTCGCGGAGGCGTGTGAGCAGGCGGGCGTGGTGATCCGGCCGTTCCCGGGCGAGGGTGTGCGGGTCACGGTCGGGGAGGCCGAGGCGAACGACATCTTCCTGAAGGCGGCGGAAGGGTTCCGCAAGGACTTCTAGGCGTCCGCCGGCTCAACCAGCTCCACGCGCACGGGGTCACCGTCGCGTACCGTCGCCAACAGGCGAGGGTCGCCGTCGATGCGGCCCAGGACGTTGCAAGGGCTCGCGAGGCGGCACTCGTCGCCTCGCGAGATCGGCGTGGGTCCGTAGGGGAGAGCCAGCGCGTCGCCGTCCGTCCAGAAGGCGACGGTGCCCGGGTCGACGACCTGCCGGGCGCTGGTTTCACGTGGAACGGCGACGCCCGTGTCGAAGTAGACCTCCTCACCCCATGTACGAGCGGTGGAGACGAGGGGCAGGACCTTGGCCAGGGCCTGCGCGGTCGGGGTGTCGTCCAAGGCTGCAGTGACGTGCCCTGCAGGCCAGGAGATCCGTATCCGTAGCGATGGCTGTGTCTGCATGAGCATCGATTCAACAATATGTTGAAGCTCGCGCCAAGGGGTTGGTCCGAAGGAAGGGACCCCCCTTCGAGGTCGACAGAGTTCGTGCTGCATAATTGCTTGTGAATGTGAACGCTTTCACAAGCGTATGTAAGGAGCGGCGACGTGGACCTGGCTTTGGCGCCGGAGACCTTGGCGCGATGGCAGTTCGGCATCACCACCGTCTACCACTTCCTGTTCGTCCCCCTGACGATCTCGCTGGCCGCCCTCACGGCCGGGTTGCAGACCGCCTGGGTACGCACGGAGAAGGAGAAGTACCTCAGGGCGACGAAGTTCTGGGGCAAGCTCTTCCTGATCAACATCGCAATGGGTGTCGTCACCGGCATCGTGCAGGAGTTCCAGTTCGGCATGAACTGGTCCGACTACTCCCGCTTCGTCGGTGACGTCTTCGGTGCTCCGCTCGCCTTCGAGGCGCTGATCGCCTTCTTCTTCGAGTCCACCTTCATCGGTCTGTGGATCTTCGGCTGGGACAAGCTGCCGAAGAAGATCCATCTGGCCTGTATGTGGATGGTCTCCATCGGCACGATCCTGTCGGCGTACTTCATCCTGGCGGCCAACTCCTGGATGCAGCACCCCGTCGGCTACAAGATCAACGAGGCCAAGGGCCGAGCCGAGCTCACCGACTTCTGGCTCGTGCTCACCCAGAACACCGCACTCGCCCAGGCCTTCCACACCCTCTCGGCGGCATTCCTCACCGGCGGCGCCTTCATGGTCGGCATCTCCGCCTTCCACCTGCTGCGCAAGAAGCACATCCGTGAGATGAAGACCTCGCTGCGGCTCGGCCTGGTCACCGTCGCCATCGGCGGCCTGCTCACCGCAGTCAGCGGTGACACGCTCGGCAAGATCATGTACGAGCAGCAGCCGATGAAGATGGCCGCGGCCGAGGCGCTGTGGGACGGCGAGGAGCCGGCACCCTTCTCGGTCTTCGCCGTCGGCGATGTGGACAAGGGCCACAACAAGGTCGCGATAGAGATTCCGGGCCTGTTGTCCTTCCTGGCCAAGGACGACTTCACCTCGTACGTGCCCGGCATCAACGACGTGAACAAGGCCGAGCAGGAGAAGTACGGCCCGGGCGACTACCGGCCCAACATCCCGGTCGCCTACTGGGGCTTCCGCTGGATGATCGGCTTCGGTATGACGTCGTTCGCCATCGGCCTGGTCGGGCTCTGGCTGACTCGCAAGAAGTTCATGCTGCCGCAGCACCTGAGGGTCGCTGACGACGAGGTGCCGCATCTGGTGCTCCTCCCGAAGAAGGCGCTCGGCCCGAAGCTGACCAAGTGGTACTGGCGCATCGCGATCTGGACCCTGGCCTTCCCGCTGATCGCCAACTCCTGGGGCTGGATCTTCACCGAGATGGGCCGTCAGCCCTGGGTCGTCTACGGCGTCCTGCGCACCCGTGACGCGGTCTCCCCCGGTGTCTCCCAGGGCGAGGTCCTCACCTCGATGATCGTCTTCACCACGCTGTACGCCATCCTCGCCGTCGTCGAGGTCAAGCTCCTCGCGAAGTACGTCAAGGCCGGCCCGCCCGAGCTGACGGAGGCCGACCTGAACCCGCCCACGAAGATCGGCGGCGACTCCCGTGACGCCGACAAGCCGATGGCCTTCTCGTACTAGGCCGAGGGAGCTGCACAGTCATGGAACTTCACGACGTCTGGTTCGTACTGATCGCCGTCCTGTGGACCGGCTACTTCTTCCTGGAGGGCTTCGACTTCGGGGTCGGCGTCCTCACCAAGCTGCTCGCCCGCAACCGGCCCGAGCGGCGGGTGCTGATCAACACGATCGGTCCCGTCTGGGACGGCAACGAGGTGTGGCTGCTGTCGGCGGGTGGTGCCACCTTCGCCGCCTTCCCCGAGTGGTACGCCACGCTCTTCTCCGGCTTCTATCTGCCGCTGCTGCTCATCCTGGTCTGCCTGATCGTCCGCGGTGTCGCCTTCGAGTACCGGGCGAAGCGGCCCGAGGAGGACTGGCAGCGCAACTGGGAGCAGGCCATCTTCTGGTGCTCGCTGCTCCCGGCGTTCCTGTGGGGCGTGGCCTTCGGCAACATCGTGCGGGGCGTGAAGCTCGATGAGAGCCATGAGTACGTCGGTGACGTCCTGGACCTGCTCAACCCGTATGCGCTCCTCGGTGGTCTGGTGACGCTGACGCTGTTCACCTTCCACGGTGCGGTGTTCACCGCGCTCAAGACCGTCGGGGAGATCCGGGAGCGGGCGCGGAAGCTGGCGCTGTGGGTCGGCCTCGCGACGGCGGTGCTGGCGCTGATCTTCCTGCTGTGGACGCAGGTCGAGAACGGCGACGGCGAGAGCCTGGTCGCGCTGGTCGTGGCCGTCGCGGCGCTGGTCGCGGCGCTCGTGGCCAATCAGACCGGGCGCGAGGGATGGTCGTTCGCCTTCTCCGGCGTCACCATCGTGGCCGCCGTGGCCATGCTCTTCCTGACGCTCTTCCCGAACGTCATGCCGTCCTCGCTCAATGACGAGTGGAGCCTCACGGTCACCAACGCCTCGTCGAGCCCCTACACCCTGAAGATCATGACCTGGTGCGCGGTGATCGCCACGCCGGTTGTCATGCTCTACCAGGGATGGACCTACTGGGTCTTCCGTAAGCGGATCGGCACGCAGCACATCGCCGCGGACGCCGCCGCGGGATCCGCGCACTGAGTCCGCAGGGGCGGGGTGGTTCACGATGTTTCACGTGAAACACCCCGCACTGGACCGAAGGGCCTGTTTCACGTGAAACCGATCGATCCCCGTCTTCTCCGATATGCCCGTGCCACTCGCCTTTTCCTGATCTCGGTCGTCGGCCTGGGTGCCGTCGGTGCGGGGCTGGTCATCGCCCAGGCGATGCTCATCGCCGAGGCGGTGGTGGGTGCGTTCCAGCACGGGATGTCCGCCGCTGAACTACGCACTCCCCTGCTGCTGTTGGCCGCTGTCGCGGTCGGCCGCGCGGTGGTTGCCTGGCTCACCGAACTTGCCGCTCACCGCGCGAGCGCGGCGGTGAAGTCCGAGCTGCGGGGTCGGCTGCTGGAACGGTCGGCTGAGCTGGGGCCCGGCTGGCTGAGCGGACAGCGGACTGGATCGCTGGTCGCCCTTGCCACGCGAGGGGTCGACGCCCTCGATGACTACTTCTCGCGCAATCTCCCGCAGTTGGGGCTCGCGGTGGTCGTGCCCGTGGCGGTGCTGGCGCGGATCATGACCGAGGACTGGGTCTCCGCGGCCATCATCGTCGGCACCCTGCCGCTCATCCCGATCTTCATGATGCTGATCGGCTGGGCCACGCAATCACGGATGGACCGTCAGTGGCAGCTGCTGTCCCGGCTGTCCGGGCACTTCCTGGACGTGGTCGCCGGGCTGCCGACCCTGAAGGTGTTCGGACGGGCCAAGGCGCAGGCCGAGTCGATCCGGCGGATCACCGGTGAGTACCGCCGGGCCACCATGCGGACCCTGCGGATCGCCTTCATCTCCTCCTTCGCGCTGGAGCTGCTCTCGACACTCTCGGTGGCGCTGGTCGCCGTGACGATCGGCATGCGGCTCGTCCACGGCGAGATGCATCTGTACGACGGCCTGGTCATCCTCGTCCTGGCACCCGAGGCCTATCTCCCGCTGCGGCAGGTGGGAGCGCAGTACCACGCGGCGGCCGAGGGGCTGTCCGCCGCTGAGGAGATCTTCGAGATTCTGGAGACTCCCGTGCCGGCATCCGGCACGGCGGCGGTTCCGACGGGCCCCGTGACCTTCGAAGCGGTCTCGGTTCGCTATCCCGGCCGGACCGCCGACGCCGTCGCGGACGCGTCCTTCATCGTCGAACCCGGTGAGACGGTCGCTCTCGTCGGGCCGAGCGGTGCGGGCAAGTCCACGCTGCTGAACGTGCTGTTGGGCTTTGTGCGGCCGACCGAGGGACAAGTCCTGGTCGGGGGAGCCGAACTCGCCGGACTCGACCTGACGGAGTGGCGCTCACGTATCGCCTGGGTACCGCAACGGCCACATCTGTACGCGGGGACGATCGCCGAGAACGTAAGGCTGGCGCGTCCCGACGCGGAAGACGCCGACGTACGGCGGGCGCTGGCGGATGCCGGAGCGCTGGAGTTCGTGGACGCACTGTCCGAGGGCGTCGACACCGTGCTGGGAGAGGACGGAGCGGGGCTGTCCGCGGGGCAGCGGCAGCGGCTCGCGCTCGCCCGGGCGTTTCTCGCGGACCGGCCCGTCCTGCTGCTCGACGAGCCGACGGCCGCGCTCGACGGGGCCACCGAGGCCGAGGTCGTGGAGGCCGTGCGGAGGCTGGCGGTGGGGCGGACGGTGGTGCTGGTCGTGCATCGGCCGGCGCTGCTGGGCGTGGCGGACCGGGTGGTGCGGCTCGCTGAGGTCGCTGCACCTGTGGCGGCGGAGGTCCTGACCAGGGCCTCAGTCGAGCGCCCGACCGAGAGCGAAGCACGCGACGGTTCCGCCTCGGACGACGCCGAGGCCGTACTGCTCGGGTCGGACGCGCGGGGCGTTCTCGCTCGCGTCCGTGCCATGTCCGGTCCGCGGCGTGGCCGCCTCGCCCTTGCCCTGCTGCTCGCGAGCCTCGCGCTCGCCAGTGCCGTCGGGCTCATGGCCACCTCCGGGTGGCTCATCTCGAGGGCCTCGCAGCAGCCGCCCGTGCTGTATCTGATGGTGGCCGTGACGGCGACGCGGGCCTTCGGCATCGGGCGGGCGGTGTTCCGGTACGCCGAGCGGCTGGTGTCGCACGACGCGGTGCTGCGGATGCTGGCCGACACCCGGGTCGCCGTGTACCGGCGACTGGAACGGCTGGCGCCCGCCGGGCTGCGCCGTACGCGTCGAGGCGATCTGCTGTCGCGGCTGGTCGCCGATGTGGACGCCCTTCAGGACTACTGGCTGCGGTGGCTGCTGCCCGCGGCCGCCGCGACCGTCGTCTCCGCGGGAGCCGTCGGCTTCACCGCCTGGCTGCTGCCCGAGGCCGGTGCGGCGCTCGCGGTCGGGCTGCTCGCGGCCGGCATCGGAGTCCCGCTCGTCACCGGAGCCGTAGCCCGCCGCGCCGAGCGCAGGCTGGCCCCCGCCCGCGGGGTACTGGCGACGCGCGTGACGGATCTGCTCACCGGCACCGCCGAGTTGACGGTCGCCGGTGCCCTGCCCAGCCGTACGGCCGAGGCGCGGCGGGCCGACGGGGCGCTGACCCGGATCGCCTCGCGGGCCGCCACCGCGACCGCCCTCGGTGCCGGACTCACCGCGCTGATCTCCGGGCTCACGGTCGCCGCCACCGCCCTCGTGGGCGCTCAGGCGGTCGCCGACGGACGCCTGGCCGGCGTGACGATGGCCGTCGTCGTCCTCACCCCGCTGGCCGCCTTCGAGGCCGTGCTGGGGCTGCCGCTCGCCGTGCAGTACCGCCAGCGCGTGCGCAGGAGCGCCGAGCGCGTCCATGAGGTGCTGGACGCGCCCGAGCCCGTACGGGAGCCGGAGCGGCCCCGCCAGGCGCCCGCGTCGCCCTTCCCGGTGGCCGTCAGGGGCCTGACCGCCCGTCACGCCGGCCAGGGCCGGGACGCGCTCGCCGGCTTGGACCTGACCTTGACGGAGGGGCGCCGGATCGCCGTCGTGGGACCGTCCGGATCCGGCAAGACGACGCTGGCGCAGGTGCTGCTGCGGTTCCTGGACGCGGACGGGGGTTCGTACACGCTGGGCGGCGTGGACGCGTACGCGCTGGACGGCGACGACGTACGACGGCTCGTCGGGCTGTGCGCGCAGGACGCGCATCTCTTCGACAGTTCCGTGCGCGAGAACCTGCTCCTCGCCAAGAAGGACGCGACCGAGGACGAACTGCGTGACGCCCTGGGGCGCGCCCGGCTGCTCGACTGGGCCGATGGCCTGCCCGACGGGCTGGACACGCTCGTGGGCGAGCACGGGGCGCGGCTGTCGGGCGGCCAGCGGCAGCGGCTCGCGCTGGCCCGCGCACTGCTCGCCGACTTCCCGGTCCTCGTGCTCGACGAACCCGCCGAGCACCTCGACCTGCCCACCGCCGACGCCCTCACCGCCGACCTGCTGGCCGCCACGGAGGGCCGTACGACACTGCTCATCACGCACCGACTGGCCGGCCTTGAGGCCGTGGACGAGGTGGTCGTCCTGGACGAGGGGCGGGTGGTGCAGCGGGGGACCTTCACGGAGCTGGCCGCCGTGGACGGTCCGCTGCGCAGGATGGTGGAGCGGGAGGAGGCGGCGGATCTGCTCGTGGGGGCGCCTTAGCGCTCGGGGTTCCGGACCCGTACGACCGGTGCATCCCTGCCGCCGCTCGCGTCAACCTCCGTACTGACCCGTCCGCAGCAACGCGTCCCCCAGGCGTACGACCTGAACAGGACCTGGCCCCACTCAGGGGCCAGGATCGCTGATATGCGCTCATATCGCCGTCGCCGTCTGGTTGTTCCGGCGCTGCTGTGTGCGCTCGTCCTGCTCGTGGCCCGGCCCGTCGAAGCCGTCGGCCAGGGCACCCCGGGCCGCAACGGCACCGGAACCGGTGGTGATCTGGGCCTCAGCGCGCAGGTGGCGCAGCTGTACGAGGACGCGGCCAAGGCGACCGAGCGGTACGAGACGGGGCGGCGGGTGGCCGAGGTGCAGCGGGCGCAGGCGCAGCGGATCGAGGTGCTGCTCGACCGCGAGCGGCGGGAGATCGGTGTGCTGCACGAGGACCTGGGCCGGATCGCACGCGCTCAGTACCGCACGAGCGGCGGGATGCCGCTGACCGCGCAGATCATCCTCGCGTCGAGCCCGGAGCAGCTGATGCGCGGTCAGCACGTGTTCTCGCAGACGAACCTGGCCGTCAACAACGCCATCGAGAAGAGCCGCCGCGCCGAGACGAAGCTCGCCAAGGACGAGGCCAGGGCCGAGGCGGCCTGGCGGACCCTGGAGAAGCGCAATGCCGAGCTCGCCGAGCTGAAGAGGGGTGTGGAGCAGAAGCTCGAAGAGGCGCGGTGGGAGTTGCAGGGGCAGGCCGACGCCTCCGTGGCCGCCGGCTCCTGCCCCGGTGCTGTCCGGCTGGACCAGAAGCAGAAGGAGTTCACCAGCGCGTGGGTCCCGCCGGTGGAGTCGTACGAGCTGTCCGCCGGGTTCGGCAGCGGAGGGCTGCGGTGGGCGAACCGGCACACCGGGCAGGACTTCGCGGTGCCGATCGGCACGCCGGTGCGGGCGGTCGGGGACGGGCGTGTGGTCAAGGTGGCGTGCGGCGGGGCCTTCGGCATGGAGGTCGTCGTCCGGCACGCGGACGGCTACTACACGCAGTACGCCCACCTGGCGTCCGTCGCCGTCGATCAGGGCGAGCAGGTCGACACCGGGCAGTGGATCGGCCAGTCGGGCACGACCGGCAACTCCACC
Organism: Streptomyces sp. NPDC111802; assembly: GCF_055634335.1. Classification (NCBI taxonomy): domain Bacteria; kingdom Bacillati; phylum Actinomycetota; class Actinomycetes; order Kitasatosporales; family Streptomycetaceae; genus Streptomyces; species Streptomyces sp. NPDC111802. The sequence goes on along the minus strand of NZ_JBVKCZ010000050.1, from coordinate 37,024 downwards.
GGACCGCATCTGCACTTCGAGGTACGGATCACGGCGGAGTTGGGTTCGGGGGTGGATCCGGTGCCGTGGCTGACGGAGCGGGGAGTAAAGCTCGGGTAGCCCTGGCCCGACCCGGCCTAGGGGCGCTTCAGCAACCGCTCGATCACGACCGCGACCCCGTCCTCATTGTTGGCGACCGTCCGGCCCGACGCGGCGGCGATCACATCCGGGTGGGCGTTGCCCATCGCGTACGACTGGCCCGCCCACGTCAGCATCTCGACGTCGTTCGGCATGTCCCCGAAGGCCACGACCTCCTCGTGCGAGATACCGCGCTCGGCACAGCACAGGGCGAGCGTGCTGGCCTTGGAGACGCCGGGGCCGCTGATCTCCAGCAGGGCGCTGGGGCTGGAGCGGGTGACATTGGCGCGATCACCGATGGCGAGGCGGGCCAGGGTGAGGAAGGCGTCGGGGTCGACGGTGGGGTGATAGGCGAGGATCTTGAGCACGGGCTCACCGGCGCCGGGCGCATCCGGCGCCAGGAGGTCCTCGGCCGGCGCGAGCTCGTCCGGTATCTCCATGTGCAGCTTGGGATAGTCCGGCTCCTGGTAGAAGCCGTACGTCTGCTCCACCGCGTACACCGTGCCGGGCGCCGCCTCACGCAGCAGCCGCACGGCGTCCAGCGCGTTCTCCCGGGCCAGCTCCCGCACCTTCACGAAGCGGTGGGTGCCGGGGCCGCCGTGCAGGTCGACCACCGCGGCGCCGTTGCCGCAGATCGCGAGGCCGTGACCATGGACGTGGTCGCTGACGACATCCATCCAGCGCGCCGGGCGGCCGGTGACGAAGAACACCTCGATGCCCGCCTCCTCGGCGGCGGCCAGCGCGGCGACCGTGCGGGGCGAGACGGACTTGTCGTCCCGCAGCAGGGTGCCGTCCAGGTCGGTGGCGATGAGTCGGGGGCGCACAGCGGCGGCCGGGTTCTGGGGCTGTCGAGTCGCTGAGGTCACCGGGTCATTCTCCCGCATATGCCTGCACGACCGTGCGGCGGTCCGCACATCTGATGCGGCACCTGAGGAGATACCGCCCCTGACAGCGCCCTGACCAGCCCTGCCACCTCCGTCGGGCTTGCGCCGGCTGCCCGGGCTCAGCGCAGCTGTGCCACCGCCTCCATGGCGATCTGCTCGAAGACCTTCTCGTCGGCCGCGAAATCCGAGTCGGGGATCGGCCAGTGGACCACGATCTCGGTGAATCCGAGCTCCTGATGGCGGCCCGCGAAGTCCACGAACGCGTCGAGGGACTCCAGAGGACGGCCGCGGTCCGGGGTGAACCCGGTGAGCAGAACCTTGTCGATGCCGGCCACGTCCCGTCCGATGGCAGCGCACGCGTCGGCCAGCTTCTCGACCTGTCCGCGAATGGCTTGAACCGACTGTTCAGGGGTGCCGTTCTCGTACAGCTTGGGGTCTCCCGTGGTCACCCAGGCCTGCCCGTACTGCGCCGCCAGCCGCAGCCCGCGCGGTCCGGTCGCGGCGACCGCGAAGGGCAGTCGGGGACGCTGCACACAGCCCGGGATGTTGCGTGCCTCGTGCGCCGAGTAGAAGTCGCCCTCGTACGACACCGAGTCCTCGGTCAGCAGCCGGTCCAGCAGTGCGACGAACTCCCCGAACCGGTCGGCACGCTCACGCGGGGTCCAGGGCTCCTGGCCGAGCGCGGTGGCGTCGAAGCCGGTGCCGCCGGCGCCGATGCCCAGGGTGACCCGCCCGCCCGAGATGTCGTCGAGGGAGATCAGCTCCTTGGCCAGCGTCACCGGCTGCCGGAAGTTCGGCGAGGTCACGAGGGTGCCCAGCCGCAGTCGGTCGGTGACGGCCGCCGCGGCGGTGAGCGTCGGCACGGCACCGAACCACGGGCCGTCCCGGAAGCTGCGCCAGGACAGGTGGTCGTAGGTGTAGGCGGTGTGGAAGCCGAGCTGCTCCGCACGCTGCCATGCCGCGCGGCCCCCCTCGGACCAGCGGCGATACGGGAGGATCACGGTGCTCAGGCGCAGACTCATGCATCGAGCGTATGCGGCCGCATGGGTTTCACGTGAAACCGTCACTGCACGCGGCTGCTCAGCCACGGAGTGAGGCCGATCATCGGCATGAACTCCTTGTGAGTCCGGTCCCCCGGCAGCGGCACGATCAGGAAGTAGCCCGGCGGGAAGCGGCGCGCCTTGACGTGGGCGAGGCCGTCGAAGACGGAGCGGAGGAAGGCGGGCACATCGTCGCGCGGGACGTCGGGGCACTCGACGCCCTCGACGGTGATCAGCGTGTCGTCCTCCGGGTAGAGCCGCACGCTCACCCTGGGCGAGCCTCCCAGCTCGACGTATGCCTCATGGGGCAGCGAGCCGTCCGGGTCCGTGGTGACGCCGACGCCGGCGGCGCTGCGGCGGGAGGTCCGGTCGGCGCCGATGTCATGGCTCACCTCGATCTCGCGGCCGTACTCGGCGGCGATGTCGCGCAATGCGGAGAGGGTGGCCTCGGTGGTGGGGAATTGGTCCATACCACCGATCATGCCGGAAGGCAGATCAGTGCGACTCGGGAAAGCTCAGATACTCCGGCGGTACGGCCTTCGTCAGCCACACCCCGTTCGCGCTGACGTGGAAGACATGGCCGTCGCGGTGCATGGCGCCGGCGTCCACGGAGAGCACCACCGGGCGGCCGCGTCGGGCGCCGACCCGGGTCGCGGTCTCTCGGTCGGCCGAGAGATGCACGTCATGCCTGTTCATGGGCCTGAGGCCCGTGCTGCGGATCGCGTCCAGGTTGGGCGCCACGGTGCCGTGGTAGAGGTACGGCGGCGGGGTCGCCGGGGGCAGCCCGAGCTCGACGTCGATGCTGTGGCCCTGGCTGGCGCGGATCCGGGTGCCTTCGATCGCGAAGCGCTTCTTGTCGTTGTGGGCGACCACGTGGTCCAGCTCTTCGCGGGTGAACCGGAATCCGTGCGCGGTCGCGGCGGCGATCAGCGCGTCGATCTCGATCCAGCCGCCCTCGTCGAGGATCAGCCCGATCCGCTCGGGCTGGTGGCGCAGGTGCTTCGAGAGGTACTTCGACACCTTCACGGTGCGTCTTTCGTCCATGTCACCAGCCTGCCGCGGGCGACACGAATCACGCGAATGATTTCGCCCTCAATGTTTGATCCACAGCCAAGTGCGGTTATCCACAGGGGAATTGGCGCTTCTGTGGACAACGAGCCGTAGTTTCAAGGGGTTTCGTCAAGATCGGTTGACGAGTGGTGGTTTCCGGCGATCCGGTCCAAGGCCCGGGCGCGCACCTCCCGTTCGGCGGCCAGCCGGATGAACTCCGCAGACTGCTCCGGGCCAACCAAGGCCTCGACGGCTCGCATTGTCTCCGTCGGTATGGCCACATTTCGGGTGATTTTGTGCGCATCCGGATCCTCGCCCGTGCCCAGCTTCCGGCGCAGATGCTGAACCGCCAACAGCCGCATCGCACGGGCGAGTTCCGCGTCCACCGTGTGCTGGGCGAGCGGGCGCAGACGCCGTACGAGAGAGGCCGCTTCGGCCGCCTCTGCGTCCGTCGGACGGTGCGGCCCTTCGAGGTAGCGGGCGAAGACGTGCTCGGTGGTGAACTCCAGGAAACGGGCCGCGATGTGCTCGACCTGCCCCCTCAACTCCCTTAGGTGGCCGGAGATCGCGGACAGCGGCACCCCGGCCGCGTGCAACTCCACTGCCACGGCCAGCTCTTGGGGGCTCGGCACCACGAAGGAGTCCTCGTCCCCCGGGACCGGCTCCAGCACGCCGAGCTCCACGGCCTCGGTCACCGCCGCGTCGTCCGGGGCGCCGCCGAAGCGCTCGTCCAACTCGGCGCGGGAGATCCGTACCGCCTCCTCGTCGCTCCACGGCCCGTCCACCTCCGCCGCCAGCCCGAGCACCCCGCCCAGGCCGCGACCGGCGTCCCAGGCCTCCAGGAGCTCCTTGATGGAGGCCAGGGTGTAGCCGCGGTCGAGGAGGTCGGCGATCTGGCGCAGGCGGTCGAGATGGGCGTCCGAGTAGACGTTGGCGCGGCCACGGCGCTCGGGGCGGGGAAGCAGGCCCCGGTCCTGGTAGGCGCGGATGGTGCGGACGGTGGCACCGCTGAGGTGCGCGAGGTCCTCGATCCGGTACGCCGACGGCGCCGGGCCGTCGGCCGTGCGGCCGACCTCACTCATGGCAGCGGCTCCGTACTCATGGCGGTGGTCCAGGCCGCCGGCGGCGGTCCACGCTCACAGCGGTGGCTCCAGCCGTGCGATCCTGCGCAGCGCCTTCGGCGTGAACCTCGACATCAGATACGCCCCCCGCGCCTCCGGCGTCACCGGGACGACCGCCTCACCGCGCACGACCGCCCGCAGGATCGCGTCGGCGACCTTCTCCGGCGGGTAGTTCCGCAGTCCGTACAGCCGCGCTGACTTCTTCTGGCGCCGCTTCTCCTCCTCGGTGTCCACCCCGGCGAAGCGTGCGGTCGAGGTGATGTTGGTGTTGACGAAGCCCGGGCATATCGCGGTGACGCCGATGTCCTGCCCCGCCAGCTCAGCGCGCAGGCACTCGCTCAGCATCAGTACGGCGGCCTTGGAGGTGCTGTAGGCGGGCAACGCCTTGGAGGGCTGGTACGCCGCCGCCGACGCGGTGTTGACGATGTGGCCGCCCTGCCCGCGCTCGGCCATCTGCCTGCCGAAGAGCCGGCAGCCGTGGATGACGCCCCACAGATTGACGTCGAGGACCTTCTTCCAGTCCTCCGGTGTGGTGTCGAAGAAGGAGCCCGACAGCCCGATCCCGGCGTTGTTCACCAGGACGTCCACCACGCCGTACTCGGAGGCGACGCGCGCGGCGAGCTTCTCCATGGCCTGCTCGTCGGAGACGTCGACCGTCTCCGCCCAGGCCTGTGGTGCGCCGATCAGCCGGGACATCTCGGCGGTGCGGGCCGCGGCCTCCGCGTCCCGGTCGACGGCCACCACACGCGCGCCGGCCTCCGCGAACGCGTACGCCGTGGCCCGTCCGATGCCGCTGCCCGCGCCGGTGACCAGGACGAGCTGCCCGCCGAAGCGGTCGGCGTACTTCCCGGTCGCCTTCACCGCCTTGGGCCGCCCGCCTTCCACGGAGGTCACGAACTCAGTGATCCAGGCGGCCAGCTGGTCGGGCCGGCTGCGCGGGATCCAGTGCTTGGCCTGGAGGGTGCGCCGGGTCAACTGCGGAACCCACAGCTCCAGTTCGTCGTGGAGCCGCTCCGACAGGAAGGCGTCCTGTAGGGGCGTGATGAGCTGCACGGGCGCGTGTGCGTATGCGTCGGCGCGCGGGCGGGCCAGCCGGGGCCGTACGTTGTCCCGGTACAGCCACGCCCCATGCGCCGCGTCCGTCGGCAGCGACGAGGTCGGGTAGCCGTCGCCGGGCACCTTCTCCACCCGCTCCAGGATGCGCGGCCAGCGCTTGCCGAGGGGGCCGCGCCAGGCCAGCTCGGGCAGAACGGGCGTGTGCAGCGCGTAGACGTACCAGGACTTGGCGCCCTGGCCGAGGAGCTGCCCGACCCGGCGCGGGGTGGGGCGCTTCAGGCGCTTGTTGATCCAGTGGCCGAAGTGGTCGAGGGACGGCCCGGACATCGAGGTGAAGGACGCGATCCGGCCCTCGGTGCGCTGGACGGTGGCGAACTCCCAGGCCTGCACCGAGCCCCAGTCGTGGCCCACGACATGCACGGGCCGGTCCGGACTGACCGCGTCCGCGACGGCGAGGAAGTCGTCCGTCAGCTTCTCCAGCGTGAACCCGCCCCGCAGCGGCTTGGGCGGCGTCGACCGGCCGTGGCCCCGGACGTCGTACAGCACGACATGGAAGCGGTCGGCCAGCCGCGGCGCGACCTCGGACCACACCTCCTTGCTGTCCGGATAGCCGTGCACGAGGATCACCGTCGGCTGCCCCGGATCGCCCAGCTCGGCGACGCACAGCTCGACCCCGCCGGTCCGCACCCGGCGCTCGCGTGCGCCCTGAAGAGTCACCGGCACCGTCACTTCTCCTCCGCCCAGCGCCGCACATGCGGCAGATCGTCGTCCAGCCAGAAGGCGCTCTCCTCGGGATCCGCGGAGTCGGTGACGACCAGGATCTCCTCGAACTTCGCGCCGGTACCCCGGAAACCGAGGTGCGGTTCGACCGCCCACAGGCCAGGCCGCGGCGGGTGGTCGGAGAAGCGGTACGGCGACCACAGCGGGGACCAGCCCTCGCGGTGACCGTGCAACGCGTCGCTCGCCAGGCCCTTCAGGGACTGGGTGCCGAACCCGAACACATGCGGTGACCAGCGGCGCTCCTCGACCCGGTCGACCTTGTGCGCGATCACGCCGAAGGGGTAGGCGCGGTGCCGGTTGGCGTAGCCCTGGCGGACCATGAGCCGGTCCACGTCCTCGTAGATCTCCCGCAGCGGCCGCCGCTCGCGCACCTCGCGCAGGATCAGCTCCCGGTGTGCCTCCAGGTCGGCCATCAGCTTGTCCTGCACCGGGTTGATGCCGAGCGAGCCGGAGTAGCCGATGTCGGCCGTGCAGCCCTCGTACACCGGGGCCATGTCCAGGATGAACGGCATCCCGGGCTCAAGGCGGCGGTTGGTCGGGAAGAACTGCAGGGGGATGCGGAAGTTCACGAACGCCGTGCGGTCCCCGAACCAGGCGAAGGGCAGATGGAACCAGTCCCGCACCCCGCGCTCACGCAGCCATTCGCGCTGCATGCGCGCCGCCTCGCGCTCGGTGATGCCGGGCTCCAGCTGCGCCGCGACGGCCTCCGCGCACTCGTACGCCAGCCGCTGGACCCGTCTGAACCCGCGCAATTCCGTGGATTCCGCACGGAGTTCGCCTGTCGCCGCCGTAGTCATGCCACCGCCCCACTTTGTCCACGCTGACTGCGGTACGTGCCCGTAACTTGACACTGGTGAATGTGACAGTTGTTAGAGGCTGCGTCAATAGGGCTGCCCAAGGCTGTGGAAAACCCTCATGATGTGGAAAACCAGGGCGTCGTTGTTCGACCTCAGGGTGACCCCTAGGGCCCCGTACGTCTGGAGTCTGACCCCAAGACAGCTCTACGGGGTGACGACCGGCGTGGCCGGCGTCACTACCTTCGAAGCGTGACTGTGATCGCGACCGAAAGCCTGAGCAAGCGGTTCCCCAGGGTGACCGCGCTTGACCGGCTGACCATGGACATCGGGCCCGGGGTGACCGGACTCGTCGGAGCCAATGGAGCCGGCAAGTCCACCATGATCAAGATCCTGCTGGGTCTGTCCCCCGCCACCGAGGGCCGCGCCGAAGTGCTCGGACTCGACGTCGCCACCAAGGGCGGCGCCATCCGCGAGCGCGTCGGGTACATGCCGGAGCACGACTGTCTGCCGCCCGACGTCTCGGCCACCGAGTTCGTCGTGCACATGGCCCGCATGTCCGGCCTGCCGCCCACCGCCGCGCGCGAGCGCACCGCGGACACCCTGCGCCATGTCGGTCTGTACGAGGAGCGCTACCGCCCCATCGGCGGCTACTCGACCGGCATGAAGCAGCGCGTGAAGCTGGCGCAGGCCCTGGTGCACGACCCGGACCTGGTCTTCCTGGACGAGCCGACCAACGGCCTCGACCCGGTTGGCCGCGACGAGATGCTCGGCCTCATCCGCCGTATCCACACCGACTTCGGCATCTCGGTCCTGGTCACCTCGCACCTGCTGGGCGAGTTGGAGCGCACCTGCGACCACGTCGTCGTCATCGACGGCGGCAAGCTCCTGCGCTCCAGCTCCACCACGGACTTCACCCAGACCACGACGACCCTCGCCATCGAGGTCACCGACACCGACGACCACCCGGACGGCACCCGCGCGGTGCGCGACGCGCTCCACGCGCGCGGGGTCGACGTCCTCGACGGCAGCGGCGGCCTCCCCGGCGCCGGCCACATCCTGCTGCTCACCGCGCAGGGCGACGAGACCTACGACCTGGTGCGCGACGTGGTCGCCGACCTCGGCCTCGGCCTGGTGCGGATGGAACAGCGCCGGCACCACATCTCGGAGGTCTTCACCGACGGCGAGCAGAGCACCGGCACCGGCGAACAGCGGAAGGAGGCGGTCGGCCATGGCGGTTGAGCACCCTGTAGCCACGCAGTCGGGTGACCAGACCCGGATCCACAACATCGGCTACCGCAACTACGACGGCCCCCGACTCGGCCGCTCCTACGCGACCCGCTCGCTCTACTCGCAGTCCCTGCGCGGCTCCTACGGCCTCGGCCGCTCGGTGAAGTCCAAGGTGCTGCCGATGCTGCTGTTCGTGGTGATGTGCGTGCCCGCGGCCATCATGGTCGCCGTCGCTGTCGCCACCAAGGCCAACGACCTGCCCGTCGACTACACGCGCTACGCGATCATCATGCAGGCCGTGATCAGCCTGTACGTCGCCTCGCAGGCACCCCAGTCCGTCTCCCGCGACCTGCGCTTCAAGACCGTACCGCTGTACTTCTCGCGGCCCATCGAGACCGCCGACTACGTCCGCGCGAAGTTCGCCGCGCTGGCCTCCGCGCTGTTCATCCTCACCGCGGCCCCGCTGCTGGTGCTCTATGTGGGCGCGCTGCTGGCCAAGCTCGACTTCGCCGACCAGACCAAGGGATTCGCACAGGGACTCGTGTCCGTCGCACTGCTCTCGCTGCTGTTCGCCGGCATCGGCCTGGTCATCGCTTCGGTCACCCCGCGCCGCGGCTTCGGCATCGCGGCCGTGATCGCCGTGCTGACCATCTCGTACGGCGCGGTCTCCACGCTCCAGGCCATCGCCGACGCCCAGTCCATCAACGGCGGGGGCAGCGCCGACGCCATCGCCTGGATCGGCCTCTTCTCGCCCGTCACGCTCATCGACGGGGTCCAGTCCGCCTTCCTGGGCGCGAGCTCCGCCTTCCCCGGCGGGGTGGGCCCGAGCAACGGCGAAGGCGTCGTCTACGTCCTCGTCAGCCTGGGCCTGATCGCCGCCAGTTACGGCCTCCTGATGCGCCGCTACCGAAAGGTCGGACTGTGACCACGCTCTCGATCGACCACGTCTCCCGCTGGTTCGGCAATGTGGTCGCCGTCAACGACATCACCATGACGATCGGCCCCGGCGTCACCGGCCTCCTCGGCCCCAACGGCGCCGGTAAGTCCACCCTCATCAACATGATGGGCGGCTTCCTGGCCCCCTCCACCGGCACCGTCACCCTCGACGGACAGCAGGTCTGGCGCAACGAGTCGATCTACAAGCACATCGGCATCGTCCCCGAGCGCGAGGCGATGTACGACTTCCTCACCGGCCGCGAATTCGTAGCCGCCAACGCCGAGTTGCACGGCCTGGGCGCCAAGGCCGCCCAGAAGGCACTGGCCACGGTCGAGATGGAGTACGCCCAGGACCGGAAGATCTCCACGTACTCCAAGGGCATGCGCCAGCGCGTGAAGATGGCGAGCGCCCTCGTCCACAACCCCTCGCTGCTGCTGCTCGACGAGCCCTTCAACGGCATGGACCCGCGTCAGCGGATGCAGTTGATGGACCTGCTGCGGAAGATGGGCGACGAGGGCCGCACGGTGCTCTTCTCGTCCCACATCCTCGAAGAGGTCGAGCAACTCGCCTGGCACATCGAGGTCGTCGTCGCCGGGCGGCACGCGGCCAGCGGTGACTTCCGCAAGATCCGCCGCCTGATGACCGACCGCCCGCACCGCTACCTGGTGCGCTCCAGCGACGACCGTACCCTCGCGGCCGCGCTGATCGCCGACCCGTCGACGTCCGGCATCGAGGTCGACCTGGCCGAGGGCGCGCTGCACATCCAGGCCGTCGACTTCGGCCGCTTCACCACCCTGCTGCCGAGGGTGGCGCGCGACCACGGCATCCGCCTGCTCACGGTCTCGCCGTCCGACGAGTCGCTCGAGTCCGTCTTCTCGTATCTTGTCGCGGCGTAGGAGGCCGAAGATGTACGACCCCACAGTCGCCCGACTCACTTACCGGGCCCTGCTCGGCCGTCGCCGGGCCCTCATCCTGGGCGCCCTGCCCCTGCTGCTCATCGCCATTTCCGTGGTGGTGCGCGCCCTCGCCGGCGCCGACGACCAGACCGCGTCGGACCTGCTCGGCGGGCTGGCGCTGGCCACCATGGTGCCGATCATCGGCGTCATCGCCGGCACCGGCGCGATCGGGCCGGAGATCGACGACGGCTCGGTGGTGTACCTGCTGTCCAAGCCGGTGAAGCGGCCGACGATCATCTTCACCAAGCTGATCGTGGCCATCGCCGTGACGATGGTGTTCTCGGCACTGCCCACCTTCATCGCCGGGTTCATCCTGAACGGCAACGGCCAGCAGATCGCCGTCGCCTACACGGTCGCCGCGCTGGTCGCCTCCATCGCGTACGCGGCGATCTTCCTGCTGCTCGGGACGGTGTCCCGGCACGCGGTGGTCTTCGGCCTCGTCTACGCGCTCGTCTGGGAGGCCCTGTTCGGCTCCCTGGTGTCCGGCGCGCGCACGCTGAGCGTCCAGCAGTGGTCGCTGGCGGTCGCGCAGAAGGTCGCCGGCGGGGACATGGTGACGTCGGACGTCGCACTGCCCACGGCGACGGTGTTGCTGGCGGTGGTCACCGTCCTCGCCACCTGGTACGCGGGCCAGAAGCTGCGGTCGCTGACGCTGGCGGGCGAGGAGTAGGCAGGCGGGGAGTAAGGAGCCGGGCCCCTGACGGGGCCCGCTCTTGACGGGGGCTTCACCTCTGTCCGGGCACACTGGGCAAAGGGGGGTGCACTGCACGAACTGGAGGACGGGGATGGCAGGCGGTACGTCACAGCACGAGGATCGCGAACGATCCGGGGACGACACCTGGGACGACCTGGTCCTGGACGACGACTTCATCCGCGCTGCCGAGACCTCGGAACCCTCCGCCCGGGCCCGGATGCTGGCCGCCCGCTGGCGCCGGGAGCAGCCCGAACCGCAGCCGTGGCGCTCCGACGAACCGCCCGCCGGATGGTTCTTCAGCAAGGGGCGCCGGCGCAAGTGGCGACGCCGTTGATCCCGCTACGGCCGTTTTATTCGGTGGCGGCCAACTCGGCGTACAGGCACCATGGTTGTGTCGAAGTCGCTGGTTGAGACCGGCGCCGCGTTCTGGGAGAGGAGTTGGATGATGTCCATGCACGACAGTACGTCCAGCTCCCGTCAGGGCAGCCCGCGGCGGGCTCCGGTGTAGTTACCCCACCGTCGAGCGCGCTCCGCACACGGAGCTGTCCGGGGCGGCCGCTTCGAGCACGCGATGTCGCTCTCGCGTGGGTCGCCCACCCGGAGGATTGGCCGAGTGGTAAGGCACCGGCTTGCGCTGTGCTCAATCAAAGCAAGTCGTGGTCGGGGGAAACCCCGCGCACGTTCGATCCGTGCATCCTCCGCGAGACGTTGCCACTGAGGCTTGGCCGATGTGCAGGGGCTGGGCCGCGTCGAGAAGGTACCCGGCGCTGCGGCTGAGAGTCAGCCGCCGGCGTCAGCCGAGCAACCGCTCCAGCATCACTGCGATCCCGTCCTCCTCGTTGGAGGCCGTCACCTCGTCTGCCACCGCCCTGAGCGCCTCATGTGCGTTGGCCATGGCCACCCCGTGGGCCGCCCAGGCGAACATCGGGAGGTCGTTGGGCATGTCGCCGAAGGCGATCGTGTCCGCCGCCTTCATGCCCAGACGCCGGGCCGCCAGGGACAGACCGGTCGCCTTGGACAGGCCGAGGGGGAGCAGCTCCACGATGCCCGCGCCCGCCATCGCCACCGTGACGAAGCCGCCCGCGGCCCGGTGTGCGGCCTTGGCCAACTCGTCGTCCGTCAGGTCCGGATGCTGTATGTAGATCTTGTTCAGCGGGGCGGTCCACAGGTCCGACGCGTCCGTGAACGGGGTCGACGGGAGCGTGCCCGTGACCGCGTAACCGGGGCCCACCAGGACCTCGCCGTCCAGACCGTCACGGCTCGCCGCGAGGAACAGCGGGCCGACCTCGGCCTCGATCTTGGCCAGTGCCACGCCCGCCAGTTGCCGGTCCAGGGTCACCGACGTCAGCAGGCGGTGCTCGCCGGCGTCGTACACCTGCGCGCCCTGGCCGCACACGGCGAGGCCCTGGTAGCCGAGGTCGTCGAGGATGTGCCGGGTCCAGGGGACCGCGCGGCCGGTGACGACGATGTGCGCGGCGCCCGCCTCGGTGGCCGCGGCGAGGGCGTCCCGGGTGCGTCGGGAGACCGACTCGTCGGAGCGCAGGAGCGTTCCGTCGAGGTCGGTCGCGATCAGCCTGTAGGGGAACCCACCGGAGGGAGACGCAGTGCTCACTTCGTGACCGGTTCCAGGACCTCACGGCCGCCGAGGTACGGGCGCAGCACCTCGGGGACCCGGACGGAGCCGTCGGCCTGCTGGTGGTTCTCCAGGATCGCCACGATGGTGCGCGGCACGGCGCACAGCGTGCCGTTCAGCGTCGCCAGCGGCTGGACCTTCTTGCCGTCGCGCTGGCGGACGGAGAGGCGGCGGGCCTGGAAGCTGTCGCAGTTGGAGGCCGAGGTCAGCTCGCGGTACTTGCCCTGGGTCGGGATCCACGCCTCGCAGTCGAACTTGCGGGAGGCGGAGGCACCCAGGTCGCCCGAGGCCACGTCGATGACCTGGAAGGGCAGCTCAAGACCGGTCAGCCACTGCTTCTCCCACTCCAGGAGCCGCTTGTGCTCGTTCTCGGCGTCCTCGGGGGCGACGTACGAGAACATCTCGACCTTGTCGAACTGGTGCACGCGGAAGATGCCCCGGGTGTCCTTGCCGTAGGTGCCGGCCTCGCGGCGGAAGCACGGCGAGAAGCCGGCGTAGCGCAGCGGCAGCTGGTCGGCCTCCAGGATCTCGTCCATGTGGTACGCGGCGAGCGGGACCTCGGAGGTGCCGACCAGGTAGTAGTCGTCCTTCTCCAGGTGGTACACGTTCTCCGCGGCCTGGCCGAGGAAGCCGGTGCCCTCCATGGCACGCGGGCGGACCAACGCGGGGGTCAGCATCGGGATGAAGCCGGCCTCGGTGGCCTGGGCGATCGCCGCGTTGACCAGGGCCAGCTCCAGCAGGGCGCCGACGCCGGTGAGGTAGTAGAAGCGCGAGCCGGAGACCTTGGCGCCGCGCTCGACGTCGATGGCGCCCAGCGCCTCGCCGAGCTCCAGGTGGTCCTTGGGCTCGAAGCCCTCGGCGGCGAAGTCGCGGATGGTGCCGTGCGTCTCCAGGACGACGAAGTCCTCCTCGCCGCCCACGGGGACGTCGGGGTGGACGAGGTTGCCGAGCTGGAGGGCGAGGCGCTTGGTCTCCTCGTCGGCCTCGTGCTGCTCGGCGTCGGCCGCCTTGACGTCGGCGGCCAGCTGGCTCGCCTTCTTCAGCAGCTCGGCCTTCTCGTCCGCGGAGGCCTTGGGGATGAGCTTGCCGAGCTGCTTCTGCTCGGAACGCAGCTCGTCGAAGCGGACGCCGGACGACCTGCGCCGCTCGTCGGCAGACAGGAGGGCGTCGACGAGCGCGACATCCTCTCCACGGGCGCGCTGCGAGGCGCGCACTCGGTCGGGGTCCTCACGAAGCAGGCGAAGGTCAATCACGCGCTCAAGGCTACCGGGGAGGGGTGACAGCCCACGACTCGCTATTCCGAACTGCGGCTTACGTTGCGTTATGGGCAAATTGCGAAACGTGTCAATAAAAAGCGTCTCACTCCCTGGGACGGGGCAAGCGCGAGGCGGCCGGTTGACCGGAATCCCTTGTGGAGAACGGGACTTGGGCCTCGGTTGTCCACAGGAATCCCCAACCTCCGAAGAGTTATCCACAGGGTGTGTGGATGGACTGTGGACGTCGGAATTGATCACTCCGTAACGCGGTGATCAAGTTGAGGATTCCCAGGACAAACCCGCTCCACCCGCACTTTTGAGTGGAAACCGGTCGCCCCAAAGGATTGCCCAAAGGAAAAGAGTGGACGAAGGGTGACTTGCGCGCCGGTGGACGCGGAGACGGCCTGGGGGGCGATATGTCGACAGACTCGCCTTCTCCTGTCGACTTGTCCCCAGGTCGAGATGAGTACCTGTGGATAACTCCTGTGGATAACGACGATCGGCTGGTAGGACCGGCGCTCAGAACCGCCCGTCCTGGCATCGCGCCACCCAGTCCGCCGCCGACACGAACTCCTCGTCCGACGTCCCCAGCCGCGGCGGCTCCGCATCCCCCGGCTTGATGTCCGCCCGCGGATACGAGCCCAGGAAGCGCACCTCCAGGCAGATCCGCTTGAGCCCCATCAGCGCCTCTGCCACCCGGCGGTCGGAGATATGGCCCTCGGCGTCGATGCAGAAGCAGTAGTTGCCGATGCCCGCGCCGGTCGGCCGTGACTGGAGCAGCATCAGGTTGATGCCGCGCGTGGCGAACTCACCCAGAAGGTCGCGCAGTCCACCGGGATGGTCGTCGCGCTGCCACAGCACGACGGACGTCTTGTCCGCGCCGGACGGCGCCGCCGGCCGCGCGGGCCGGCCCACCAGCACAAAGCGTGTCTGCGCGTTCTCCGCGTCGTGGATCCCGCTCTCCAGGACCTCCAGGCCGTACAGCGCGGCGGCGAACTCACCGGCGAAGGCCGCGTCGTACTGGCCCTCCTGGACCAGGCGAGCGGCGTCAGCGTTGGAGGCGGCCGACTCCCAGTGGGCGTCGGGGAGGTTGTTCCTGAGCCAGTTGCGCACCTGCGGCTGGGCGGCCGGATGCGCCGAGACCGTCTTGATGTCCGACAGCTTCGTGCCCGGCCTGACCAGCAGCGCGAAGGTGATCGACAGCAGCACTTCGCGGTAGATCATGAGCGGTGCGCCCGCGACCAGCTCGTCGAGCGTGGTCGTGATACCGCCCTCCACGGAGTTCTCGATCGGCACGAACGCGGCCTCGGCCTCGCCGACGCGCACCGCGTCGAGCGCGGACTGCACGGACACGTAGGGGATCAGCTCCCGGGTCGCGGCCTCGGGAAGCGTGCGCAGGGCGGCCTCGGTGAAGGTGCCCTCGGGGCCGAGATAGGCATAGCTCGCTGGCATGACCTCACCCTAATGGGCCTTGCGAAACCCGGCGCACGCCTCTCAGCCGTGTCACGCCTCCAGCAACCGCTGCCCCACGTACTCCCCCTCGGCCGCCCCGCCCGGCACCGCGAACAGTCCGCTCGCCTCGTGCCGGATGTACTTCGACAGGGCGTCGCCCCGGTCGAGCTTGCGCTGGATCGTGACGAACCCACGCAGCGGGTCGGCCTGCCAGCAGATGAAGAGCAGGCCCGCGTCGGGCACCCCGTCCGCGTCGATGCCGTCGTGGTACGAGAACGGACGCCGCAGCATGGCCGCCCCGCCGTTCTGGTCGGGCCTGGTGATGCGCGCGTGGGCATTGATCGGGACGACCAGATTCCCGGCCTTGTCCGTCTTCTCCAGGTCCATCTCGGTCGTCTCGGTGCCCCCCGACAGCGGCGCCCCGTCGGACTTGCGGCGCCCGATGACGTCCTCCTGCGCCTTGACCGAGAGCTGCTCCCAGTCGTCGAGGAGCATGCGGATACGGCGTACGACGGCGTAGGAGCCGTTCGCCATCCAGGCCGGGTCCTTCGAGCCGGACGCCGGGACGAAGATCCGCTGGTCGAAGTCGGCGTCCGTCTGCTTCGGATTGCGGGTGCCGTCCATCTGGCCCATCAGATTGCGGGCCGTCATCGGGTGCGCGGTGGCACCCGGCGAGCGGTTGAAGCCGTTCATCTGCCAGCGCACCTTGGCGGCCCTGCCCGCGTCCTTCTGGATCGCGCGCAGGGCGTGGAAGGCGACCAGCGCGTCGTCGGCACCGATCTGCACCCACAGATCGCCGTTGCTGCGCGCCTTGTCCAGCTGATCGGAGGAGAAGTCGGGCAGCGGGTCCAGGGAGACCGGGCGTTGCTTCTCCAGGCCGGTCCGGGCGAAGAAGCTGTGCCCGAAGCCGAAGGTGATCGTCAGCGACGACGGTCCGGCATCCCGGGCGACATCCGTGTCGTCCTGCTGCGCCGCCTCGCCCGCCATCAGCCGCCGAGCCGTCTCCGACCAGCGGCGCAGCAACGCCGCCGCCTCCTTGCGGCCCGCGCCCGCCGCCAGGTCGAAGGCGACGACGTGCCCGCGCGCCTGGAGTGCCTGGAGGATGCCGGGCTGATGTTTCCCGTGAAACATCACCTGATCGGCCCCCAGCGAGGTCAGCGGCGTCGCCTCGGCCGGCCGGGCGGCGTAACGCACGGCCCCGCCGGCCGCGCCGAGCACCAGCCCGGTGGCACCGGCGGTCCCGAGCAGGAGCCGTCGCGAGATGCCCTCCTTGGGGGAGGCGCTTTCCTGAGAGTCGCCATTAAGTGCGCTCTCACCATTCGGTGCCTTGATGGACTGGTCAGCCATGGTGAGGTTCAGCCGATCTGCGCGTTCTTGGAGACGGTGGCCTGGTCGATGTCGGAGGTCCGCACGGTCACGGCGATCTCCCAGTCGCCCGCCATGGGGATCTGCACTCCGCTCGCCGACCAGTGTCCGGTGGCGATGTGGTCGGGGACGACGGGCAGCGGCCCGATGTCCTCGGACTCCAGGGTGAAGGCGACCTTCACCTCGGGGATGTCGAAGGCGCGGCCGTTGGGCCGCTGCACGTACACATGCATCTCGTTGCCGCCCACGCGCGCGGGATCGAGGTCGACCCGTACGACGCCCTTGCCGTCCTCGCCGCCGGTGTCGAAGGACATGTCCAGGGTCAGCGCCCCGGCGGCGCCCGCGTCGGCGGACGAAGCCGCCGTGGCCGCCTTGGCCTGCTCCTCCGTACGTCCCGGTTCGGTCGACGTCAGCATGGTGGTGACGGCCAGCAGCACGACCGCGACGCCCGCCTCGGCCAGCACCGAGCGGCGCAGCCCGAACCGGTTCGGGTCGGCGTCCCGCCGCTGCTTCTGCCGTGCGGTGTCGATCGCGGCCTGCTGCCGGGCGAGCTGCGCGGCGCGCTCGGAGCCGCCGGCCTTCGTGCCGGAAGTAGCGTCGCCCTTGCCGGCCGAAATGGCAGTCGAACCGTCAGCCGAGCCGGAGCCGGCCGAGCCGGAGCCGGCCGAGCCGGAGCCGGCCGAACCGGACGCCGAACCGGCCCGTGCGGCAGCGCGCTCCTTCTCCTCCTCGTCCTCCCGCGGCTCCACCACGACCGTCTCCGCCAGCCGTGCCGTCCACCGCCGCGAGACCCACGCGATGCCCACCAGGAGCACCACGAGCCCGATCTTGACCAGCAGCAACTGCCCATATCGCGTGTCGGTGAACGCCGACCACGAGCCGAGCTGCCGCCACGACTGGTAGATCCCGGTCGCGACCAGCGCCAGCACACTGCCGAAGGCGACGCCCGAGAACCGCCGTACCGCCGACCCGTCGACCGGTGAGTCCGCGGGCGCTCGGTAGAGGGCGACGAGCAGCGCGGCCAGCCCGCCGAGCCAGCCCGCGACGGCCAGCAGATGGAGGATGTCGACCGGCATCGCGATCCCGGCCTGCAGCCCGGTCGAGGCGTGCTCGGACATCGCCCAGCTCGCCGCGAGCCCCGCCGCCACGACCGTCCCGCCGATGGCGAGTCCGAAGGTCAGGTCCCGCTTCTCCTCGTCCTCCCGCTTCTCGTACGCCCCGAACAGCACCGCGATGAACAGTGCCGCCGCGGCGAGCAGCAGCAGTCGGGACACCAGGGCCGCACCGGTCTTGGTCTGGAGCACCTGCCCGAGCAGCTCCAGGTCGAAGATGTCGCCGACCTTCCCGCTACCGGTGTACGAGCCGCGCAGGAGCAGCAGGCCGAGCGTGGCGGCGGTCAGGGCCAGCCAGCCGGAGACGGTCAGCCGCTGCAACGCCCGCACACCCGCCCCGCGCTGCCAGCAGGCGAGCACGAAGGCGGCACCGCCGACCATGACGATGAAACCGGCGTACGACACATACCGCCCGAAGCCGTAGAGCGCGCCGACGACCCCGCCGCCCGCTGTCTGGCCGGAGACCGAGACGGTGGTCTGGGAGGGGGCGCCGATGGAGAAGGTGTAGGCGCCGGCGACGGGATGGCTGTCCTCGGACACCACCTGGTAGGTGACGGTGTACGTGCCGTCGGGCAGGTCGTCGCGGAGTTTCACGGCGTATGTCGTGCCGCTGAGGTTGGCCGGGTCGCCCCGGTCGATGCGCTTGCCCTTGGGGTCGAGCACACGCAGGGAGTCGTCGGACAGGGCGACCTTCTCGGAGAAGGTCAGCGAGACCTGCGTCGGGGCCTTGTCCACCACCGCCCCCTGCTGGGGGTCGCTGCCGGTCAGCGCGGCGTGCGCGGAGACCGGTCCGGCGCCGGCGAGGAGCAGACCGGTGGCGGCCAGGAGCAGCAGCACCAGGGTCCGGACGCGGGGGGCGATGGTCTGGGTCAAGGCGATATCTCCCTCAGTGTCCGGTCTTCGGGGTGTACGTCGCCGACTTCACCGGCATCTGGACCGTGACCGTGCCGGATTCGGCGAACTGGAGCTTCAGGGTCACCGTCTCGCCCTGCTCGGGCTTCCGCTGCAGCTTGTCGAACATCAGGTGGTTGCCGCCGCTTTTGAACACGAGTTGACCGTGCGCGGGGACGGCGAGGTCCTCGACCTGCTGCATCGACCCGCCGGCGGTCTCATGGGCGGTCACCTCACCCACATCGCTGGTGACGGACGTCAACTCGTCCTTCGTTCCGCCCTTGTTGGTGACCGTCAGATAGCCGGCCGCCATGGAGTCGGAGACGGGCTGCGGCATGTAGGCGCCGCTGACCGACACCTCGGCCTTGGAGTCCTGTGCGTCCTCGGAGCCGCAGCCCGCGAGGACCAGGGCCCCGGTCAGTACCGCGACGGGCGCGACGACACGCCTCACGGCTTCTCCCCCTTGATCAGCTCGGGGAGGTCCTTGGTGTAGTCGTCGACGGTGGCGTCCTCGGTGTAGAGGACGTACCCGGCGTCGGTCTTCGGCGAGAACGCGATGACCTGGGTGCCGTGCGTGGAGACCGTCTTGCCGTTCTTGTCCTTGTGCGGCGGCTCGATGGAGATGCCGAGGGTGCGGGCGCCGGCCTGGATGGTGTCGAAGTCGCCGGTCAGGCCGACGACCTGCGAGTCGATGCCCTTGAGCCACTTGCCGAGCGCGGACGCGGTGTCGCGCTGCGGGTCGGTGGTGACGAACACGACGCTCAGCTCGTCCTGCTGCGCCTTGGGCAGCTGCTTCTTGGCGACGGCGATGTTGTTCATCGTCAGCGGGCAGACGTCGGGGCAGTTGGTGTAGCCGAAGTAGATCAGCGTCGGCCTGCCCTGGGTCTCCTTGCGGAGGTCGTACTTCTTGCCGTTCGTGTCGGTGAGGACCATGTCCGGCTTCTCGAACGGCTTGTCGAGCACGATGGCCGCCTTGTCCGAGCCGGCCTCCTCGGAGACCACGGTCACGGGCGAGGCGCCGTCGTCACCGTTGCCGCAGGCGGTCAGGGTCAGGGTCGCGGCGGCGAGCAGGGCGGCCGCGGCGAAGGTCGTCTTACGGGTCTTCGTGTGCATGGAGAAATGTCCCAGTTGTGAGAGCTCCGGCGCGCACCGGGTGTGCCCGGCGCGCGCCGTGAACCGAAGGGGTCGTCAGGCGTCGCCGCGACGACGGCCGGCGAGCACGCCGTACGCCACACCCAGCGCGCCGACGACGATGCCGACCACGCCCAGGACGCGGGCCGTGGTGTCGCTGCTGTCGGCGGGCTCGGCGGCCTCGGTCTTCGCGGAGGCGGCCTCGGCGTCGTCGGAGTCGGAGTCGGAGGCCTTGTCGGAGGACGACGAGCCGTGATGACCGTCCTCGGCGGCGGACAGCGCGAGCACGGGCGCCGGGTTCTCGGGCTCGTCCTGGCCCTCCTGCGGGACCTCGATCCAGCGCACGACCTCCTTGTTGTCGTACGTCTGGAGCGCCTTGAAGACGAGTTCGTCGGTGTCCTCGGGGAGCTGGCCGACGGAGACGGGGAACTTCTGGAAGAAGCCCGGCTTGACGCCGTCGCCGGTGGCGGTCCAGGTGATCTTGGAGACGGCCTCGGAGATCTTCTCGCCGTGCATCTCGATCGGCTTGTCCAGCGTGGACTTGGTGACCTTGACGTCCCAGCCGTTGATCGGCTCCGGCATCGCGGAGGCCAGCGGGTGGTCGGTCGGGAAGGTGACTTCGAGCTTGGTGGTCGAGGCCTTGTCGCGCTCGTTGGGCACCTTGAAGTCGACGACCGCGTAACCGCCCTTGGCGGCGGTGCCCTCCGGCTGCACGCTGACGTGGGCGAAGGCGGGCACGGACAGGGCGAGCACGCTCGTGCCGGCGAGGACGCCTGCGGCGGCGATACGAGAGGCCTTCATACGGAGCACTCCACTGTGAGTGAGATTCGGGATTTCTGTGGTGAAGAGGAGTACGCGTGCGCAGCGGTGCCCGATCACGCGGGGTCGGCGGGAAAGAGCGTCCCTCGATCGGGAACAGCGCACGCGCGCGTGCCGCACGACGGCGGCCCTCATCCCACGGATGTGGAAGGGCAACCCACGGAAGGGGGTTGCGTCCCACGGCAGTGGAGCGGCGGTCGCGTCGTGTCAGGCAGCGAGGTCGAACGCGGCGGCCGGCGGGCCGCGCCTGATCACCGTGTGCTGCAGAGCTACGGTGCGCGGTGCGGGACGCGCGAGTGACTCGGTGCGCAGGAAGCGCGGGCCCCTCTCAGGTGCGCCCGGCAGCCCGGCACGCAGGGCGCGCACCAGCGCGAGCGCTCCGCGCAGGGATCGTACGAGAGCCCCCTCGGCGACCGAATGCGCCGACGGGGCGGACATCTCGACGATCCGCAGCAGGGCCAGGTCCCCGCGCCGCAGCAGCCATCCCGCGACGACCGCCGCGAGCAGGTGGGCCAGCAGCATGGGAAGGGAGGGCAGCAGCGCGGCGGAGGAGTCGGTGGCGGCGGACATCGCGTCCGCCGACCGGTGCGCGGCATGCGCCCCCGTGCCCGTGCCGGTGCCGGTGCCGATCCGCGCCTCGGTGAGGATCCGCTGGGCCTGTGCGGGGCTGATGGCCGCCGCCGCGGTGCCGCACACGAGCCGCGCGGCCTGTTGGACGAGCGCGGTGTCGGACGCGGAGGCCGAGGCCGTCGCCCCGGCGGTCGCCGCCCCGTGCTGCCCCAGCCCGAACAGCGTGTGCAGCACGGTCTGTCCGACCGCGAGCAGCGCCGCGATCCCGGTCAGTGAGCGCTCGCGCCCCGTGAACGGCACGGTGACGAGAAGGACCCCCAGGAACCCCGCGCCCATCGTCCACAGCGGGATCGTGGCGCAGGAGCCCAGCACATGCCCGATCCCGGCCAGCACGACGCAGACCGCGGCGAACACCGCGGCCCGCAGTATCCGGAGATCGCTTCCGGAGCGCGCCGTGCGCGGGTGGGGGGCAGTCATGGCGGGCTCATCATCGCACTGGCCTTATGACCGCCATACGGCAGGTCCACAAGATGAGGTACGAGCGGAAGGTCACCTTCTGGTGTGGGCCGCCCCCACATACACCGATTCCCGCGTAGGCGCATCGACCATATGGGCGGCATCACGTCAATGATGTGCTTACAGGTGGGCACTCGCGGCAATACGTAACGGTATGTCGAGCCGCGGCCAGGAGGCTGGAGCATGAGCATCTGGTGGTCACTCCATCTGCGCCGTGAAGCCGCGAGCGTTCCTCTGGCCCGGCGCCTGTTGCTCGGCACCATGGAGACGGCGGGCGTCGACCCGGACGTCTCGTACGACCTCTCCGTCGCCCTCAGCGAGGCCTGCGCCAACGCCGTCGAGCACGGCGGCGCCACCACTCCGGACGGCTCGCCCCAGGCGTACCGCGTCACGGCCTATCTGGACGGCGAGAAGTGCCACATCGAAGTCGCCGACTCGGGCCCGGGGTTCACCGCACTCCACCGCGCCCCGCGCCCGGCGTCCTCCGACGCCGAGAACGGCCGGGGGCTGTGCCTCATCAGTGAACTCGCCGACCACGTCCAGATCGGCAACAAGCCGGGCCTGGGCGGTGCGGTGGTGAGCTTCGACAAGATCCTGAAGTGGCGCAAGGACGCGCCGTTGATGGCGGTGTAGGAACCGTCGCGACGCAATCCGGCGGCTCCGGCTTCCTCAGCAACTCACAGCCGCCGCACAGCGCCACCCCAACCCCCTGATGGGTGGCGTCCCTAATTTCCCGGCCATGACGGGAAACCACAAGGACAAGTCGATCACCCGGCGCCGCGCGATCGCGGTGACCGGAGGCACCGTGGCGGCCGGCGGGCTCGCCGTCGCGGGTTACCAGGCGGCCTTCGCCGACACCGGCGTCACAGCGACCGCCTCCGCGAGCGCCTCGGAGAGCTCCGGCTGCATGACGCTGATGTCGAGCGTCACCGAAGGCCCGTACTACCTCGACGGCGCCTTGGTGAGAAAGGACATCACCGAGGGCAAGAGCGGCGTCCCGCTGACGCTGCGCCTCACCGTCGTGGACGCCACCGACGGCTGCACCCCGGTCAAGGGTGCCGCCGTCGAGATCTGGCACTGCGACGCCTGGGGCCACTACTCCGGCTACACCACGGCCAACCCCGGCGGCTCCGCGCCCGCCGAGAGCGAGGACGGCTCGACCGCCGACGACAACACCTATCTGCGCGGCTACCAGATCGCCGACGCGGGCGGGGTCGTCAAGTTCGAGACGATCTTCCCCGGCTGGTACACCCCGCGCACCTGCCATATCCACCTGAAGGTGCACACCGGCGGCCAGAAGGAGGACGGCACCTACGAGGGCGGCAAGGTCAACTACACCGGTCAGCTGTTCTTCGACGACGGGATCGCCGAGGAGATCTTCACGCTGGAGCCCTACTCGCGGCACTCCGGCAGCTACACCACCCTCGACAACGACATGGTCTACGACGGCGGCGGCGCCTCCAGCGGCCTGCTGACCCTGAAGGCCGTGCACAAGAAGGACCCCGCCAAGGGCTACAAGGGCTTCCTCACCGTCGCCGTCGACCCCGACGCCGAGAACACCGGCGCGGGCAGCGGTGGCGGTGGCGGCGAGGGCGGTGCCCCGCCGAGCGGCGCCCCGAGCGACGCGCCCAGCGGCACCCCGTCGGCCTCCGCCTCCTCGTAGGGGGTACGGCCATGAGCAGCCGCGAGGACGAGGCGCTCGCGCGGGCCGCCGTGACCGCGCTGACCGGGCAACTGGCCCTGGCTCCCAAGCCGGGCCTGCCCGACCCGCGCGACCTGGGCGCCCGCGTCACCCGCCGGGACCACCGCATGCTGCGCTGGTCGGCGAAGTCGCTCGCACCGGGCCTCGCGGCGATGGCCGCTGCCGCCCGGCGCACGGGCGAGCCGACCCCGGGGCTCCGTACGGAACTCGGCGCGATCGGCAGATGCACCGAGCACTCGGTACATCTCGCGGGCGGCGGCCACCGGGGCGCCCTGTGGGCGCTCGGCCTGCTGGTCGCCGCGGCCGCGCTGGACCCCCGGGCCGACGCGCGGGACGTCGCCGCGACCGCCAGGCGCATCGCCGCCCACACCGACAGACGCGCCCCGCGCAGGCCCTCCCGGGGCTCGTCGGTGTCCGCGAAGTACGGCGCCGCCGGGGCACGCGGCGAGGCACGGGCCGGATTCCCGCACGTCCGGCGGGCGTTGGACGCGCTCACCACGGCCCGCGCGGCCGGCGCCACGGAGGAACAGGCCCGCCTGGACGCCCTGCTCACCGTGATGTCCACCCTTCAGGACACCGAACTCCTCTACACCGCGGGCCCGATCGGCCTCCGGCACGTCCAGGCGGGCGCCCGCGGCGTCCTGGAGGCGGGCGGCACGGCCACGGAGGCCGGTGCGCAGGCCTTGGCGGCCCTCGACGCCGACCTGCACGCGCGCGCGTGGAGTCCGCGGGGGAGTGCCGGGCTGCTCGCGGGGGCGCTGTTTCTGGATGCCCTGCCCGTCAGGCCACGGGCGCGGGCCGCTTGACCTCCCGGCGCACTCGGGTGCCGGCGGCCCACCCGCGCCGCAGGCCTTGGCGGCCCTCGACGCCGACCTGCACGCGCGCGCGTGGAGTCCGCGGGGGAGTGCCGGGCTGCTCGCGGGGGCGCTGTTCCTGGACGCCCTGCCCGTCAGGCCACGGGCGCGGGCCGCTTGACCTCCCGGCGCACACGGGTGCCGGCGGCCCACCGCGCCGCCGGCCCCATGGCGTACGACGCGGCCAGCGTCACCGCCCCCAGCAGCAGCCACCCCGGCGTCCCCCACCCCACCAGAAGCGAGGTCAGGACGAGCGGCCCCAGTGTGCGCGCCACGGTCACGCCCGTTCCGAAGAACCCCTGGTACTCGCCCACCCGATCCGCCGGCGCCAGCTCGAACGACAACTGCCAGGACCCCGCGGACTGCCCCATCTCGGCGACGACCTGCAGCACCGCCCCCGCGACCAGCACCCCGGCGGCCACCCGCGGCGAGGCCCCCGCCGACAGCGCGAACACCGCGCACGCCGCCAGCATCACCCAGCCCGACCGCCGCACCGCGCGCGTGGCCGACGCAAGCCCGGTGACGCCGCGCGCCATGCGCACCTGGAACGCCATCACCGCCCCGGTGTTGAGCACGAACAGCGCGGAGACCAGCCAGGCCGGCGCGTCCGTCCGCTCGGCGATCCACAGCGGCAGCCCGAGACTGAGCAGCGGCATCCGCAGCAGCAGGACGGTGTTGAGGAAGGTGACCAGGGCGTACGGGCGGTCCCGCAGCACACCGAGGGAATCCCGGCCGCGCCCGGGAACGGGCTCCACGGTCGGCAGCCGCACCAGCACCCCCGCACACACGACGAAGCTCACCGCGTCCAAGGCGAACACCGCGAGATACGCCTCCCGAGTCCCGGCGCTCAGCGCCAGCCCACCCAGCCCCGCCCCCACCGCCAGCCCGGCGTTGAGCGTGGACTGAAGATGCGCCAGCAGCCCCGTCCGGTCCCCGGCGGACACCAGCCCCGCCAGAAGCGCCTGCCGGGCCGCCGCCAGCCCCGACTGGGCGGTCGCGTACGCGCACGCGGCCACGACGAACGGCACAAAGCCGCGGACGACCAGGAAGGACGCCACCGCCAGCGCCGTCGCCAGCGCGAGCAGCACCGCGGTGCCCCGCGGCCCGCGCCGGTCGGCGAGCCGCCCGAGCGGCACCCCCGCCAGCGAGCCGACGGCCCAGGCGACGGTCAGTCCGAGCCCCACGCGCGCGGGCGCGATGCCGACGACATGGGTGAAGTACAGCGCCGACGTCACGTAGTAGGCGCCGTCGCCGATCGAGTTGGCCAACTGGGCCGAGGCCAGGACGCGTTGCGGTCCCGCGGGCGGGAGGAGACGGGTGGTCATGCCAACGACGTTAAGGATCCGGTGGACCCATCGACAGGCCCAATACCGATGCGTCTCAGTGGCCCAATTCAGGCCCCTTCCAGCACCTTTCCCAGCACTTCCAAGGCCTCCGGATACACCCGCTCCCGAGGCGTCCCGTACCCCACGACCAGCCCCTGCGGCCGCCCCTCGGCCCGGCCCGGCGTATGCCAGTGCTCACCCAGCCGCCCCACCGCGAGCCCCTCCGCCTCCGCACGCGCCAGCACCCGTGCCTCGTCGTCGACCTCCACCAGCGCGTGCAGCCCGGCCGCGATCCCCCGCACGCGCCGATGCGCTCCGAGCCGTTCCAGCAGCCGGTCCCGGCGCCTGCGGTACCGCAGGCGGCAGGCCCGCACATGACGGTCGTACGCATGGCTGTCGATCAGCTCGGCGAGCGCCAACTGACCGATGGACTCGGTGTGATGGTCGCTGTGCAGCTTGGCGTCGGCGACGGCGTCCACCAGATGCGGCGGCAACACCATCCAGCCGAGCCGCAGCGCGGGGCCGAGCGTCTTCGAGGCGGTGCCCAGGTACGCCACCTGGCCCGGCGCCATCCCTTGCAGCGCGCCGACGGGCTGGCGGTCGTAGCGGAACTCCCCGTCGTAGTCGTCCTCGACGATCAGCCCGCCACGCGCGCGTGCCCAGTCGGTGAGCGCCCGCCTTCGCTCCGGGTGCAGGGTCACACCGGTCGGGTACTGATGCGCGGGCGTGACGACAACGGCGTCCCAATCCCCCAACTCCCCCGCGCACGCACCCCGTTCGTCCACCCGCACGGGCACGACGACACCCCCGCCCCGCCGCACCACGTCCCGATGGAACGGCAGCCCGGGATCCTCCATGGCGACGACGCCGCCCTCCAGCACGCGCGTGAGCAGCGCCAGTCCCTGCACATACCCGGAGGTGATCACGATCCGCTCGGGCGGCGCGATCACCCCACGCGCCCGCCCCAGATAGCCCGACAGCGCGGTCCGCAGCTCGATCCGCCCGCGCGGATCGCCGTAGTCGTACGCCATCGAGGGCGCCGTGGCGATCGCCCTGCGCAACGCCCGCAACCAGGCCGCCGCCGGAAACGCCCCTACGTCCGGGCTCCCGGGCCGCAGATCGAAACGCGGCGCACGCGCGCGTGCGGCGGCCTCCGGCGGTTCGGCGTCGACCGGTGGCAGCGCCGCGACCTGGGTTCCCGATCCCTGCCGAGCGGTCAGATATCCCTCGGCGACGAGTTGGTCGTAGGCCGCCTTGACGGTGTTCCGAGAGATCCCCAGCTCATCGGCGAGCCGCCGGGTGGCGGGCAACCGGGCCCCAGGAGCGAGCCGCCCGTCCCGTACGGCATCACGCAGGGCCCTCTCGAGCCCCGCACGACGTCCGTCGGCGGCGGCGAGCTCTATGTGCAGGTCCACACCAACCCCCTCAGGGGCGCGGGGCTGTGACATATGCGGCTCCGCCGCGTGGGCGCGACCAGCCCCCACGACCCGCAGACGGCAAAGATGGCCGGACACCCTGTTGGTACCCGGCCATCAATCCCCAAGTCAGCTCTTCAGAGATGCCATCCAGCTCTCGACCTCGTCCGACCGCCGAGGCAGCGCGGCGCTCAGATTCCGGTTGCCGTCGGCCGTCACCAGAATGTCGTCCTCGATCCGCACACCGATACCCCGGTACTCCTCCGGCACGGTCAGGTCGTCGGCCTGGAAGTACAGCCCCGGCTCGACGGTCAGCACCATGCCCGCCTCCAGCGTGCCGTCGACGTACGACTCCACGCGCGCGGCGGCGCAGTCGTGCACGTCCATGCCGAGCATGTGCCCGGTGCCGTGCAGCGTCCACCGCCGCTGAAGGCCCAGCTCCAGCACCCGCTCGACCGGCCCTTCGACGAGCCCCCACTCGACCAGCTTCTCGGCGAGCACCCGCTGCGAGGCGTCATGGAAGTCCCGGTACTTCGCGCCCGGCTGCACGGCCGCGATGCCGGCCTCCTGGGCCTCGTACACGGCGTCGTAGATCTTCTTCTGGATCTCGCTGTAGCGGCCGTTGATCGGCAGCGTGCGCGTGACGTCGGCCGTGTAGTACGTGTGCGTCTCGACGCCCGCGTCGAGCAGCAGCAGGTCACCGGAGCGCACGGGCCCGTCGTTGCGCACCCAGTGCAGCGTGCACGCGTGCGGTCCGGCGGCGCAGATGGAGCCGTAGCCGACGTCGTTGCCCTCCACGCGCGCGCGGAGGAAGAACGTGCCCTCGATGTAGCGCTCGGAGGTCGCCTCGGCCTTGTCGAGGACCTTCACGACGTCCTCGAAGCCGCGCACGGTCGAGTCGACGGCCTTCTGCAGCTCGCCGATCTCGAACTTGTCCTTGACCAGCCGTGCCTCGGAGAGGAAGACGCGCAGCTCATCGTCCCGCTCGGCGGTGACCTTGTCCGTCAGCGCGGCCTCGATGCCGGCGTCGAAGCCACGGACGACCCGGACCGGGCCGGTGGCCTCGCGCAGCTTGTCGGTGAGCTCGCGCACATCGGAGGCCGGGATGCCGTACAGCTTCCCCGCCTCGGTGAGCGAGTGCCGGCGGCCGACCCACAGCTCGCCCTGGCCGGAGAGCCAGAACTCGCCGTTCTCGCGGTCGGAGCGCGGCAGGAGGTAGATCGTCGCCTTGTGACCGTCGGCGACGGGCTCCATGACGAGCACGCCGTCCTCGGTCTGGTTGCCGGTGAGGTACGTGTACTCGACCGACGCCCGGAAGGGGTACTCGGTGTCGTTCGAACGGGTCTTCAGGTTGCCCGCGGGGATCACCAGACGCTCACCGGGGAACCGCGCCGACAGCGCGGCGCGCCGCGCGGCGGTCTCGGCGGCCTGGGGGATCGGCTCCAGGTCACGCAGCTCCGTGTCGGCCCAGCCGGACTTCATGTTCTCGGCGAGCTCGTCGGAAACGCCCGGGTACAGGCCGTTCTTGCGCTGCTTGATCGGCTCTTCAGACTCGGTCTCCGGGGTCTCCGGGCCCGCTGCGGCAGCAGCAAGATCTGGCACAGCCGGGGTGAGCTCGTCGGCCACGGTCATCCTCCTCGATACGGCATTCGACCCCGTCCATCGTATGGTCGTGCACGCGAGGGCCCAGGGGCGAAGGACCAGCGGCCGCCTCTGCTATGCCGCAGGCAACGCGCCTGTTATGGGTGGTCACCGAGGGCCACGAGCCGCTACTCGAAGCGAGCGGCCAGAAGTACGACGTCCTCGTCGCTGTCCGCCTGATCCACCCCGCCCGGCAGCACGGTCCGCAGGACGTGGTCGACGACGGCGTCCGGGTCGTGCCGGACCGCCCTGGGCACCCCTGCCGCCGCGGCGTGCAGCCGCGCGAAGGCGCGGTCGGTGGGGTCGCCGGTGCGGTGCAGCAGCCCGTCGGTGTACAGCAGAACCGTCTCTCCGGCTTCTGCCGTCAGCTCCACGCTCGGCGCCTCCCAGCACGCCAGCATGCCCAGCGGGGCGGAGACGGAGGTCTCCACGAACTCGGTGCGCCGGTCGCCGATCAGCAGCGGCGGGGTGTGCCCTGCGCCGGCCAGCGTGATCTTGCGCAGGGCGGGCTCGCAGTAGGCGAACAGGGCGGTGGCCGAGCGCGCGGGCTCGGTGAGCCTGAGCAGCAGCTCCAGGTCGGACAGGACCGCGACCGGGTCCTCGCCCTCCATGACGGCGTACGCCCGCAGACTCGCCCTGAGCCGTCCCATCGCGGCGACCGCGCTGGGCCCGGACCCGGTCACCGAGCCGACCGCGAGGCCGAGCGCGGCGTCCGGCAGCGGCAGCGCGTCGTACCAGTCGCCGCCCCCGCGCGGGCCGGTGCGATGCCGGACGGCCAGCTGGACGCCGGCCATGCGGGGCAGTCGGGAGGGGAGCAGCTCCTCGGCCATCGTCCGCATGCACGCGCGCGTGCGCTCGACTTCGAGGAGCCGGGCCAGGTGCTCGGTGGCGTAGCGGGTGTACAGCCCGATGAGGTGGCGCTGGCGCTCGGACGGTTCGGCGGGCTCGTCGTACAGCCATACGGCGGCGCCGAGGCGGCCGGCGTCCTCGGTGGTCAGGGGGAAGGCGTAGCTGGCGGCGTAGCCGAGGCGGGCGGCGACCTCGCGGTGGCGGGGGTCGAGTCCGTCCTCGGAGAGCAGGTCGGGCTGGGCGATCTCGCCGTCGCCGCCGGGCAGCCCGTCCAGGATCCTGCCGTACGACATCGCGCTGCGCGGGACGGTCTCGATGTGTCCGAGGTCGGCGCGCGCCAGGCCGAGGCCGATGGTCGTGTCGGGGCCGAGCCCGTCCGCCGGCTCCAGTACGACGAGGCCGCGGCGGGCGCCGACCAGGGCGGATCCGGCGCGCAGCAGTTCCTCCAGGGCCTCGGCGAGTGCGCTCGTACGGGCCAGGCGCTCGGTGAGTTCGTGGAGCGTCGTCAGGTCCGAGACCCAGCCGGCGAGACGGTCCTGAAGCAGCGCGCCCGGTGCGTTCGGCGGGGCGACCGTGGAACTGCCGGAGGTTACGGGCGCGGGCGCGACAGTGTGTGCGGGCGAGGGAACCGTCGAATCGATTCCGGCCACTTTCGGAGGGTGAGGGGCGTTCATGGCGTCCGGCTTTCCGACCGGTGCGTATTGCTCAAAAGCATCGCAAACCCCCATGTCATTCTGCGCCGCTAGCAGTGTCTCCACATGTACACGCACTCGTAAGGGGATGTCCAGCATTGTCCTGCTGGGATTCCTGGTGTCCATGGGCAACCGGAGCACTCCTCGTAGACCTCTTGCGCAAAGGCAAAGTTGGCTTAAAACTGCCTCAGGGAACGGCGTATTGCGGTCGACTGGTTTCGCTCCACGAAGCGTCACAGCGGTCGTGATGGGTACGTACTCGGTGAAGGCCAGGGGTGGTTGAGAACCACCCGGAACCTGGTGACGGACCCGGGCGTCTTAGCCACTGACGATCGTGCCCCATCCTCCCGTGGCGGAGGCGAAGAGAAATACGCGCGACGGCAAAACGCCAGACTTCGCCACCCCACGCCACGCCCATGCTTTTGGTAGACGCGGTATGGGCGAGGCTGCCGCGGAAGCAGCCAACGCTCGGCCCATAGGGGTTCCCCTTGCTCAAGGCAGGGGTGTGATGCGCCAACAGGTACGCACAGTGAAGTGATCGACACATGGTGTGATGTGGTCCACGGTGTTGCCAGCGGTGCAACGGAAAGGAACGAGCGCTCATGCGCGAGATCCTCGGAAGGCGACGCAGGCTCCTGCGCGGTGACGGGAAGCCTGAGCTGATCAGCGCGGCCCTGACCTTTGCGACGGAATGGCAGTGGCCAGTACTCCCGGGAGTGACGACGCACCCGCAGGGGCACTCCCGCTGCGGCTGCCCCGACCCGGAGTGCACGGTTCCCGGTGCCCACCCCTTCGACCCCGGCCTCCTCGCGGCCACCACCGACGAGCGCATGGTGCGCTGGTGGTGGGGCAACCGCCCCGCGGCGCCGATCATCCTCGCCACCGGCGGCAAGGCCCCCTGCGCGGTCAGCCTGCCCGCCCTGCCGGCCGCGCACGCCCTGACCGCACTCGACCGCATGGGTATGCGCCTCGGCCCGGTCGTCGCCTCGCCCGCCCGCTGGGCGATCCTGGTGAAGCCGTACTCCATGGAACAGCTGGGCGAACTGCTGTACGCCAAGGACTTCGTCCCCGGCTCCCTCCGCTTCCACGGCGAGGGCGGCTACATCGCCCTGCCTCCGTCCGAGACGGGCCAGGGCGCGATCAGCTGGCAGCGCGCCCCGCTGCCCGGCTCGGCCTCGCCGTGGGTGCCCGATGTGGAGGCCGTGGTCGACGCAGTGGTCGAGGCCCTCACTCGTACGGGTGTGAGCGCACCCGAGTTGTAGGGGTGTCCGGCGCGCGCGGAACGGCGCACGCACGCATGGTCGTTATCTTCCGGATATGCCGCGTCATTCCAGGGGAAAAAGGGCACCGTCGTCGCATCGCCGCGGGCCCAACCAGCGAAGAGTCCGTCTGATCGCCCTCGCGTCCGTCGCGGCGGCCGCGGTCGCCCTGCCATTGGCCTGGGCGGCCGCCGGCCAGGTCGTCGAGGCGGGCCGCGCCGCCGTGCGGACGTCCGAACGGTCCACCCCGCACGCCCCGAAGGACGCCGCCGTACGTCCGTCCCCGCGCGGCGACGCCAAGGCGCCCTCGGTCACGCCCAGCGACTCCGCGGCGCTGCTCGACCTCGGCCTTGCCACCGCCGTGCGCTGCGGTCCCGAACTCACCTCGCCCGAGGGTGTCGAGGCGCAGACCTGTGTCCTCACGCAGGGTGAGGACACCTGGGCGCGCACCTACTTCCGCAATGCGACCGGTGGTGCGCTGGACTCCGTACTGAGCCTCATGGGGCCCGGTGGACGCACGGTGCAGATGCGCTGTGCGGTGGGGGCCGAGGACGAGCCGGGGACGTGCGAGACGCCCCGGGAGCGCACGCGCGCGGGGCTGGACGCCTACACGGCGGTCACGGAGATCGCGGAGCGGGCCGGGGGCGGGGCGCTGCTGCTGCGCTCTGCGAGCAACGCCGCCCCGGACAATTCGGAAGCGCCCTCGGGCAGTTGACGTTCGACGTCATTCCGTAAAGGAGCGCGCACATGGAAAGACCCGGTTGCTGGCGACGGGGGATGCACCAGCAACCGGGCTAATGGAACGGTAACAAGAGATCGGCAGTTCGCAAATTCGATCCGGGCTTTCAAGTCACGGATTCCCTTGCTCCGCAGGGGAGTTGTGATCGGATTCACCTCTCCCGCGCGGGCCCGTTCGGCTGAACGGCCGTTCAGCCGAACCCGATCTCCGCGCTGTGCGTCAGCTGAGCGTGACCTGCCGGTTGGTCAGGCCGCCACGCGCGCGACGCTCGTCGGGGGTGAGCGGAGCGTCCGTGGCCAGGGCCGCGGCGAGGCGCTCGGCGAACTCGGCCGCCGGCTTCTCCACGTCCTCCGCGCCGACACCGCTCGGCAGGTCCCAGACCGGCACCGTGAGGCCGTGAGCGCGGAAGGAACCCACGAGGCGGGTGCCCTCGCCGAGGTTCGACCGGCCCGCCGCGTGCAGCCGCGCGAGGGCGTCCAGAAGCTGCTCCTCGGGGTGCGGCATGACCCAGCGCAGGTGGTTCTTGTCCGGCGTCTCGCACCAGTAGGCGGCGTCCACGCCGGTCAGCTTCACGGTCGGGATGGCCGCGGCGTTGGCCCGCTCTAGGGATGCGGCCACCTCCGGAGTGGCGTTCTCCGCGTCCGGGACCCAGAACTCGAAGCCCGGGTGAACAACTGGCTCGAACGCGCCTTCGGGATCGAGCAGATCCTGCAGCCGCGGACCGTCGGCGGGAGCGCGGCGACCCTGGACCGGGGTGCCGGGCCGTGCGGTGAGGGCCTGCTGGAGGGTGTCCGCGAGGTCGCGGCTGATGTCGCCCGACGCCGTGTCGTTCTGCAGGCCGAGCAGCACCGAGCCGTCGTCGCGGCGCAGGGCGGGCCAGGCCATCGGCAGCACCGTGGCCAGCGTGACCGACGGGACGCCCTCGGGGAGGCCGCCCTTCAGGGGCAGTTCGGCGGTGGCGGCCGGCACCAGCTCGCGCAGGGCCACCCAGTCGCACTCACCGGGCAGTCCCTCGAACGGGCGCTGCACCAGCTCGGTCACCGCCTGCGCGGCGGCCCGGCCGTGACAGGCCTTGTAGCGCCGGCCGCTGCCACACGGGCAGGGCTCGCGCGCGCCGACAACCGGGATCTCTCCGTCCACGATCTGCGGGCGCTTGGCCTTGGTCTGGACTCGCTTCTTGGCCATGGTGGATGTCTCCCGGTTACGGCTCGTCTGGTACGGGCGCGAGCCTAGCCGTTCAGGCCATGACCGACGGGAGGCTGTGGACAACCCGTCAGGTCGTGCCGGGAGTAAGGGCGGCCCGGGGCGAGTGCTCGGCCGTCGCCGAAACCGGTGTCTTCGCCGAAACCGGGGCCTCGGCCGGACCGGTGTCTCGGTCGAACCGATACCTCGATCCGGGTCCGCTCTTCAGTCCAGGTCGTCGAAGGCGTCCGCGAAGTCGAGGCCGGATATCGCGCTCACCGACGGAGCCGCAACGCGCGTAGCGAAGTCGTCCCGAGGGTGCCCGATATCCGGATCGTGCACGTCGTCGTGGACCACGACCCAGACCGTCACCTCGCCCCGGGCGTCGTCCCGTACGCCCCAGTCGTCGGCGAGGGCGGTGATGATGTTCAGCCCACGGCCGCCGTGTGCGGTGACCGAGGGCGTGGCCGGAGCAGGGCGGGTGGGTCCGCCTCCGTCCGTCACCTCCACGATGAGCTTGCCGCCCGTGTCCACGCGCCACGCGGCGCGGACGTCGCCGTCCCCGGACAGCGCGTCACCCAGCGGCCTGCCGTGTTTGCACGCGTTGCTCAAGAGTTCGGAAAGAATCAATACGGCATCGTCGATGACCGATTCCGCCACGCCACCCCTGCGCAACTGCGAACGCATACGGTGTCTCGCTTTCCCCACGCCCGCAGGACCATGGGGAACGGCCATGCTCGACGACGTGGGCACCTCCTGTGCCACCACCAACGCCACCCCCGAGACCTCCTTTGCCCCACGCCACGGAGTGGATGCCCCATTGGCCTGTACCGGAAACCGGCCAATCACTGTCCGGTGACGCATTCGCCACGATCGAATACGGACCGAACGCGCCGGAGCACTCCCCGTAATCGACATGGCTGGAATTCTTCGGTGTGGCCGAGAGTGGAGGATGGGGCTGAAGGGACTGCCGGGTCAAGAGGTTGTGCAGGGATTCAAGCGGTTTTAGGGGTTTCCCTGTACGACGCTTACTCGGGGGCGGGGTGCAGCCTCGGCCGCGCGCGCGTGCGTGTCAGCGGCCGAGCTGACGCAGCACCGCGCGCGGGCGGTTGGTGATGATGGCGTCGACGCCCAGGTCGACGCAGAGGTCGACGTCCTCGGGCTCGTTCACGGTCCATACGTGCACCTGGTGACCGGCCCCCTTCAGACGCTCCACGTACGCGGGGTGATTGCGTACGATCCGGATCGAGGGACCGGCGATACCGACGCCCGCCGGCAGCCGCCCGTCCCGCAGCCGCGGTGAGACGAACTGCATCAGGGAGACCGTCGGCAGCGTCGGCGAGGCGGCGCGCACGCGATGCAGCGAGCGGGCCGAGAAGCTCATCACACGCACCGGGGACTCGGCTGCCGAGGCGGGGGCGTCGAGCCCGAAGCGCTTCAGCAGGAGCAGCAGCCGCTCCTCGACCTGTCCCGCCCAGCGCGTCGGATGCTTGGTCTCGATCGCCATCTCCACCCTCCGTCCTGCGTCCGCGACCAGCTCCAGCAGCCGCTCCAGGGTCAGTACGGAGGTGTCCTCGGGGTCCTCCGGCCGGAACTCCCAGTCGGGCTCCTCGGTCCGGTTCTTCCACGAGTCACGGTTCTTGCGGGACCCGAAGTCCAGCGCGGCGAGCTCGGCGAGCTCCAGGGCGGAGACCGCGCCGCGGCCGTTGGACGTACGGTTGACGCGACGGTCGTGTACGCAGACGAGATGGCCGTCCGCGGTGAGGCGTACATCGCATTCGAGGGCGTCCGCACCGTCCTCGATCGCCTTCTTGTACGCGGCCAGGGTGTGCTCTGGAGCGTCTTCGGAGGCTCCGCGGTGGGCGACGACTTGGATCTGCTGCTGCCGTGCGTGGGTCACCGCGTCATGGTGCCACCGGACCGGGGTAGGCGTGCGACCGGAGCAGTCACCAGAGCGTTGGGATTGCGTCCGTTTAGTCATACATGACCTATATAAAGAGTGGCCGCGGACCCACAGCAACGGCTTATGGTGCTCTGACGGCCCGTGGGAAAAGCTGACGGCATACAAAAGACATGCACAGCTGAAGCGCACCGGCCATGAACAAACGTGGACGGGCGTGACCGAGTGCGACCGACAACCCCAGCCGTGGATCTATAGGAGAGAAGCTGTGAGCACCGAGAACGAGGGCGCCGCGGTACCCCCGGCCCCGTCCGCACCCCCCGTGCCGGCGGATGCTCCTGCTGCTCCGGCCCCCCAGGAGCGCCCGGCTCCCCAGGCCGACGCCGCCCCGACCACTCCGCTCCCGCCCGTCCCGAACGCCGCCCCGTCGACCTCGAACGGCACACAGCCGTACGGAGCCCAGGCGGCAGCCGACGCGCAGCAGCCGACCGACGGGTCGCAGCAGCCGGCGCACGGGCCACAGCAGCCGACGCACGGGTCGCAGCAGCAAGCCGACGGGTCGCAGCCGTACGCCTCGAACGGTGTTCAGCCACCGGCGTCGAGCGGCGCCGAGCCGCCCGCCTCCCAGGGTTCGGCACCCGACGCCTCCTGGCCGCCCCCGCCGCCCGCCACTCGGCCGTACGCCGACGGCGGCGCCGCCCCGGGTGGTGCCGGAATGGCCGGGCATGGGATAGGCGATGCG
Source organism: Streptomyces sp. NPDC111802 (assembly GCF_055634335.1). Classification (NCBI taxonomy): domain Bacteria; kingdom Bacillati; phylum Actinomycetota; class Actinomycetes; order Kitasatosporales; family Streptomycetaceae; genus Streptomyces; species Streptomyces sp. NPDC111802. The sequence goes on along the minus strand of NZ_JBVKCZ010000050.1, from coordinate 1,320 downwards.
GGTGCCGGTATGGGTGGTGGGGGCGGTGGCTCCGAGTGGGGTGCCACGTACCAGCAGCCGGCGCCGAAGCCCGGCCGTGGGCGCGGTGGCCTGCTCGCCGCGGTCCTGATCGCCGCGCTGGTCGCGGGCGGCCTGGGCGGCGGCCTCGGCTACACCCTGGCCAAGAACGACGACAACACCTCCTCGACGACCGTCTCCGCCTCCGACAGCGGCGGCTCCGTCAAGCGCGACCCGGGCACCGTGGCGGGAGTGGCCGGCAAGGCGCTGCCCAGCACCGTCACGATCCAGGCGGAGAGCAGCAGCGGCGAGGGCGGCACCGGCACCGGGTTCGTCTTCGACACCGAGGGCCACATCGTCACCAACAACCACGTCGTCGCCGACGCGGTCGACGGCGGCAAGCTCACGGCGACGTTCCCGAACGGCAAGAAGTACGACGCCGAGGTCGTCGGCCACGCGCAGGGCTACGACGTGGCGGTCGTCAAGCTCAAGAGCGCCCCGTCCGACCTCAATCCGCTCACGCTGGGCGACTCCGACAAGGTCGCCGTCGGCGACTCCACGATCGCGATCGGCGCCCCCTTCGGTCTGTCCAACACGGTCACGACGGGCATCATCAGCGCCAAGAACCGCCCGGTGGCCTCCAGCGACGGCACCGGCAGCAACGCCTCCTACATGAGCGCCCTCCAGACGGACGCCTCGATCAACCCCGGCAACTCCGGCGGCCCGCTGCTGGACGCGCAGGGCAATGTCATCGGCATCAACTCCGCGATCCAGTCCGCCGCCAACGGCCTGGGCGGCACCAGCCAGTCCGGTTCGATCGGCCTCGGCTTCGCCATCCCGATCAACCAGGCCAAGTACGTCGCCCAACAGCTGATCAAGACCGGCAAGCCGGTCTACGCCAAGATCGGCGCCTCCGTCTCCCTGGAGGACACCAGCGACGGCGCCAAGATCACCGAGCAGGGCGCCAGCGGCTCCGACGCGGTCGAGGCGGGCGGCCCCGCCGCCAAGGCCGGCCTCAAGCCGGGTGACGTCATCACCAAGCTCGACGACAGGGTGATCGACTCCGGCCCGACCCTGATCGGCGAGATCTGGACCCACCAGCCCGGCGACAAGGTCACGATCAGCTACGAGCGCGACGGCAAGTCCCGCACCGTCGAACTCACCCTGGGTGCCCGCACGGGCGACAGCTGACGCGACGGCACGCGCGCGTGGGGCCGGCTTCCCCGCGGGCCAGGTCTCCCCCAGCGTTTCCCCCCCCCCCTCCCTTCCCCGGGTGAACGCGAAGTGCCGCCCCCCCCGTCCTCACACCGAAGGCCACAACTT